>NC_020059.1:790500-1098250 GCF_000330885.1 Rhizobium tropici CIAT 899
CCGAGCGCGCGGCCCGTCAGCGACATGCTGCCGGTTGCAACGACGCTGGCGAAGATTTCGAGATCTCCCAAATTGGTCATGCAGAATTATTTCCTGTTTTGGAATAAGTGCTTATCATTTGCTCCAAACTTGGGAAAGCGCTAAGCCTTTAACGCACCTAGAGCCGGATGATTTTAGGTCTAAGAGACCTAAAATCTGAATCCGCTCTAGTATCAAAAAAGCAGAGCATGATGTCGTCCGAAAACCGATCACACTTTTCGGCATCATGCTCTAAAAGGGGCTGTATCCGAAAGCGGATGCAGGAGGAGGACGGCATGGCCGAGGCCATTTCATTTCTGGAGCCGCGTGCGGATGTTCTGGCGCGCCGGAGCGCGATCGTTGCCGATCTCGCCGATCTCCTGGCTCCGGAATGTTTGATCCACGAGGCGCGAGAGCTCGTGCCCTTCGAAACCGATGCGTTCGTGTCCTATCGCCGCCTGCCGCTCGCCGTCGCCCTGCCGCGCTCGACGGCGGAAGTCGCGGCCGTCATGAAATATTGCCATCGCTACGGCATTCCCGTCGTGCCGCGCGGCGCCGGCACATCGCTTTCCGGTGGCGCGATACCGCAGGAGGATGCCGTCGTCCTCGGCCTCTCCAAGATGAACCGCATCCTCGATATCGATTATGCCAACCGCACCGCGACCGTGCAGGCGGGGGTGACGAACCTCCATGTCTCAGAAAGCGTCTCGGCCGATGGTTTCTTCTATGCGCCCGACCCGAGTTCGCAGCTTGCCTGCACCATCGGCGGCAATATCGGCATGAATTCCGGTGGAGCGCACTGCCTGAAATATGGCGTCACGACCAACAATCTTCTCGGCGTCAAGCTTGTCCTGACCGATGGCACCGTCATCGATCTCGGCGGCAAGGCGTTGGATGCGCCGGGCTATGATCTGCTCGGTCTGGTCTGCGGCTCGGAAGGCCAGCTCGGCATCGTCACCGAGGCAACGGTGCGGCTCATCGCCAAGCCGGAGGGCGCCCGGCCGGTACTCTTCGGTTTCGACAGTTCCGAAGAGGCGGGCGCCTGCGTCGCCGACGTCATCGCTGCCGGCATCGTGCCTGTCGCCATCGAATTCATGGACAAGCCGGCAATCGAGATCTGCGAAGCCTTCGCCAAGGCCGGCTATCCGCTGGATGTCGAGGCTTTGCTGATCGTCGAGGTCGAGGGGTCGGAGGCAGAAATGGACGATATGCTGGCTAGCATCGTTGCCATCGCTCGCACTCACAAGGTCAAAACGGTGCGCGAATGCCAGTCGGCAACGGAAGCGGCCTTGATCTGGAAAGGCCGGAAGTCGGCCTTCGGCGCTACGGGACGCATCGCCGATTACATCTGCATGGACGGCACCGTGCCGCTCAGTCAGCTCTCTTACGTGCTGAAGAAGACAAGCGAGATTGTCGATCGTTATGGTCTGCGCGTCGCCAATGTCTTCCATGCCGGCGATGGCAACATGCACCCGCTGATCCTCTTCAATGCCAATGACCCCGATGAGGCCGCCAAGGCGGAAGCGGCCGGCAACGATATCTTGCGCCTCTGCGTCGATGCCGGCGGTTGTCTCACCGGCGAGCATGGCGTCGGCATCGAGAAGCGCGATCTGATGCGGCACCAATATGCCGATGTCGATCTTGCCCAGATGATGTCGGTTCGATCAGCCTTCGACCCCGGCTGGATACTTAACCCATCCAAGGTCTTCCCGCTCGACGGACGCAATGCGGCATGACCGAATTTCATCCGAGAACCGAGGAAGAGGCGGCCTCCATCATCGGCGATCACGCGGCGCGCGGTGCAGCCCTTGCAATCTTCGGCGGCAATACGCGATCCGGCTTCGGCAATGTGGTCGCGTCCGAAGCGGTGCTCTCGTCACGTGGCCTGACCGGCATCGTCGCCTACAATCCGGGTGAGATGGTGATGACGGCCCGCGCCGGCACGCCGGCCGCCGAGATCGAGGCCGCTCTTGCCGAGGCCGGCCAGATGATGGCCTTCGAGCCGATGGATCACAGGCCGCTGATGGCAACCGAAGGTGAGCCGACGATCGGCGGCATTTTCGCCGCCAATGTCTCCGGCCCGCGCCGCTTCGTCAGTGGTGCGGCGCGCGATAGCCTGCTCGGCGTCCGTTTCGTCAATGGCAAGGGCGAGATCGTCAAGGCTGGCGGCCGGGTGATGAAGAATGTCACCGGTCTTGATCTGGTCAAGCTGATGGTCGGCTCGCACGGAACGCTCGGCCTTCTGACCGAAGTAACGTTCCGTGTGCCGCCGAAGCCAAAGACCGAGGAGACGATTATCCTTTCCGGTCTCAACGATGCGGAAGCCGCCAACGCGATGGCCGCCGCCATGGCCCTGCCGCTCGAGGTATCGGGCGCTGCCCATTTGCCGCTGACCGTCTCCTGGTCTTTTCTCGACGGCAAGCTGCCGCAGGGGGAGGCGACTGTGCTGCGCGTCGAGGGTCTTCCGGGTTCCGTCTCGGTCCGGGGTGAAAAGCTTGCTGCCGCCATGGGCCGGCTCGGCTCGGTGAAGCGCCTTGAGGAGGATGACAGCCGCAGGCTCTGGCGTGAGATCCGCAATGTGAAGCCTTATGCTGATGGTACCTTGCGTCCTGTCTGGCGCGTCTCGGTGGCTCCCGGTACTGGCCACCGGCTTGTTGCCGCCCTTCGCCTGGAGGAGGGCGTGGATGCCTATTACGATTGGCAGGGCGGGCTCGTCTGGATGCGCATGGAAGCGGCGCCGGAAGGTGAGATGCTCAGGCGCTACATTCACGCGCTTGGTGGCGGGCATGCCACCTTGATGCGCGCCACCCCAGCCCACCGCGCAATGACACCGGCCTTCCAGCCGCAACCCGAAGCGGTGGCACTGCTTTCGGCGCGCGTGAAGGGGAAATTCGATCCGGCGGGGATTTTCAATCCGGGGAAGATGGGATGATGCGGATGGTGTCCTGTCTACGATTGCCCCTCACCCTAACCCTCTCCCCGCGGGCGGGGAGAGGGGACGACCTCTTTTACTCGGCAGCATCGGATGTAACAAAGCTGAGGGATGGCGGAGGCCGCGTCTATCCCCTTCTCCCCGTTAAAACGGGGAGAAGGTGGCCGATAGGCCGGATGAGGGGCGCGATCTTGCTCAAGCGGGGACATGTGTAAATGCAAACCAATTTCACGCCCGAACAGCTTGCCGATCCGCATGTGGCCGAATCCGAGGCTATCCTGCGCAAATGCGTGCATTGCGGCTTCTGCACCGCCACCTGTCCGACCTATGTGACGCTTGGCAACGAGCTCGACAGCCCGCGCGGCCGCATCTACCTCATCAAGGACATGCTGGAAAACGGCCGGCCCGCCGATGCCGAGGTGGTGACACATATCGATCGCTGTCTCTCCTGCCTTGCCTGCACGACGACCTGTCCGTCCGGTGTCGACTATATGCACCTGATCGACCATGCGCGCGTCCATGTCGAGAACACCTATAAGCGCCCGCTGATGGATCGGCTGACCCGCAATGTGCTGGCAGCCGTGTTGCCTTATCCCGGCCGTTTCCGGCTGGCCTTGCGGCTTGCAAACCTCGTCCGGCCGTTCAAGGGTCTCTTGAAGCGCATCCCGGCTCTGAAGGCTTTTGCCGCCACGCTCGATCTTGCGCCGCGCAGCATTCCCGCGCTGTCCCCTTTTGCAAAGCCGGGGCTGCATGCAGCGCAGGCCGAGCGCCGCGGTCGCGTGGCGATCCTGACGGGCTGCGCCCAGCCGGTGCTCGATCCCGAAATCAACGCAGCCACCATCCGCCTGCTGACGCGCCTCGGTGTGGAGGTCGTGGTGCCGGAAGGAGAAGTCTGCTGCGGCTCGCTGGTTCATCACATGGGCCGCGAGGAGCAGGCGCTCGCCGCTGCCCGCGCCAATGTCGATGTGTGGCTGCGCGAGATCGACGCCGGAGGGCTGGACGCCATCATCATCACAGCGTCGGGCTGCGGCACGACGATCAAGGACTATGGGCATATGCTGCGCCTCGATCCGGCCTATGCGGAAAAGGCTGCGAGGATTTCAGCTCTCGCCAAGGACATCACGGAATATCTCGCAAGCCTGGATCTCCCGTCGCATATGCCGCGCGGCATCGCGGTCGCCTATCATTCCGCCTGCTCCATGCAGCACGGGCAGAAGATCACCATGGCGCCGAAGCTCTTGCTGAAAGCCGCGGGTTTTACGGTGCGCGACCCGGCGGAAGGGCATCTGTGCTGTGGTTCGGCCGGCACCTACAACATCATGCAGCCGGAAATTTCAGCCGAGCTGAGGGCGCGCAAGGTCAGGAACATCGAGGCGACGAAAGCCGATATCATCGCGACCGGCAATATTGGCTGCATCACGCAGATCGCGACGGGAACGGGCATTCCCATCCTGCATACGGTGGAGCTGCTGGACTGGGCCCATGGCGGCGAAATGCCTATGAAACTGAAGGGCCTGCAGCCGGCCGCCGCTTAGAGCAATTTCAGGAAAAGTGAAGAGCGGTTTTCCGTCCGGAAATGCGTACTAATGCAGCTTGTCCGGCGCGGGCAGGCGATGAGCCTGCCATTCGACTTCGAACCGATCGGCGGCAATGCGCGTCATGCTGATGCGATCCTGCCCTTCCTCGAAGAAAATGCCATCCACCAGGCCGGTAATGCCATCGTAAAACGAGCCTTCGACGAGGCTGGTGATCTCCAGCATGTCACGTCCCTCTGCAGTAAAATCGACAACCGACATGCATTGCCGGCGACCATCGGCAAACACATCGATCAGCCGCGGAACATCGCCGGCGATATCAACCTCATAATAAACGATGACCGGCTCCTCGTTTTCCGGATGGATCCAGTCGCAACGATAATAAGAGAAGCTCATGCGTTGGATTATAGCACAAGACCCCCCATGCCTGAACCGGTTTGAGGGATCGATTGCGACTTCAGCCTGAGGAACGTCAGAAGTTGAACGACACGCCGAAGTTGAGAGCGTGGGTGAAAACCTTGGTCTTCAGCGTGTCGCCGCTGTCGATCGAGACGTTGTTCACGAAGTTGTAGTTGCCCTTGTATTCGACGAAGGTCGACCAGTGCTTGGCGAATTGGTAGCTGACGCCCGCCTGCGCCTGCAGCGAAGCGCCGCCGAACTGGTAGTCGAAAGTCGTGCCCGACGAGCGGGTGACTTCGACGTGCGGCACGTTGATGCCGGCGCCGAGACCGACATAGGGTGTCCAGTTGCGGCTCGAATCCTGGAAGCGGTAGAGCGCATTCAGCGTCAGCATGTTCAGGCCGTCGGTGAATTCGAAATGCGACCAGCCTGGCGTATTGCCGAGATCGCCGTAGACCTTCGCATGGGTATAATCGAGCGACACGCCCCAGTTCGGCTTGTCGAACTGGTCAAGCCACCAGATGCCGCGGAAGCCGAAATAGGGCGGCATCTTGAAGGATTTTCCGGACCAGTTGGGGTCGAAATCAGCGCCGTCCGACGTGGTCACATTGCTGCCTGTCGCGCCCTGTATGCCGCCGTAAGCGGAAAATTGCATCTCCGCCGAGGCAGAGCTTGCTGCAAATATGAATGCGGAAGTCGCAAGCGCGGCGAATGCCGGCTGCTTGATGCGAAATGCACGATGCATATGAAATCCCCGGATGCCAAAGTGCCGCCATCTAAACGCGCTTCCATGACACTTCTATTGCAGTCATGGGTAGGCAAGTACGGCTTAGGCGGGAAAACTGACGGTAAACTGAAGGCGACGAGCCATTTTTCGGCGATGCAGCGTGATAAGTTTCAGGCTGTAACACTGGCGCAACAGTGTCTCCATCCGCGCCTGCACCCAATAAACTATTGCAAGCGATACGGGCGCCTTCCCCGGCGTGAATGATGTCACGCGAGGGAAGAGCGCCCGTTATGCTGGTGCCTGATTCGGGTCGGATTCTATCAGCCGCCGAACAGCGTCCTCAACACATCGACGCCGCGATCCTGATAGCTGACTTCGCCCTGCTTGTTGCCGGGACCAACGACGATGACCTTGGTGCCGACGGGGACGCGATCATAGAGATCCATCACGTCCTTGTTCATCATGCGGATGCAGCCGGAGGACATGTTGAGGCCGATGCTCCAGGGCTGGTTGGTGCCATGGATGCGGAAGGCGGTGTCGTTGCCGTTACGGTAGAGATACATGGCGCGCGCGCCGAGCGGATTGTCCTCGCCACCTTCCTGAAAGGCCGGCAGTTTGTGGCCCTTCTTGGCTTCGCGCACGATCATTTCCGGCGGCGGCGTCCAGCCGGGCCATTCCGCCTTGCGGCCGACCTTGACGACGCCGGACCAGCCGAAACCATCGCGGCCGACGCCGATGCCATAGCGTCTTGCGCGGTTATTGCCTTCGACGAGGTAGAGATACTTGTTGTTGGTGTCGACGATGACGGTGCCCGGCTCCTCGTTCGTCGCCAGCCGCACCATCCGCCGCTGGAACTGCGGCTTCACCTGGCCCTGCGGCTCCATTGCGACCCGGATCACGTCGGTGCGGGCGACCGGCGCCGTAATAGGTGTCGAAGCGGTGAAGGCTGCTGCGTTCGACGCTGTAAGAAGACACGCCGCGACGACACCTGCCGTCACGATCGACAATGCTGCTTTCATAATTGGCATTCCCCTCGTTTAATCCGGTAGGAAATTACCGGAACCAACGAAGGGATCAAGGTCAAAATACCCGATAAGGAGAATGGTCTGGAAGAACCAGCCTCTCTTCTATCGCGGATCAGACTATAGTCTGAACTATAGTGGCGGGCGGTCCGGTGAGCCGAATACTGCTCCCTCAATGGGATAGTATCGCCGCACGGGTCCAGCGGTCATTACAAATTACATGACGGTGACGCGGGTGCCGACCTTTACGCGGTTATAGAGGTCGATGACATCCTCGTTGCGAAGCCGGATGCAGCCGGAGGAGACGGCATTGCCGATCGTCCAGGGGGCGTTGGTGCCATGGATGCGATAGAGGGTGGAGCCGAGATACATGGCGCGGGCGCCGAGCGGATTGCCTTCGCCGCCTTCCATGTGTGCCGGCAGGTAATGGCCCTTGGCGGCTTCGCGCGAGATCATCTCGGCGGGCGGCGTCCAGTCCGGCCATTCCTGCTTGCGGGTTACGGTATGGGCGCCAGCCCATTCGAAGCCGGGTTTGCCGACGCCGACGCCATAGCGCCGCGCCTTGCCGTCATCCATTACCAGATAAAGAAAGCGGTTATTGGTGTCGATGACGATGCTGCCGGGCTTTTCCTTGGTCTGGTAGTCTACGATCTGCGGCAGGAACTGCGGATCGATCTGGCCTCGGACTGCCGGATATTGCGGGCGGGCCATGGCGACCTGCTGCACGGCCGGGCGGGCAAACAGACCGCGCGGCTGCACGATCTGACGCACCTGTGGATTGGCCTGCTGCTCCATTCTGGGATCGGCGGCGCGCCGCGCCATTGGGCGGGGATAGACGACCGGCTGCACATTGCCGCCGCCGAGCTGCATCACCCAGGGGGCGGTCAGATCGGGACTGACGATGACGGGCGGGCGCGACTGATAGCGATCGTCGGCAAAGGCGGTGGAGGCAAGCAGGCTCAGGGCGCCCGCGGCACACAGAACGGCATGTTTCATCATCGGACAAACTCTCTACACATGGGCCGAAGATGGGCGCGAAAGCGCCCGGTCGAAACAATGGTGCCACTTGCACGCGAGCGAATGGTAAACATCTATTCATCAAAATGCCGCGAAGCCGATAAAGCTTTGTCAGGGTTACCGCCTGGTTTGGAAAGATGGTTTGCAAGTGGTAAATCATGAATCGGAATGCGCGGTCGTCGAAGTCAGCCTATGAATTTAAGCATTTGATTGATCTCAATTTATCCGATAGTGGCTTACCGGTTTCCGGTAGTGCGCGCTGAAATAGGGGACGAATCGCGAAAATGGCCGAAACGGGCATCATCACCGGCGAAGATGGTAAGGACCGCTGCTTCTGGCACGGCAATCTGCCGGAATATCAGCGCTATCACGACAAGGAATGGGGCCGCCCGGTCGACGACGACATCAGGCTCTTCGAGAAGATCTGCCTCGAGGGCTTTCAGTCGGGCCTCTCCTGGCTGACGATCCTGCGTAAGCGCGAAAATTTCCGCGCCGCCTTTGCCGGTTTCGATTTCGAGAAGGTCGCCAGATTTGGCGATGCCGACATCGAGCGCTGCCTTGCCGATGCCGGCATCATCCGCCATCGCGGCAAGATCGTCTCCACCATCAACAATGCCAATCGCGCTATCGAGCTGCGCGACGAATTCGGTTCGCTCGCCCGCTATTTCTGGAGCCACGAACCGGGCGCCTCGGAGCGGCCCGAAGTCTTCGATCTGGCCCATCTGCGCGCCAATCCGACGACGGCGGCTTCGGTGCGGATTTCGAAGGATCTGAAGAAGCGCGGCTGGACCTTTGTCGGCCCGACCACAGTTTATGCTTTCATGCAGGCCATGGGCCTCGTCAACGATCACATCGAAGGCTGCTATTGCCGGAAAGAGGTGGAGGCGATGCGTTGCGCGTTGGTGCGGCCGTGAGAGCCGTGCTTCTCGGTCTTTCGCTGACGATGGTTGCGCTGTTGGGCGCCGCAGCCGCCCATGCTCAAAGCGATAGTCAGCAACAGCAGCTGCCGCAGCTCGATCGTGGCGAAAAGCTCGAGAAGATCACCCTGCCGGCAGTCCTTGAGAGGCTGACGGGCTGGACGAAGTTCGGCAAGGGCAAGGTCTACATGCTGCCGCTGAAGAAAGGCCAGCATGTGCGGATCACTTTCAGCTCCAAGAGCAAGTACGCCTATATGGCGATCTTCGATCTCTCGTCGAGCGAGGATGAATCCTTCTTCGGCACGGATGAAGACGGCAACACCGCCGACGTCACCGTCAATGAGGATACGACCTGGCTGATCAAGCCCTATTATTCGCGCGTCACGCGCCGGCGCGGTCTCGGCGCTCCCTACGAGATCCTCATCGACCCCAATCCGCCGGCTGCGCAGCAGGCGCCGGCCGAGCAGCAGAAGGATCAGGGACCGATGCTGTTTCCACCCCGTTCCAAGCAGGGGCAGTAGGGATTACTGCAACGCTTCGATCACGCCATGCAGCTCGCCGAGATGACCGATCTTGCGGAAACGCGGCGCGTCGGTCGGTTCCTCCACATGCTCGAACGACCATGTAAGCTCGTGCGGCACGAAGACACCGTAGCTGCCGGCAGCGAGCGCGGGAACGATATCCGATTTCAGCGAATTGCCGATCATCATAGCCCGTTCCGGTCCATCGCCCACTTTGGAAAAGATGCGGCGATAGGTCGACGCGTTCTTGTCCGAGACGATCTCGACGGCATCGAAGAGATCGCCGAGCCCGGATTGCGCAAGCTTGCGCTCCTGATCGAAAAGATCGCCCTTGGTGATCAGGACAAGCAGATATTTTCCCGAGAGGGCCTCCAGTGTCTGACGCACATGCGGCAGTGTTTCGACTGGATGGGCGAGAAGATCGCGGCCGATATCGAGGATCTGCGCGATGACGGTCGATGGCACTTCGCCTTCGGTGATCTCGATGGCCGTCTCGATCATAGAGAGCGTAAAGCCTTTTATGCCGAAGCCGTAGTGACGAAGATTGCGCTTTTCCGCCTCCAGCAGCCGTGCGGAAATGACGTCGCTTGCGGCGTGATCGGCGAGTAGCTCGGTAAACTGCAGTTCCGTCAGCCGGTAGAACTGTTCGTTCTGCCAGAGCGTGTCGTCGGCATCGAAGCCGATTGTCGTTAGGGGGCGTTGCGTCATCGGTGTGTCCGTTTTGCGCATCAAATAAAAACCGGAGTCTAATCCGCGCCGGCCCGGACGCAAGAGCAAGTGCAGGTAACCGCATCGTGATCGGCCCGGGGTCTCGCGTTGAAAATGGTTTCGGGTGCATTATGTGCTTGTTGTCTCGATTGCCGCGGAGCCAGAGCCCGGCCTCGACGGCCGTCTTATGACCTCCTCAGGGCAGCGCCGACAGCGGCTGCCGTGCCGAGGCCAATTCATAGCGAAAAGATAAGAATTCACCGGCCGGAAGCGTCTTCCGGCTGACCACAAGGGAATTTCTCCTATGCGTTACAACCAACTCGGCAATACCGGCCTTTTCGTCTCCGAACTTTGCCTGGGCACGATGACCTTCGGTGAGGCCAATCCCAACACTCCCTGGGGCTCGATCGCCGATGTCGATCAGGCGCTCGCCGACAAGATCGTCGAAGGCTCGCTTGCCGCCGGTGTCAACTTCATCGACACCGCCGACGTCTATTCCTTCGGCAATTCCGAAAAGCTGCTCGGCCAGGCCCTGAAGAATCTCGGCGTTCCCCGCAAGGATGTCGTCATCGCCACCAAGGTCTATGGCGTCATGGGCGACAACCCGAACGACCGGGGTGCCTCGCGCGGCCATATCATGGACTCGGTGCAGGCCAGCCTGGATCGTCTGCAGACTGATCATATCGATCTCTATCAGATCCATGGGACGGATATCGTGACACCGATCGACGAGACGTTGCGGGCGCTGGACGATCTCGTTTCGCGCGGTCTGGTTCGCTATATCGGCGTTTCCAACTGGCAGGCATGGCGCATCGCCAAGGCGCCCGGCATTTCCGAACGCCGCGGCTTTGCCCGCTTCGAAACGGTGCAGGCCTATTATTCCATCGCAGGCCGCGATCTGGAGCGCGAAATCGTGCCTGTCATGGCTGAGGAAAAGCTGGGGCTGATGGTCTGGTCGCCGCTGGCAGGTGGTCTGCTCTCGGGTAAGTATGGTCCGGGCGCTCCCGGCAATGGCGAGGGACGGCGTGCGAGCTTCGATTTCCCGCCCGTCGACAAGGACCGCGCCTGGGCCTGCGTCGCCGCCATGCGCGACGTGGCGGAGAAGCACGGCTCCAGCGTCGCAACAGTGGCGCTTGCCTGGATCCTGGCGAAGCCTTTTGTCACCAGCATTATCATCGGTGCCAAGCGTCTCGACCAGCTCGACCAGAATCTGGCCGCCGTCAAGCTGAAGCTCGATGCCGAGGATATGACGAAGCTCGCTGAGGTCAGCGCGCTTGCGCCCGAATATCCCGGCTGGATGCTCGCACGCCAGAGCGCCCAGCGCGTGCCACAGCCCTTCGAGCCGAAGGCCTGATATCATGCAAAGCCGGGCCGCAGCTTTTCGCGGCGGCCCGGCTTCACGTTAAAGATCAATGACGATCTTGCCGAAGGGGCCGCGATCGAGATGATCGAAGGCGGCGGATGCCTCGCCGAGTGCATAGCGATGGTCGATGACGGGCTTCAGGCCGATGCTGTCGACCGCGTGCACGAAATCTTCGAGCGAGCGGCGGTGGCCGACGCTGATGCCCTGCACGGTGGGAGACTTCAACAGCAGCGGTGCCACCGGACCGGAGATGTCGAAGCCCTCAAGGACGCCGATGACGGAAATGCGGCCTTGCGGCGCCACCGCCTTCAGCGATTGGGCGAAATTCGGCCCGCCGGCTATTTCGAAAATATGATCAATGCCCTGATCGTTGGTGAGACGATAGACCTCTTCCACCCAATTGCTTTTGTTGCGGTCGATGCCGTGATGAGCGCCCAAAGCCTTGGCCCGTTCGAGCTTTTCCTGTCCGGAGGAGGTCACGAACACCTCGGCGCCTTGGGCCGCGGCGATCTGCAGCCCGAACAGCGCCACGCCGCCCGTTCCTTGCACCAGCACGCTATCGCCAGGCTTGACCTTGCCGCGCTCCACCAGCGCAAACCAGGCCGTCAGGCCAGCGCAGGGCAAGGTGCTTGCCTCGGCATAATCGAGGCTCTGAGGCGCCGAGACGAGCCAGTCCTCCGGCATGGCAACATATTCGGAGAGCACCCCGGGATAAAAACCGCCCAGCGTCTTGTAGGGCGGTGTACGGGCATCGCCGAGCGGCTTGCCGTCGATCCAGTCGGGATGGAAGGTCGAAATGACCCGATCTCCAACGGCAAATCTGGTGACATCGTCTCCCACCGCTTCGATGACGCCTGCCATATCGGAGGCCGGTACGAAGGGAAATTGGATCGGCAGGCCCATGCCGGTTTCGCGGACGAGCTTATCGCGATAGTTCAGCGAAACGGCTTTCACCCGCACGAGCACTTCGCCGCGCGCCGGCGAGGGAATGGCGGTTTCCGTCAGATTCAAGGGAGCGCCGACGGCGATCGTCTCGAGGGTCCAACGCTTCATGGTCTTCGTCATCATGATCTCCTGAGAGGGATTGAAAGCAATGGGCGGAGCATATCGTTGCTTTATGGTCGCCAGTGGCGATATTATTTCCGCTAACTGGTTCCTTGGAGGAAGCAATCATCATGACCGACATGCTCAACGGCATTCCCGAATTCGTGGAGGCGGTCGAGGCCGGCGGCTTTTCGGCCGCGGCGGCGCGCATGAATCTCTCGCGCTCGGCGATCGGCAAGACGATCGCGAAGCTGGAGGGACGCCTGAATGTGCGCCTGTTTCACCGCACCACCCGCATGCAGAGTCTGACGGATGAGGGGCAAGCTTTCTACGAGCGCTGCCGCCGGGCGCTGGACGAGATACAGTCCGGCGAGGCCATGCTGGAATCGGGTAAGCGCGAAGTTACCGGACGTCTGCGCATCTCCATGCCGGTGCTCTTCGGTCGTCGTTGTGCTGCACCGCTGCTGCTTGAACTGGCACGTGTCCATCCCAAGCTTGAACTCGACCTTTCCTTCAGTGATCGCGTGGTCGACCTCTTCGACGAGGGCTTCGATCTCGCCATTCGCAATGGCGTGTTGCGGGACGAAGCCGGTCTTGCTGCCCGCAAGATCGCCCTCCATCGCATGACGCTATGCGCCTCCCCGGATTATCTCGCTGCTAGAGGTACGCCGCAGACCATTGCCGATCTCGATAGCCACGATCTCGTCGTCTATGCGAGATCCGGGGAAGCCAAGAGATGGACCTTTCTGCAGGGCGACGGTGCAGCCGTCGACTATTTTCCGCAGACGCGATTGCGTCTGGATGACCTGGAGGTCATTGCGGATGCGGCCGCCGCCGGGATGGGCATTACGTGGCTACCCTGCTGGCTGGTACGGGGCTATGTGCACGCAGGCAAGCTCATGCCGGTGCTCAATGTCTCCAGCCGGCCCGTCAACGTCTACGCCATCTGGCCGCAGGTGCCGCAGCTTTCGCTAAAGATGCGCGTGGTCATCGACCTGCTCGCAGAGCGCCTGCCCGCAATCATGGGCTGAGAGCGTGGAACAGAGAGACGGCACGAATGCCGCCTCTCATTTGCCGGATGGATTACTTGCCGTGCTTCTTCAGCCAGGCTTTCATTTCCTTGATCTCGGCTTCCTGCGCGGTGATGATGCCCTCCGCCATTTTGCGCAGTTCGGGATCCTTGCCGTATTTCAGCTCGATCTTGGCCATGTCGATCGCGCCTTGATGATGCGGGATCATGCCGCGGACGAAATCTGCGTCCGCATCGCCGCTGTAGTGGATCATCATGTCCTTGTGCATCTTGCCCATGGCGTCGGTGAAAGCCTTGCTGGACGCACCTTGGTCTCCCATCGGCTTGCTCATATCCATGCCCTTCATGTCGTCGGCATAGGCAGGAAGGGCGATGGCAAGGACGAATGCGCCGGCCAGCATCAGCGATTTTGAGGTGGACATAGGTATTTTCTCCGTTTCTGAACGGTATCTGGATTTGAGCGGATGGCCGCTCGTCGATTGAATACAGATGGTCGTCAGGCGAGACGGGGAGGGGGTGCTGTCGGTTGTGGCCGGGAGTCGGCAAGACGCTGTCCGGGCTCCGGCGCCGGATAGGAGAAGGCTTGTTTGCCTTCTTCCGCCATAAGCGTCGATGTCAGTGCGAGGCAAGCGGCGCAGGATGCCATATGCGCCATGCCACCGGCACAAGGGTTTTGCGGCTTCTTTTCCTGATGTTGCGCCATATCGCCATGGCTGGCCATGCCAGGCATATCAGCCATGGTCTCATGCATGCTCATGGATGATGCGGCGGGCATTGCGGCGACGGAATCACAGATCGGACAGCTCGCCAGTACCGGCATGGCACCGTAGAGCAGCCAGGCAATTACCATCGAGAGGATCGCAAGCAAGCGCATGAAGGGGAACCTAGCGGCGGCGGCCGCGAAGGCAAGCGCAAATTCAACCGCGAAGGACACTGGGAAGGCGATCAAGACTGCAGTTTGACTTCCTGCAGGATTTCGACAGGCGGAAAGCGGATGCAATCCACCACATCGAGGACGAGCGTGAACTTCGCAGGCGTCGCCTTTGCCCATGTTAGCGCCTCTTCCCTCGTGACTGTGGGGATCTTCATCGCAATGGTGCAATGCGGCTGCCAGTAATCCGGGCGGGAATGCTCGTGGCAAAGGGCAGGGTCGATCTCGTCGTGAATGGCTCGGTGTATCTGTCTGAGCACATGATCGTCGACAGGGCGTGCCCAGAGCACCAGCATCTCGTTGGGAAAATGGCCGATCCCGGAGAATTCGACCGATATAGGCGGCACACCCGCGAAAGCCTTCTGGGCCGCTGTGAAAAGTGAAGGCAGGGCGATATCCTGATAGACCGCGAAGGTCAGATGCGGCGGATAGTTCAGTGCTTGCATCGATGGCGCGGTTTCGAAGCGGCTCGCCTCCCGCCAAAGATCCAGAACCGGCGTGGCCGTTTCATCCGTGCATTTCAAGACGATCGCGTATGGCATGGTTGCTCTGCCGCCTTCTCCGGCTTTTCTCGGTTTTGTCGGCCGCTAACTTATAACAATCCTTGCCGCATTCGGCCCAATCCGCTAGTTAACCGCGACTGTTCCCATACCGGATTACCCTAGAGATGAGCGACAAACAAAAGAAACCGCAGAAGCTCAAGGCCCGCCTGCCGCGTGGCTTTGTCGATCGTTCGGCCAGCGACATTCGCGCCGTCAACGAGATGACCTCCAAGATCCGGGCCGTTTATGAGCATTATGGTTTCGATCCTGTCGAAACGCCGCTGTTCGAATATACCGATGCGCTCGGCAAGTTCCTGCCCGATAGCGACCGGCCGAATGAAGGCGTTTTCTCGCTTCAGGATGACGACGAGCAGTGGATGTCGCTGCGCTATGACCTGACGGCGCCGCTCGCCCGTCATGTCGCCGAGAATTTCAACGAGATCCAGCTTCCCTACCGCACCTATCGTGCCGGCTACGTCTTCCGCAACGAGAAGCCAGGCCCGGGCCGCTTCCGCCAGTTCATGCAGTTCGACGCCGATACCGTCGGCGCGCCAGGCGTGCAGGCGGATGCCGAGATGTGCATGATGATGGCTGACACGCTGGAGGCCTTGGGCATCAACCGTGGCGACTATGTGATCCGCGTCAACAACCGCAAGGTTCTCGACGGCGTGTTGGAAGCGATCGGCCTCGGCGGCGACGACAAGGTCGCACAGCGCCTCAACGTGTTGCGTGCCATCGACAAGCTCGACAAGTTCGGCCCCGAAGGCGTGGCACTGCTGCTCGGCCCCGGCCGCAAGGACGAGTCCGGTGATTTCACCAAGGGTGCCGGCCTAAACGCCGATCAGATCGAGAAGGTGCTCTTCTTCGTCGGCATCAAGGACTATGCAGAAAGTGCCGCCCAGCTTGCCGAGCTTGTCGCCGGCACGTCCAAAGGCGGCGAAGGCGTCGAAGAGCTGAATTTCATCGGCAGCCTCGTCACTAGCGCCGGCTATCAATCGGATCGTATCAAGATCGATCCGTCCGTCGTGCGTGGGCTCGAATATTACACCGGCCCGGTCTACGAAGCCGAGCTGCTGTTCGACGTCACCAACGAGAAGGGCGAGAAGGTCGTGTTCGGTTCGGTCGGTGGCGGCGGCCGTTATGACGGGCTCGTCTCACGCTTCATGGGCCAGCCGGTGCCGGCCGCCGGTATTTCCATTGGTGTGTCGCGCCTGATGACGGCGCTGAAGAACCTCGGCAAGCTCGGCATGGAAGAGGTGATCGAGCCCGTGCTCGTCACCGTCATGGATGGCGATGTCGACGCCATGGGACGCTACCAGCGTTTCACGCAGCAGCTGCGCGCTGCCGGCATCCGCGCCGAGATGTTCCAGGGCAATTGGAAGAAGTTCGGCAATCAGCTGAAATATGCCGACCGCCGCGGCTGCCCGATCGCCATCATCCAGGGCGGCGACGAGCGTGCACAGGGTGTCGTCCAGATCAAGGATTTGATCGAAGGCAAACGCCTTTCCGGCGAGATCGAGGATAATGCCAGCTGGCGTGAGGCTCGCGTGGCGCAGGAAACGGCGCCGGAGGCCGAACTGGTCGAGAAGGTCAAGGCTATCTTAGCTGCACAGGCGGAAGACCGGAAGAGGGCGCTCGGCAATGTCTGAGTGTGTGGCTTTGCCCCTCACCCTAGCCCTCTCCCCGCTGGCGGGGAGAGGGGACAACCTCTTTCGGTGCAGCCCATCGACTCTCGTGGAGATGAGGGATGACAGAAGGCGCGCCCATCCCCTTCTCCCCGTCCAGACGGGGAGAAGGTGGCCGATAGGCCGGATGAGGGGCTTTAGTGGAGGTATGATCCCATGCCCCTGATCAACCTCCCGAATTTTGCCAGCGATCTGCTGGACGAATTCTCCGTCCGCGGAACGGAGAGGGTGGATACGCCCATCATCCAGCCGGCCGAACCCTTTCTCGATATGGCCGGCGAGGATCTTCGCCGGCGCATTTTCATGACTGAAAGCGACACCGGCGCCAGCCTTTGCCTGCGCCCGGAGTTCACTATTCCGGTCTGTCTGCAGCATATCGAAACCGCCACCGGCACGCCGAAGCGCTATTCCTATCTCGGCGAAATCTTTCGCCAGCGCCGCGAAGGCGGCCATGAGTTCTATCAGGCCGGCATAGAAGATCTGGGCGATGCCGATACGGCCGCCGCCGACGCCCGCGCCATCGGCGATGCCATCGGTATCCTGAGCCAGTTGGTGCCTGGCAAGGCACTTTCGGTGACCTTGGGCGATCAGGCCGTATTCGAGGCCGTGGTGCAGGCGCTCGGCCTGCCGTCGGGCTGGCAGAAGCGGCTGATCCATGCCTTCGGCAACATGGTGCAGCTCGAAACCCTGCTGGCGCGGCTCGCAAGCCCGCAGCCGGTTACCGGGCTCGATACGCACGTACTCGATTTCCTCAATCGCGGCGATGAGCAGGGGCTGATCAAGCATATCGACGCCACCATGCAGGCAACCGGCTATTCCACCAATGCCAGCCGTTCGCCGCAGGAAATCGCCCGGCGCCTTCGCGAGAAGCTGGTACTGTCCGAAACGCGGCTCGACGACGCGGCCTTCCGCGTACTGGAGGAGTTCTTGTCCCTGAGCGTGCCGCTCTCGGATGCTTCCGCGGCGCTGGCAGGTTTTGCCGACGCTGCGGGGCTGAAGCTCGGGAGCGCATTGAAGAGCTTCGATGCCCGCGTTGCGGCACTAGCCAAAGCCGGCGCCGACGTTTCGAAGACTGATTATCGCGCCGCTTTTGGCCGTCCGCTTGATTACTATACCGGCCTCGTCTTCGAAGTGACGGTGGAGGGATCGAGCGCGGTGCTCGCCGGTGGCGGTCGCTTCGATCGGCTGCTGACGCTCCTCGGTGCCAAGGATCGTATCCCGGCTGTCGGCTTCGCGCTCTGGCTCGATCGCATCGAAACTGCGAGGGCGGCCTGATGACCATCACGATAGCACTTCCCTCCAAGGGCCGAATGAAAGACGATTGCTCGGCAATTTTCGACCGCGCTGGAATGCCGATCGTCGCCGTCGGTAACGATCGCTCCTATCGCGGCCGTGTCGACGGTTGGGATGGAGTCGAGATCGCCTTCCTGTCGGCCTCGGAAATCTCCCGTGAGATCGGCAATGGCAGCGTCGATTTCGGTATTACCGGCGAGGATCTTGTCCGAGAGGGCATGGCGGAGGCAGATCGCCGCGTCGAATTCTGCGCAAGGCTCGGTTTCGGTCACGCCGATGTCGTCGTCGCGGTGCCGGAAATCTGGCTCGACGTCGATACCATGGCCGATCTCGGTGATGTCGCCGCCGATTTCCGCGCCCGTCATGGCCACCGGCTGACGGTCGCCACCAAATACTGGCGGCTGACGCAGCAGTTCTTCTCCAGCCAGCACGGCATTCAGCTTTATCGCATCGTCGAAAGCCTCGGAGCGACGGAGGGGGCGCCAGCTGCCGGCTCGGCCGATATCATCGTCGACATCACCTCCACCGGCTCAACGCTGCGGGCAAACCATCTGAAGATCCTGTCGGATGGGATCATCCTGCGCTCGGAAGCCTGCCTGGTGCGCGCCCGCAAGGAAAGCCACGAAGGTGATCCGATGGTTCAGCGCATCATCTCGGCCGTGCGCAGCGCGCTCTGATTTCCCAAACATTTAACGTAGAAAGGCTCGCCGGAATTCCGGCGGGCCTTTTGTCTTGGGAGACAGGCAGCGCTTAGGCGGCTGCGTAGGCACCGCGGCGTGCGTCGAGCGAGTAGACGCCTGCGCCATTGGTGGCAAGCATGATGTACGCGCCGGCGAGCGTGACGTTCTTCAGGAAGTTCACGAAGTTCAAGCCGTTGATCCAACCGTTTGCGGCAGCCGGGAAGTCGGGAACATTGACCGTCGGCAGGTGGAAGACGATGCCGGTGAAGACACAGAAGAGGGCGAGCAGCCAGCCGACGATGCGGACCTGGAAGCCGATGAGGACGCAGACGCCGGTGACGAATTCAAACGCGCCGGCAAGATAGGTGAGCAGCGTTGCGGCCGGCATACCGGCTCCGGCGATCATGCCGGCCGTACCTGCAGGATCGCTCAGCTTGCCGAAGCCGGCAAAGATGAACATGAAGGCGAGCAGGATGCGCGCCACAAGAATGATGATGTTGTTGCTATTGGACATGAGGGGTCTCCAGTAAATAGGATGGGGTGGCAGTTATTTTCTGAAGACGGATATTCGCGATTTTTGATGAGTTGAAAAGATAAACAACTGCGGACAATTAGTTCACAATCATTGAACAATGATCCGCCGAGATAGCTCTTCCCATACAAGCCCCATCGGCTATTGTGGCGGCAAATCAGTTGTCAAATCAGACCCTTCAGGAGCAAGCCCATGGCCGATCTGTCGTCCTTTCCGATCACGAAGCGCTGGCCCGCCAGCAATCCGGATATTATCCAGCTCTATTCGCTGCCAACGCCGAACGGCGTAAAGGTCTCGATTGCGCTGGAGGAGCTTGGCCTGCCCTATGAGCCGCATCTGATTTCCTTCGGCACCAATGATCAGAAATCGCCGGAATTCGTTTCGCTGAACCCGAATGGCCGCATTCCGGCAATCATCGATCCCAATGGCCCTGACGGCAAACCGATCGGCCTGTTCGAATCCGGCGCGATCCTGGTCTATCTGGCGGAAAAGACCGGCAAGCTCATTCCAAGCGATGCTGCCAGGCGCTACGAGACCCTTGAATGGGTCTTCTTCCAGATGGCAGGCGTCGGTCCCATGTTCGGCCAGTTCGGTCATTTCTTCAAATTCGCCGCCGAGAAGGTCGCCAATAACTCCTATCCGGTCGAGCGTTATCGCGATGAGGCCAAGCGCCTCCTCGGCGTGTTGGAGAGCCGCCTGCAGGGACGCGAATGGATCATGGGCGATGAATACACCATCGCCGACATCACCACTTTTCCCTGGGTTCGCGGCGTCGACGTCTTCTATGGCGGCCGCGAGGTGCTGGAGTTCGAAAGCTTCCCCTCCGTCATGGCCTGGCTGGATCGCGCTCTGGCACGTCCGGCAAGCCAGCGCGGCCTCAGCATTCCCAAGCGGGATTGATCAGGTTGAACTCGGTAGCTGGTCGGGCGAACTTGGCCGACCATGGCCGATAGTGATTTACTGCCGGGTAGCGAGCTGGCTGCCCGGCTCCAGTTTGAAGCGCGGAAACAGAAAAACGCCGACCATGCTGCCGGCATGCTGCTTATCCGCGGCAACGGACTCGCCGACACAGAAGACCGGCCGGCGATGGCCACCTGCGCCGAGCGTGGTCGTCGAGTAGCAGAAGCAGGAATTGGCCGTAGCCGCCTGCTCGAAAAGATCGAGAATACGGGCCCGATCCTGCAGGTCATAGCAATGCATGAGGCTCAGCAGGCCGCATTCCGAAGAATTCAGCCCATGCAGCATAGTGCCCCACTGCCCAAGTTTGATGATGCCGCTTGAAAGATCGCCCGTCCATCCCTCGGAAACACAGAACTGAGCCAGAAGATCGGGGTCATGACCCTCGAACTCCAGTGAGCCCGGCGCAAACGGTGCGGAAAAATTGGCCTTGGCAATCTTGAACAAGATGATCCCCATTTGAGCGCCAGGTCCCCCCTTGCGCTTTATTCAAATTCCCTTGCGTCTTCCGGATTGAATGTCTTCCCGCATGCCGCATCCGATGAAAAGCGGATCATTCGGCTCTGCTGCTTCCATTTTCCGTCATGCTTGTTCCGATTTGGGTGATCCAAGCTATGAAGTCATTTCAAGTAAAAATTCCGCGCGCCCTCAATCCTTAAGATCATAGCCATGTGCGGGCGCCGATTAAACGTGCCGAGTATAAGTAAAATTTTTGTGCATTGCAGCTAAACCTCTAGAAACGCTGCGCTGCGATTTATAAGAGCTTTTTTGAAAACGGCAATGGGGCAATTTGCGTAAATTTGCGCTACCAGAAACTTGCCGGTCTGCATCGAAACTATAGGCCACAAACAAAAAGGGCGACCCGAGGGCCGCCCTTTCGTCAATTCCGGATGTCGGATTGAACAGTCGTAACAGGCCGTTGGCCTATCACATCATGTCCATGCCGCCACTTCAGGCCGCTCGGCGGCCTGAAGCACTAAAGTGCATGGGCGAAGCTTTATGGACATTCCTGTGATGAGGCCGTTGGCCTATCACATCATGTCCATGCCGCCCATGCCGCCCATGCCGCCCGGCATGCCAGCAGGGGCATCCTTCTTCGGCAGTTCAGCGATCATGGCTTCGGTGGTGATCAGCAGCGAAGCAACCGAAGCTGCGTTCTGCAGAGCCGTACGAACAACCTTGACCGGGTCGACGATGCCCATGGCGATCATGTCGCCATATTCAGACGTCTGGGCGTTGTAGCCGTAGTTGTCTTCGTTCTTGTCGAGAACCTTGCCGACAACGATCGAAGCTTCGTCACCAGCGTTTTCTGCGATCTGGCGAACCAGCGACTGCAGGGCACGGCGAACGATGTTGACGCCGGCTTCCTGATCCTGGTTTTCACCCTTGGCAGTGATCTTCGTGGAAGAACGCAGGAGGGCGATACCGCCGCCCGGTACGATACCTTCCTGAACAGCAGCGCGCGTCGCGTTGAGAGCGTCGTCGATGCGGTCCTTCTTTTCCTTCACTTCGACTTCCGTCGAGCCGCCAACGCGGATCACGGCAACGCCGCCAGCGAGCTTGGCAAGACGTTCCTGCAGCTTCTCGCGGTCGTAGTCGGAGGTGGTTTCTTCGATCTGAGCCTTGATCTGGGCAACGCGGCCTTCGATGTCGGACTTGGCGCCAGCGCCGTCGACGATCGTGGTGTTTTCCTTGGAGATCGAAACCTTCTTGGAACGGCCGAGCATGTCGAGGGTGACGGACTCAAGCTTGATGCCGAGGTCTTCGGAGATGACAGTGCCGCCCGTCAGGATGGCGATGTCTTCCAGCATGGCCTTGCGGCGATCACCGAAGCCCGGAGCCTTGACGGCAGCGATCTTGAGGCCGCCGCGCAGCTTGTTGACGACGAGGGTCGCAAGAGCTTCGCCTTCGACGTCTTCAGCGATGATGAGGAGCGGCTTGCCGGTCTGAACGACGGCTTCGAGAACCGGGAGCATGGCCTGCAGGTTCGAGAGCTTCTTCTCGTGGAGCAGGATGAACGCGTCTTCGAGGTCGGCGATCATCTTTTCCGGGTTGGTTACGAAGTAGGGGCTGAGGTAGCCGCGGTCGAACTGCATGCCTTCGACGACTTCGAGTTCGGTTTCGGCGGTCTTGGCTTCTTCAACCGTGATGACGCCTTCATTGCCGACCTTCTGCATGGCTTCAGCAATATCGAGACCGATCTGCTTTTCGCCGTTTGCGGAGATCGTGCCGACCTGCGCAACTTCTTCCGAAGTGTTGATCTTCTTGGCCTTAGCCTGGAGATCCTTGACGACTTCTGCAACAGCGAGGTCGATACCGCGCTTCAGGTCCATCGGATTCATGCCGGCTGCAACAGCCTTGGCGCCTTCGCGAACGATCGCCTGGGCGAGAACGGTTGCAGTGGTGGTGCCGTCACCGGCGACGTCGTTGGTCTTCGAAGCAACTTCGCGGACCATCTGGGCGCCCATGTTTTCGAACTTGTCTTCGAGTTCGATTTCCTTGGCGACGGAAACGCCGTCCTTGGTGATGCGCGGAGCGCCGAAGGACTTGTCGATAACGACGTTACGACCCTTCGGGCCGAGGGTGACCTTCACTGCGTCAGCGAGGATATCGACGCCACGAAGCATCTTTTCGCGGGCGCTGCGGCCGAATTTTACTTCTTTAGCTGCCATGTTTGAAACTCCTGAATTCGCGTTTTCGGGGCTTTAAGGCCCGTCAGCTTTATCGGAAAAGGGAACCGGCCAATTAGCCGATGATGCCCATGATGTCGGCTTCCTTCATGATCAGAAGGTCTTCGCCGTTGAGCTTGACTTCAGTGCCCGACCACTTGCCGAACAGAACGCGATCGCCAACCTTGACGTCGAGTGCTACGACCTTGCCGGCCTCATCGCGAGCGCCGGAACCGACGGCGACGATCTCGCCTTCCTGCGGCTTTTCCTTGGCGGTGTCGGGAATGATGATCCCACCCTTGGTCTTTTCTTCCGACTCGACGCGACGAACGACGACGCGGTCATGAAGGGGGCGGAAATTGGTGCTTGCCATTGTCTAATCCCTCGATCAAATGACATTCACGGATCAGCGGGGATCCGTATGGATTTTGTTAGCACTCATCCTCTGAGAGTGCTAGCGACCGTGATTTAGGGGTGGCTTCAGGACGAGTCAAGGACAGCACTGTGAATTTTTTACGGCGCGCCTCGGCTTGTTTTGAGGATGATTAACGCCCAGGGCGCCGCCGCGTAGCATGTCGTTGCAAAGGTTCTCTCATTTTGCCCTCGTGAAGACAGGGCCAGGTCACGCCTTTTCCAGAGCGTCATCCCATTGCTTCCGCTGCGCAATCTTGCCGCTCGCCGACCTTGCCCACGCCTGCTGTTCAGGCCTTGTGCGACGCAAAAACCTTGCATGCCGCTCTTGTAATTTGCCGGCCGGTTTGCGATGTCAGCCCGTGATTTATTTGATGCGAGGACGGCATGGGCAAACGGATCGAGAGCTTTCGCGACATCGGCGGACTTTATGATGTTGCGCTCTGCGATGTCTGGGGCGTGCTCCATAATGGCGTCACCGCCTACAAGGAGGCCTCCATCGCGCTCGAAGCGGCCCGCGGCGAAGGCCTTGTGGTCGTCCTCATCACCAACTCTCCGCGCGTCGCTCCGAAGGTCGTCGAGCAGCTGCGGGCGATCGGTGTTCCCGACAGCGTTTACGATCGCATCATCACCTCGGGCGATGTGACACGCAAGCTGATTGCCGAAGGGCCGAGGAAGGTGTTCCTGCTCGGTCCGGAGCGCGATATCGGCATTCTGGAAGGCTTGGACGTTCAGCGCGTCGAAGCCGGCGAAGCGAAAAGCATCGTCTGCACCGGGTTCTTCGATGACGAGACCGAAACGCCTGACGATTACACCGAGATGCTGACGGCCTGGTCGGCCCGCAAGGTGCCGCTGATCTGCGCCAATCCGGATCTCGTGGTCGAGCGCGGCCATCGTATGATCCCCTGCGCCGGCGCTATGGCCGCCTATTACGAGCGGCTCGGCGGCCAGACGCGCATCGCCGGCAAGCCGCACCAGCCGATCTACGATGCAGCGATCGCCGCGGCCCGCGAGGTCAAGAGCGAATTTCCGCTGTCGCGCGTCGTGGCGATCGGCGACGGTATGCCGACCGACGTGCGCGGCGCACTCGATTACGGCCTCGATCTTCTTTATATCAGCCATGGCATCCACGCCCGCGAATATGTCGTCGAGGGGCATACGGATGAGGCCGCGCTCGGCGCCTTCCTGGCGCGCGAGCAGGCCTCGCCGAAGTGGTGGATGCCGCGCCTTGTCTGAGGAGAGTGGCAGTCGATGACCGTTTTCCATCGCAACGAAACCCGCGAGCCGCTTCCCGATGCCTTGAAGGGCGGCGTAGTCGCCATCGGCAATTTCGACGGCGTGCATCGCGGCCATCAGTCTGTGCTGACGCGCGCGCTGGAGATCGCCAGGGAGCGCGGCGTTCCGGCACTGGTGCTGACGTTCGAGCCGCATCCGCGCACGGTCTTCAAGCCCGATCAGCCCGTGTTCCGCCTGACGCCTGCGCCTTTGCGAGCGCGGCTGCTGGAAGCGCTCGGCTTCAACGCCGTCATCGAATATCCTTTCGATCGCACTTTCTCGCAGCGTTCGGCCGATGAATTCGTGCATTCGATCCTGATCGACTGGCTGCACGCATCGGAAGTCGTCACCGGCTTCGATTTCCATTTCGGCCATGATCGTCAGGGAGGCCCCGCCTTCCTCATGAATGCCGGCAGCCACAACGGCTTCGGCGTGACGTTGATCGATGCCTTCCGCGACGAAAACACGGAGGTCATCTCGTCGAGCCGCATTCGTACGCTGCTCGCGGAAGGCGATGTCGCCCAAGCAGCCGGTCTGCTCGGCTTTCGCTATACCGTTCAGGCGCCCGTCATTGGCGGCGAAAAGCTCGGCCGCACGCTCGGCTTCCCTACGGCAAACATGCAGCTGCCGCCCGAGACATCGCTGAGGGCAGGCATCTATGCTGTTCGCTTCCGGACTGCAGATGGCATCATTCGGGATGGCGTTGCCAGTTACGGCCGGCGTCCGACGGTAACGGACAACGGGGCGCCGCTGCTGGAAACCTTTGTCTTCGATTTCAGCGGCGATCTCTACGGACAGGTCTGTTCGGTCTCCTTCTTCGGTTATCTCCGCCCCGAGCTGAAGTTCGACGGCTTGGACCCGCTGGTCGCGCAAATCCGTAAGGACGAAGATGAGGCGAGGGCGCTGCTCGCCGGTGTCCAGCCGCTCAGCGAGCTCGACCGGGTCATCGCTTTCATCTGATATTTCCCAAGTGGCTGCCGTTCGAATACGGCACCTTGCCGTTTCGAGGGAACTCTCCGACTGCGGGTGTGCATCGACACCCCTGGCAAGCTGTTGAATTCGTGTCCGACAAGGGTCATTGTTCTGCGCCGGTTCTTGGGAGGAACAATCGTTGACATTACGCAATCAGATTATTGCGCTCGCGCCTCTAGTTATCTCGATCCTGGCAATCACGGCCTTCATTACATGGCAGTCGGCCAATCTTACCAAGAACAATATCGAGACCTTCGAACAGAACATGTTGAAGGCAAAGGAAACGGAAATCGTCAACCTGACGGACCTCGCTGTCTCGGCCATTCAGGCGACCTATCGGGACGCGGCGCCGGACGATCAGACCGCGAAGGATAAAGTAGCCGAGATCCTGACCTCCCTTGACTATGGCCCGGATGGATACTTTTTTGTCTACGATTATGATGGGAACAACATCGTTCATCCGCGTGAGGGATTTCGCAACGGCCGGAATTGGCTCGATTTGACCGATCCGGACGGGGACAGGGTCATCGCGGAGCTCATCAAGACGGCAAAAGCCGGCGGGGGCCTGCACCAGTACAAATGGGAAAAGCCCTCTACCGGCCGCATGGCCGACAAGCTCTCATTCGTCGTCGGCCTTGATAAATGGCACTGGGTCGTCGGAACCGGTGTCTATCTGGACGATATTTTCACCCAGACCGCCGCCGCCAACACCGCCATGCGGGCAAACATAAAGGGAACCTTCATCGTCGTCACACTCATTGCCGTTCCTGCCGTTCTGGTCGTCTTCACGACCTGCATGCTGCTGACGTTCCGTGAGCGACGCATGGCTGATGGCCGGCTCAAGGAGCTGACGCAAAGAGTGATCGATACGCAGGAGGAGGAGCGCGCCCGTCTTGCCCGCGAATTGCACGACGGCGTGTCGCAGAATCTCCTTGGCGTGCGCTACGTCATGGATCTCGCCAACCGCAAAGTGCGAAACCAGGTCGACGATGCCGTCACGACGATCGAGAAGGGTATCGATACCCTTAACAGCGCGATCAAGGACATCAGGCGACTTTCGCACGATCTCCGCCCCCGCGTGCTCGATGATCTCGGCTTGACGGCCGCGCTCACCGCACTCGCGAACAATTTCGGTGAGCGGACCGGGATCGCAACCGAGATCGAGGCTTCGGGCTTCACCAGCCTGCTGAAGCCCGAAGCCAATACAGCGCTCTACCGTGTTGCCCAGGAAGCCTTGAACAACGTCGAACGTCATTCCGGTGCGACGCGTCTTACGATCAAACTTTGGAATGATCGGGGGCGGGCGCGCTTGAGAATTTCGGACAATGGTATTGGTTTTGAAGGCGCCGGTGACGGCAAGGGTGGGCTCGGGCTTAGAAACATGCAGGAGCGGATGGCGCATTTCCGTGGCCTGCTTCTCGTTCAAAGCACGGCCGGTGGCACGACGCTTATTGCGATGCTGCCGAAATCGGCCAATGCCTTGCCAAGAGCAAAGGTGGATGCGGCATGAGCAGAGACAGGATCAGCGTTCTGCTGATCGACAATCACCCCGTGGTGCTAGACGGACTGAAAGCCGTGCTGGAAACTTTCGACCACATAGAGGTGGTTGGGACGGCAAGCCTTGCGCAAAGCGGCCTTGAGGTCGGTCGGCGGACACTGCCACAAGTGACCTTGATGGATATCAACATGCCGAAGCTGAGTGGCATCGATGCGATAGAACTCTTTCGCCGGGAGCTTCCGGAGACGCGGATCGTGATGCTTTCCATGCATGACAGCCGCGAATACATCTCCTCGTCGATCATGCGCGGTGCCGTCGGATATATCCTCAAGGACGTTTCGACCGACGAAGTCGTCTGTGCCATTGAGACTGTGGCGGCCGGTGGAACTTATTTCTCGTCAGGCGTTCGCGATATACTGGTGGCGGACGCGCTGCAAAAAGAAGCCGACCGTCTGACGCCGCGCGAGCGTCGCATTCTGGGTTTGATCGTTACAGGCAGGAGCAATCGTGAGATTGCCGAGGAACTTCAGATCACGCCCGCAACGGCGGAAACGCATCGCAAGAATTTGAAGAAGAAGCTAGGCATCGCAACGACGGCCGGCCTGATCCGTTACGCCCTCGACCACGGCATCGCAACCACGGCGTTGTAACGGCCGTCTACCCACTTCTGGGTAGGTTCGACGATTCCGCATCAGCTAATATCTTGTTCGGGCGGCAGACTCGCCGTAGGACTTTAGCAGCGGCTGGCCTCAGGCGGGCCGTCGGGAGGAATTCACATCCGTTAGTCTGGCTCTGCACAGGCAAAGTTCATCGGCTTCAGCCCTTGAGCGCACATTGCAATCGCAGGCTGATACACTCCTTCCGCTCTGACAACTGCAAAGGTGGCGCGCAGGCACCGCGTGAGAGGTATCGGACATGGATAGACGTTTCGGGACGGCGGCCTGCTGGCTGCTCGTTATTCCCTATATTGGTTTGCTTTGGGTCCCCTTCTACAACTGCCACGATCCTGTGCTGTTGGGTTTCCCCTTCTTCTACTGGTATCAGCTGGCGTGGGTGCCAATCACCGCTATTCTGACCTGGATCGCCTATCGGAGCATGCGCCATGATGACTGATATCGATCCGACCGCGCTCTCCGTCTTCATCTTCTTTCTGGCGCTCGTGACCGTCATGGGCTTTGTCGCTGCCCGCTGGCGCAGGCCGAAGACCCTTGCCCATATCGACGAATGGGGCCTTGGCGGCCGCACCTTCGGCACCTGGATTACCTGGTTCCTCGTCGGCGGCGATTTTTATACGGCCTATACGGTCATTGCCGTCCCGGCTCTGGTCTATACCGTCGGTGCCTATGGCTTCTTCGCGCTACCCTATACGATCGTCGTCTATCCGTTCGTCTTCATGGTCATGCCGCTTCTCTGGAGGCGTGCGAAGGATCATGGTTACGTCACGGCCGGCGATATCGTACACGGCCAATATGGCTCGCGGGCGCTGGAACTGGCAGTCGCTCTGACGGGCGTAATCGCGACCATGCCTTATATCGCCCTACAGCTCGTCGGCATGACGGCGGTGTTCAAGGCGCTCGGACTTCATGGTGAACTGCCGCTCGCCGTCGCCTTCATCATCCTGGCGCTTTATACCTATTCGGCCGGCCTTCGCGCTCCGGCGCTGATCGCCTTCGTCAAGGACATCATGATCTATATCGTGGTGATTGCTGCCATCGCCCTGATCCCTGCCAAGCTTGGCGGCTACGCCAATGTCTTTGCGGCGGCCGATGCGGATTTCAAGGCCAAGGGGGCGGGTAGTCTGCTGCTCGGCGGCAACCAGTACGTCGCCTACGCGACCTTGGCGCTCGGCTCGGCGCTGGCGGCCTTCATGTATCCGCATACGCTGACCGGCATCTTCGCCTCCAACAGCGGCAACACCATCCGCAAGAATGCGGTGCTGTTGCCGGCCTACACGCTGCTGCTCGGTCTCTTGGCGCTGCTCGGCTATATGGGCCACGCGGCAAATCTGAAGCTGGACAGCGCCAATGACGTGGTGCCGGCGCTGTTCCAGACATTGTTCTCGAGCTGGTTTGCGGGCTTTGCCTTCGCGGCCATCGCCATCGGCGCGCTCGTTCCCGCGGCCGTGATGAGCATTGGCGCTGCCAATCTCTTCACCCGCAACTTCTGGAAGGCTTACATTGATCCGCAGGTTTCCGATGCCGGCGAGGCGAAGGTCGCCAAGATGACATCGCTTGTCGTCAAGGTCGGCGCGCTTCTCGTCATCATTTTCCTGCCGACGCAGTTCGCGCTCGATCTCCAGCTTTTGGGCGGCATCTGGATCCTGCAGACGCTGCCGGCTCTGGTCTTCGGTCTCTATACTAAGTGGTTCCGTGCACCGGCACTGCTCGCCGGCTGGTTCGTCGGCTTCTTCGGCGGAACCTATCTCGTCTGGGATGCCGGCTGGAAACCGCTGCATATGGTCCCGCTCGGCGAAACCGGCTTCACCGTCTATACGGGGCTGCTGGCGCTTCTTGCCAATATCGTCGTGGCCGTCATCGTCAACGCGGTCGTGCCGGCACGGGCAGCAGCACGCGCCTGATTAGATAGACCCTCAAATTGGCCGCGGACGGAAACGTCCGCGGCCTTTCTGTGCGTTGCCGCGACTGTTTCCTCTTCCTTTCCCTGGAAAAAACGCCTATGAACCGGCGACCATGACCCAATTTCGGCTGAGCCACGCGATACGAATTATTGGCCCGGCCTTCCGCGCGCTTTAAGCTGCCGGAAGGTCCGGGTTTTTGGCGTCTCGTTCACGAGGCGCTTTCCGCCGCCGAAAAATCCCCGTATGGCTGCGCCAGTTGAGGCGCAAGACGCCCGAGACACCGAGGCAATTGTCACGACTATGACCGATACCGCTGAAAAGATGGATTACTCCAAGACCCTTTACCTGCCGGAAACCGATTTTCCGATGCGCGCCGGACTGCCGCAGAAGGAGCCGGAGCTGGTGGCCCGCTGGAACGAGATGGATCTCTACAAGAAGCTGCGCGCCTCTGCCGCCGGCCGTGAAAAGTTCGTGCTGCACGACGGACCGCCCTATGCCAACGGCCACATCCATATCGGCCACGCGCTCAATAAGATCCTCAAGGACGTCATCACCCGCTCGTTCCAGATGCGTGGCTACGACAGCAACTATGTTCCCGGCTGGGATTGCCACGGCCTGCCGATCGAATGGAAGATCGAGGAAAAGTACCGCGAGAAGGGCAAGAACAAGGACGAGGTTCCGGTGAACGAGTTTCGCCAGGAATGCCGCGACTTTGCCGCCGGCTGGATCAAGATCCAGTCCGAGGAGTTCAAGCGCTTGGGCATCACGGGCGATTTCGACAATCCCTATCTCACAATGAACTTCCATGCGGAATCCCGCATCGCCGGCGAGCTTCTGAAGATCGCCCGCACCGGCCAGCTCTACCGCGGCTCCAAGCCGGTCATGTGGTCGGTGGTCGAGCGGACGGCTCTGGCCGAAGCCGAAGTCGAATATGCCGACGTCGAGAGCGACATGATCTGGGTCAAGTTCCCGGTGGCTGAAGGCCCGGCACATCTTGCCGGCGCCTTTGTCGTCATCTGGACGACCACCCCCTGGACGATCCCCGGCAATCGCGCGATCGCATACTCCTCGCGCGTGTCCTACGGACTCTATGAGGTCACGGAAGCGGCCAATGATTTCGGCCCGCGCCCGGGCGAAAAGCTTGTTTTCGCCGACAAGCTGGCAGAGGAATCCTTCGCCAAGGCAAAGCTGCAATATAAGCGCGTGAGCGACGTGACCGCCGCCGATCTGGCCGCACTCACCTGTGCTCATCCGCTCGCCTCTCTCGGTTACGGCTTCAAGGTGCCGCTGCTCGACGGCGATCATGTGACCGATGATGCCGGCACCGGCTTCGTGCACACGGCGCCCAGCCACGGCCGCGAAGACTTTGACGCCTGGACGTCGCATGCCCGCGATCTTGAAAAGCGCGGCATTTCCTCCGCCATCCCGTTCCCGGTCGACGACGCGGGCTTCTACACCGCCGATGCCCCGGGCTTCGAAGGCGGCCGCGTCATGGACGACAACGGCAAGAAGGGCAATGCCAACGACCTCGTCATCAAGGCGCTGATCGAGACGAACACGCTGTTTGCGCGCGGCAGGCTGAAGCATTCCTATCCGCACTCCTGGCGGTCGAAGAAGCCGGTCATCTTCCGCAACACGCCGCAATGGTTCGTCTACATGGACAAGGACCTTGCCGACGGTTCGACGCTGCGGTCTCGCGCCCTGAAGGCGATCGACGATACCCGCTTCGTGCCGGCTGCCGGCCAGAACCGTCTGCGCGCCATGATCGAGCAGCGCCCGGATTGGGTCCTCTCGCGCCAGCGCGCCTGGGGTGTGCCGATCGCGATCTTCGTCGACGAGCAGGGCAACATCCTGCAGGACGATCGTGTGAACGCCCGTATCCTTGAGGCTTTCGAAGAGGAAGGCGCCGACGCCTGGTTCGCGGAAGGTGCGCGCGAGCGTTTCCTCGGCGAAAAGGCCAACGAGCCCTGGACGCAGGTCATGGACATCCTTGACGTGTGGTTCGACTCTGGCTCGACCCACACCTTCACGCTGGAAGACCGCCCGGACCTGAAGTGGCCGGCCGACCTCTATCTCGAAGGCTCCGACCAGCATCGCGGCTGGTTCCATTCGTCACTGCTCGAAAGTGCCGCGACCCGTGGCCGCGCGCCATACGATGCCGTCCTCACCCATGGCTTCACCATGGATGAGAAGGGCGAGAAGATGTCGAAGTCCAAGGGCAACGTCACCTCGCCGCAAGAGGTGATGAAGGATGCCGGCGCCGATATCCTCCGTCTCTGGGTCATGACATCGGACTATTCGGAGGATCTGCGTGTCGGCAAGGCCATCATCCAGACCAATGTCGATGCCTATCGCAAGCTGCGCAATACCATCCGCTGGATGCTCGGCACGCTCGCGCACGACAAGGGCGAAGTCATCGCCTATGCCGACATGCCGGAGCTGGAGCAGCTGATGCTGCATCGTCTCGCCGAACTCGATGAGCTGGTGCGCGAAAGCTACGACGCCTTCGACTTCAAGCGTATCGCCCGTGCCTTGATCGATTTCGCCAATGTCGAGCTTTCGGCCTTCTACTTCGACGTCCGCAAGGATGCGCTCTACTGCGATGCGCCGTCGAGCCTGCGCCGCCGCGCCTCACTCGCCGTCATCCGAACGATCTTCGATTGCATGGTGACATGGCTGGCGCCGATGCTGCCTTTCACCACGGAAGAGGCGTGGCTGTCGCGCAATCCGTCTGCGGTTTCGGTTCACCTCGAACAGTTCGTCACCATTCCCGCCGAATGGAAGAACGAGGCGCTGGCCGAGAAGTGGAAGAAGATCCGCGCTGTGCGCAGCGTCGTTACCGGCGCGCTGGAAATCGAGCGCAAGGACAAGCGGATCGGCTCCTCTCTGGAAGCTGCTCCGGTCGTCTACGTCGCCGACCCCGAGCTGCTGAAGGTGCTCGAGGGCCAGGATTTCTCGGAAATCTGCATCACCTCCGATATCACCATCCTGGGTGAGCAGGGTCCTGCGGATGCCTTCCGCCTCGACGACGATGCCAAGGTCAGTGTCGTGCCGAAGCTCGCGGAGGGCCGAAAGTGCGCCCGTTCCTGGCGCATCACGACGGATGTCGGCTCCGATCCGGAATACCCTGATGTCTCGGCGCGTGACGCCGCGGCACTGCGCGAACTTGCCGCTGTCAACTGAAGAAAATTACCGGATGAATTGCCTTTGCGGCGTTCATCCGGTAAAAGCTGCCTGAAAATGGCCAGAATTTTACGGCAGTTGCCGTTGAATGGGGTCATATTGCGTTTATTCCGGCATGGCTGGGAAGGGTTTTCATGAGAGCGATGCATAAGGTTCGTGTCGGCGTCAGCTTGGCGGCACTTGTGGTTGGCTGCGGCGCCATGTCCGGTTGCCTGAGCAGCCCGACTTACGGCACCGACAAGACGGCCGGCGTCCAGCTCCTGGATGACCTCGGCGACATCGCCTCCGTTTCGGCCGCAACGCCGAAGGACAAGGGTGTGAAGTATCCGAACCGCCCGGGTCTGGTCGTTGCCGGAAGCAAAGACACTCTGACCGCTCCGCAGCAGTCCCTGGCAAGCAAGGACAACCCGGCCTGGCTCGAATCTCCGGAAGACGCCCGCAAGCGCCTTGCTGAGGAAGCCGACGAGAAGAAGAACGACGTCAACTATCGTTCGCCGTTGGCTCAGGCCGACAGCGCCAAGAATCACATGAGCGAAGCACAGCAGACGGCAGCCTATCGTGCCGCGCGCCAGGACCAGGCCGGCACGTATGACCAGCGCCGCTATCTGATCGATCCGCCGCAGGGATATCGTCAGGTTGCCGACCAGGCTGCCCTCAACGATCTCGGTACGCCCGAGTCGAAGAAGGAAAAGAAGCGCAAGAAGGACGCCGAGGCCGCGCAGCAGACCAGCAACAGCAGCTGGTGGAAGCCGTTCCAATAAAAGCCCTCAAGGCGGCGGCATCAAAACCGCCGCTTTTCAGTCTTCGGAGCGTTTCGCTTGGAAGAAACCTCTGAGGATGTCGGCGGATGCGGTCTCGCCGAGGCCGGAATAGACCTCCGGCGCATGATGGCAGGTCGGCTGGCGATAGAAGCGCACGCCATTGTCGACACCGCCGCCTTTGGGATCCTCGGCGCCATAGTAGAGACGTCGGATGCGCGCGAACGAAATGGCCGCCGCGCACATGGTGCAGGGTTCCAGCGTTACATAGAGATCGGCGCCCGCAAGACGTTCCTGGCCCAATTCCTCGCAGGCCAGGCGGATGGCGACGATTTCGGCGTGGGCGGTGATGTCGTTGAGCTCGCGGGTACGGTTGCCGGCTGTGGCGATGACCTTGCCGTCGAGCACGACTGCGGCGCCGATCGGCACTTCGCCGCGCTCTCCGGCACGGCGCGCTTCGGCCAAAGCAAGCTCCATGTATCGATTTGTAGCCGCCATTCAAGTTTTTCCACTTAACCGCAGGGGCGTGACCTGATAGGAACACGCGTTAAAAATTCAGGCAAACAACAAATGACGATGAATGACAAGCCCAAGCGGCCTGGGTCTAAACCCTTTGCTGGCGACAAGAAGACGATAAAGCGAGATGGCGCGAAGCCTGCGAAGGCCGCAACCGTCAAGGCCGCGGATGAAACCGCCGTCGAGGATGGAAAGGCCGAGCGCATTTCCAAGGTGATGGCGCGCGCCGGCGTTGCCTCGCGCCGCGATATCGAGCGCATGATCCTGGATGGTCGCGTCAAGCTGAACGGCGTGTTGCTCGATACGCCCGTGGTCAACGTGACACTCGCCGACAAGATCGAGGTCGACGACGTCCCGATCCGCGGCATCGAGCGCACCCGCCTGTGGCTCTATCACAAGCCGGCAGGCCTGGTGACCACCAATGCCGATCCTGAGGGACGCCCGACCGTTTTCGATAATCTGCCGGAAGAGCTGCCGCGCGTCATGTCGATCGGCCGCCTCGATATCAACACCGAAGGCTTGCTGCTGCTGACCAATGACGGCGGCCTTGCCCGTGTTCTGGAATTGCCGACCACCGGCTGGCTGCGCCGTTATCGCGTGCGCGCTCATGGTGAGATCGATCAGGAAGCGCTCGACAAGCTGAAGGAAGGCATTGCCGTTGACGGCGTGCTCTATGGCTCGATCGACGCGACGCTCGACCGCACGCAAGGGTCCAACGTCTGGATCACCATGGGCCTGCGCGAAGGCAAGAACCGCGAAATCAAGAACGTGCTCGGCGCGCTTGGCCTCGAGGTCAACCGCCTGATCCGCATCTCTTATGGCCCGTTCCAGCTCGGCGAGCTGCCGGAAGGCCATGTGCTCGAGGTGCGCGGCCGCACGCTGCGCGATCAGCTTGGCCCCCGCCTGGTCGATGATGCCAAGGCGAATTTCGACGCGCCGCTCTATAATGCCCCGGCTGTTGCCGAGCCCGAAGAGGCGGATGCCAAGCTGGCGCGGACGGCCCCGGTTCGTGCAGGCAAGGAAGAGCGCCCGCGTCGGGAGCGTCCTGAGGACAAGCGCGAACGTGCGCTCAGCCGTCTCGATACCAAACGCGATGCCAAGCGCGACGATCGTCGCGATGGTGGGCACAAGGACGATGATCGTCAGAAGCGCCAGCCGCTCGGCCCGCGCCGCAGCGCCAATGTCTGGATGGCGCCCGGCGCCCGCCCGCTCGGCGAAAAGGCAGCCGCGAAGGCGGCAAAGACCGCAAAGACCGCCTCCCGGCGCGGCGAGCCCGAACGCCCGCAGCGCAGCGGCTTCGACCGTCCGGACGAAGGCCCGCGCGTCCGCATCAATCGCGTCGACGAGGGCGATGGCGAGTGGATTCGTTCGAGCGAGGAAGCTCCGCGCCGGTCGCGTGGCGAGGATGAAGGTTTTGACCGCAAGCGCTCCGACCGCCCGCGTGGTGATCGCCCATTTGGCGATCGTCCTTCGCGCGGCGACCGACCCTTTGGCGACAAGCCTCGCGGTGAGCGTTCCTATGGTGATAAGCCGCGTGGCGAGCGTGGTTCTCGGTCGGAGGGCGGTGAACGTCCCCGCGCAAAATCCTTTCAGGGTGAGGCTCGCTCGGAGCGTCCGCGCGGTGAACGCCCGTTTGGGGATCGTCCTCCCCGTGGCGATCGTCCGTTTGGCGACAAGCCACGCGGCGCTCGCCCCTACGGGGACAAGCCCCGTGGTGATAGGCCATTCAGCGACCGTCCCCGTGATGATCGTCGAACCCGAGCCGAGGGCGAAGAGCGTCCGCGTGCAAGATCTTTGGATGGCGAGCAGCGTTCCGAACGTCCGCGTGGCGACCGTCCGTTTGGGGATCGTCCTCCGCGCGGGGATCGTCCTTTCGGCGATCGTCCGCAGGGTGATCGCCCGGCCGGCAAGCCCTTTGGCAAGAAGCCGGGCGGCGGCAAATCCTTTGGCGGCAAGCCGGGCGGAAAACCCGGTGGTTCGCGTGGCTTTGGCGGCAAGCCCGGCGGTGCAGGTCGCCCCTCTGGCGGTCCGCGCGGCGGTTCTGGTCGGGGTGGCCCCGGCAGGGGCGGTCCCAAGGGCGGCAGGGGCTGACGCGCGGTGAGGGTCGTCGGCGGTGAGTTTCGTGGTCGCTCGCTTGCAACGCCGAAGTCGAACGATATTCGTCCGACGGCGGATCGCACGCGCGAAAGCCTGTTCAACATTCTGAGCCACGCCTATCCGGAAGCCATCGACGGCACGAGGATGATGGATGTGTTTGCCGGCACCGGCGCCGTCGGACTGGAGGCAGCCTCGCGGGGCTGCCGGCATGTGCTTTTCGTGGAAAGCAGCGTCGAGGGCAGGGGCCTCCTTTGGGAAAACATCGATGCGCTCGGCCTGCATGGCCGCACGCGCATGCTGCGCCGTGACGCGACGGATCTCGGCAGTGTCGGCAATCTCGAACCCTTCGATTTTCTCTTCGCCGACCCGCCATACGGCAAGGGGTTGGGCGAGAAGGCTTTCGCGGCCGCTGCCGCCGGTGGCTGGCTGGTGCCGGGCGCTCTGGCGATCCTCGAGGAGCGCGCCGATGTCACAGTTGCCGCGCCGTCGGATTTCCTGTTTCTGGAGGAGCGAACCTTCGGTGACAGCAAGATGCATTTCTTCCGTTACCAGCCGCTGGCGGCCTGACGGAGGAAGGAGAACAATATGGGCGATTATGCTGATTTCGTCGGCAGCGACTATTCGCTCGCCGCCTCCGGCACGCCGAGCGTCGCAGTCGCCTTCGGCTGCGGCGGTGCGCGCGGTCTCGCCCATATTCACATCATCGAGGCGCTGGACGAGCTTGGCATTCGCCCTGTTGCCATAGCAGGCTCCTCCATCGGCTCGATCATGGGCGCGGCCATGGCAGTCGGCATGAGTGGCGCTGAGATCCGCGACTATACGCTGGCAACCGTCGGCAATCGCCCGGCCGTTCTCAACAAGATCTGGAGCCTGCGGCCGGTCAGCATGCGCAGCATCCGCTTCGGTCAGTTCAATCTCGAACGCATTCTGCGCACCTTCCTGCCGCCCGCCATTCCGGAAAGCTTTTCCGAGCTGCACATTCCGCTGAAGGTGGTCACGACCGATTATTACGACCAGGCGGAGGTCGTCATCGAGAAGGGCGAGCTCTTTCCCGTGCTCGCCGCCTCTGCCGCCATTCCCGCCGTGTTTATGCCGGTGAAGCTGGGAGACCGCGTGATGATCGACGGCGGCATCATGAACCCGGTTCCCTATGAGCATCTGGCCGGGCTTGCCGATATCATCATCGGCATCGACGTCGTCGGCGGGCCGGAAGGCAGCGGCCGACAGGTTCCGAACCGCATCGAGAGCCTGTTCGGTGCCGGCCAGCTGACCATGCAGTCCAATATTGCCCTGAAGCTGCGCCTGCAGGCGCCGCAAATCTTCCTGCGTCCTGCCGTCGGCCGCACCGGCGTCCTCGATTTCCTGAAGGCACGCGATATCCTCGCCATGTCGGCCGGCGTCAAGGACGAACTGAAATTCGCCCTCGACCGGGTGATGACAGCGAAGAACTAGTATTTGGCCAATAGCTGCGGGATGCGACTAAACCCGCTCCGGCTCCTCCTGCGGCAAGGCAACGAGATCGTCTGCATCGCTGTAGGTGTCGACTGCACGCTTCGGCTTGACCAGCGGCTCCGGCTTGACGGGGCGCGAGTAGAGCATGTCGGTGCCGGCCTGCAGCCCCTCGCTGACCTGCAGCACAAGCCGCTGCTCGTCGCGTTTGCGGATATCCTCGCCGATCTCATAGGCTTCCGCCTCGCTGACGCCGAGCGCCTCGAGGGTACGGCGGCCGAAGAGCAGGCCGGATTCCAGCGTCTCGCGCAGCTCATAATCCACGCCCTTGTGACGCAGCTCGATCGAATGAACGCGGTCGTAGGATCGCACGAAGAGACGCGCATGCGGATAATCCGTCTGCACGAGTTCGACGATCTTGTCCGTCACATCGCGCAGATGCGTGCTGACGACGACGATCTTGGCGCGGTCGATGCCGGCGGAGCGCAGCACATCCTTGCGGGTGCCGTCGCCGAAATAGATGCGGAAGCCGAAGCTCGATGCCTGGCGGATGCGGTCGGCGGAGAAATCGATGACAGTGACATCGCGGCCACTGGCGAGCAGGATCTGCGCGGCGATCTGGCCGAAACGCGAGAAGCCGATCATCAATACGTCGGAACCGGCGCCCTCGAAATCCTCGTCCAGCTCTTCCTGCGTGTCGCCCTTGACCAGCCGCTTCGCCAGCGCGGAACTCAGCGGTGTCAGTGCCATTGACAGCGTCACGATGGCGATCAGCGTCGAAGCCGTGTTGGCGGAGAAAAGCCCGCCGCTGGCGCTGGCGGCGCTGAAGAGTACGAAGCCGAATTCGCCGCCCTGCGGCAGGAGGCCGGCAATACGCACGGCATCGTTATGCGGGGAGCCTGTGATGCGGCAGAGCGCATAGATCACGACTGCCTTGATGAACATCATGACCGGAACGGCGAGCACGATCAGCACCCAGTTGTCGAGGATCACGTCAAGTTTCAGCGACAGGCCGACCGCGATGAAGAAAATCGCGAGCAGCACGCCGCGGAAGGGCTCGATATCCGCTTCCAGTTCATGCCGATAGGAAGATTCTGCCAGCATCACGCCGGAGAGAAAGGCACCCATCGCCATGGAGAGGCCGGCAAGCTGCATCAGTGTCGCCGATCCCATGACGACGAAGAGGGCGGCCGCAATCATCGCTTCGCGGGCGCCGGTGCGAGCGATCACCTGGAACAGTGGCGTCAGCAGATAGCGGCCGGCGATAACCATTGCCGCCACCGCACCGACGGCGATTGCCAGGCTCGGCAGGGGATTGGCGGTTTCCTGCGCGCCGTCGAGAACGGTGATGAGCGCCAGCAGCGGCACGATGGCGAGATCCTGCAGCAGCAGCATCGAGAAGGAGCGCTGGCCGTATTTCGTGTTGACGTCGCCTTGCTGTTCGAGGATCTGCATCGCGAAGGCGGTCGACGAAAGTGCCAGGCCGAAGCCGATGATGATGCTGCCCTTCCAGCCCGCAATGCCGCCGAAATAGGCGGCCACCATCAGCGCAAGTCCGCTGAGAACCACCTGTGCCGTGCCGAGGCCGAAAATATCCCGGCGCATCTGCCAGAGGCGGGAGGGCTTCAGTTCCAGCCCGATGATGAAGAGCAGGAAGACGACGCCGAGTTCGGCAACCGCAAGCACGGCCTCGCCGTCGCTGATGCTGTGGAGGATCGGGCCGATCACCACGCCGGCGGCGAGATAGCCGAGCACGGTGCCAAGCCCCAGTTTCTTGAATATAGGCGCCGTAACGACGGCACCGCCGAGCAGCAGCAGGGTTTCAGTGAAAAGCGTATTGGGGGCGGACATCGTCTGTTTCTTTCCGTGGGGCAGGCGGTGTTGCGACGCTTGGTCATGATAAACAACCATGCGTGAAGGGATTAGAACAAGAATCGGCTTTGCCGCACTTGATGCTTTATGTAGTGCACAATAAATGGAACGCGAAGGAAAGGCCAAGTCATGACCTCTGAAATCGATTCCGCCGCTCTGCTTTCCCGCGCCAGCCAGTTGATCGATCTTGCCCGGAAAGCCGGCGCGGATGCGGCCGATGCTGTCGTGGTGCGGTCGAGGGCCCATTCCGTCAGCGTCCGCCTCGGCAAGGTCGAAGGTACGGAATCCTCCGAGAGCGACGACTTTTCGCTGAGGGTCTTCGTCGGCAACCGTGTCGCCAGCGTTTCGGCCAATCCAGGCTTCGATCTGAATGCTCTGGCCGAGCGTGCCGTGGCCATGGCCAAGGTTTCGCCGGAAGATCCCTTCGCCTGCCTTGCCGATGAGGCGGATCTCGCCAAGAGCTATCCCGATCTCGAACTGTTCGATCCGACCCAAGTCTCCACGGAGCAGCTACGCGAAGCGGCGCTTGCGACCGAGGCGGCAGCTCTTGCCGTTTCCGGCGTTACCAATTCTTCCGGGGGCGGCGCCTCGGCCGGCATGGGCGGCCTTGTGCTCGTCACCTCGCATGGTTTTTCCGGCCACTATATGGGCTCGCGCTTCGGGCGTTCCGTCAGCGTCATTGCCGGCGAAGGCACAGGCATGGAGCGCGACTATGATTTCGACAGCCGCCTCTATTTTGCCGATCTCGATGCGGCTGAGGAGATCGGCCGCCGCGCCGGCGAGCGGGTGGTCAAACGCCTCAATCCGCGGCAGGTTCCGACCGGCAAGAATGTCACGGTCGTTTTCGATCCCCGTGTCGCCCGCGGCTTCGTCGGCCATATCGCCGGCGCCATCAATGGCGCGTCCGTCGCCCGCAAGACCAGCTTCCTGCGCGATAAGATGGGCCAGCAGGTGCTGAAGGCAGGCCTTTCGATCACGGACGATCCGCTGATCGTGCGCGGCCCATCCTCGCGGCCCTTCGACGGCGAGGGCGTGTCCGGCAAGCGGCTCGTCATGATCGAGGACGGTGTGCTGAAGTCCTGGTTCCTGTCCACGGCGACGGCGCGGGAAATCGGCGGCGGGCTGAAGACCAACGGTCGCGGTGTGCGCGGCGGCACGTCCGTATCGCCTGCTTCCACCAATCTGGCGCTGGAACCCGGTGATATCTGGCCCGAGGAACTGATCCGCAACGTCGGTACGGGCTTCTATGTCACCGAGCTGATCGGCCAGGGCGTCAATATGATCACCGGCGAATACAGCCGTGGCGCCACCGGCTTCTGGATCGAGAATGGCGAATTGACCTTCCCGGTTTCGGAGGTGACCATCGCCTCCAACCTGAAGGACATGTTCATGCGCGTGACGCCGGCGAACGACATCGACCGCGATTTCGGCATCGCCGCTCCGACGCTTGCCATTGAGGGCATGACGCTGGCGGGCCGCTAAAACGAGCGGAGATTGGAATTCGTCAATGATCGATAGCAAAGCCAGCCAATTGAGCGACGTGGACCTGATCGTGGGTGCCGCGCTCGAGGCAGGCAAGATCGCTCTCGGTTTCTTCCGGCAATCGCCGGAAGTCTGGTGGAAGAACAACGGCCAGTCCCCGGTCAGCGCCGCGGATTTTGCCGCGAACGAAAGCCTGGCCGCCGCGCTTCGCACCGCAAGGCCCGATTATGGCTGGCTTTCCGAGGAAACCGATGATGACGCCGAGCGCCTGAAGCACGCGACCGTCTTCGTCGTCGATCCGATAGACGGCACCAGAGGTTTTCTCTCCGGCCTGGATCTATGGTGCGTCAGCGTTGCCGTCGTCACTGACGGCCGGCCGGTGGCGGGTGTCCTCTATGCGCCGGCGCTGGGCGAGCTCTTCGTGGCGACGGCCGGCGGGCAGGCATTGAAGAACGGCGAGCCGATCAGCGTTTCCCAGAGGGTAGGCGACGATATCAATCGTCTTGCGACCGGCGAGGAGATGCTGAAGGGCTTCGATCCGGATTTTCGCAAGACGGTCGAGCGGGTGAAGCACGTGCCGTCGCTCGCCTACCGCCTTGCCATGGTGGCAGACGGCAGGCTTGAGGGAACAATCGTCAAACGCAACTCCCATGACTGGGATCTCGCCGCCGCCGACCTTATTCTGGAGCGTGCGGGGGGTGCGCTTGTCGATCTTTCCGGCAAGGCATTGCGCTACAACCGCGCCGAAGTATCCCATGACGAACTTTGCGGTGCGTCGGCAGCACAATTACCGGAGTTTCTCCGTCAACTATCGAACCGACGAGACGGTTGACCTTTCCGTCAAAATCCCGCAGATGAAGGAGGGAGGGGGACGACAGTAGAAAGAGACGAAAATGACTGATACCAGCGGCAAAAAGCAGCTCCTGCACCTTGTCTTCGGCGGTGAATTGGAAAACCTCGAAGAGGTCCAGTTCCGCAATCTCAATGAGCTCGATATCGTCGGCATGTATCCCGATTATGCGAGCGCGCTGGTGGCGTGGAAGTCCAAGGCACAGCAGACTGTCGACAATGCCCATATGCGTTATTTCATTGTCCACCTGCATCGCTTGCTGGATCCGCAGGAAAAAGCGGCATCCTGAGGTCGTATTACTCCGAATTTTGCATTTGATATCTCTATCCGGGAAAGCGTTGTCGCTTTAAATCCGGCCATGAAGCAGTATCTTTGACACAATAAGAACGAAAATTCGGCTGCTTATTCGGCCGCGTGGTTATCGGGATTTGGCATAGATGATGATCAGCTGGGATGGGAGGCGGTCGAAATGAGTAGCCTCAGGGCGCGTCTTGCCTTGAGCGCCTATCGTTTCGGCGGAATTGCCGTTTATCCGTTCATCGGGCCTTATCTCGCCGTTCGCGCGGCGAAGGGCAAGGAAGATGGCTCCCGCAGGCTGGAGCGCTCGGGTTATGCCAGCGCCAATCGCCCGCAGGGACCGTTGATCTGGTTCCATGCCGCAAGCGTCGGCGAAACCTCGGCCGTCATTCCGCTGATTCGAGAAATCCGTCGCCGCGATATCCATGTTATCCTGACGACGGGCACGATCACCTCTGCCAAGGTCGCGCATCAGCGCCTTGGCGACGAGGTAATCCATCAATACGTTCCCCTTGATCTCAAGCCTGCCATCAAGCGGTTCCTCGATTATTGGCAGCCCGATTGCGCCATTTTCGCCGAATCCGAGATCTGGCCGACAACGATCATGGAGCTTGGCCGCAAGCGCATTCCGCAGATTCTGGTCAATGCCCGCATGTCGGATCGATCCTTCGCGCGTTGGAGCCGGCATCCCTCGCTTGCCGAGGCGCTGTTCGAAAATCTGGCACTCGTCGTGGCACAGTCCGACCTCGATGCCGAGCGCTTCCGTGATCTCGGCGCCCTGCAGGTTCTCAAATCAGGCAATCTCAAGGTCGATACAGACGCGCCGTCCTATGACGCGCCGACGCTTGCCGCCTACATGAAGCAGGTCGGCGACCGCAAGACCTGGGCAGCTGTCTCCACCTTCGAGGGCGAGGAGGGTGCTGCAGCCACCGTCCATTCGATGCTCAAGGAGCATAACGGTCAGCTCACCATCCTCGTGCCACGCCATCCCGAGCGCTGCGATGCGATCGAGGCGATGCTGGTCGAACAGGGCCTGAAAGTGGCGCGCCGCACCCGCAACGACATCCTTTCGCCCGATGTCGATGTCTTCCTTGGCGATACGATCGGCGAGATGGGGCTTTACCTGCGGATGACGGAAGTCGCCTTCATGGGCAAATCGCTGTTTAACGAAGGTGGTCAGAACCCGCTTGAGCCGGCCATGCTGGGCTGCGCGATCCTGACGGGCGGCCATGTCCAGAATTTCCGTGACTCCTATCAGTTGCTCGCCCGCCGCGGCAGCGCCCGCATGGTGCGCGATACCGAGATGCTGGCGCGCGGCGTGCATTATTTGCTCACTAACGACACGGCACGACGCGGTATGATCGACGCCGGCTTCGCAGCCGTGCATGAAATGCGAGGCGCGCTGGCCGCAACGGTCAAGGGCCTGGAGCCCTATATCAATCCGCTTTCGGTCAAGGCGCGGCTGATGCCGAAGACGATGGCGAACGGATAAGAAGGGAAGGGTATGACAGCGGCGAAGCTGGGAGCGATTGCGGGCATTCTTTTCGACAAGGACGGCACGTTGCTCGACTATGATCAGAGCTGGTTGCCGGTCAATCGCGAGCTTGCCAGGATCGCTGCTCAGGACGATCCCATTCTTGCCGATCATCTTCTCTCCGCCTGCGGCATGGATCCGATCACCGGCCACATCGTGCCGGATAGCCTGCTTGCGGCAGGTAACACCCGGCAGATTTCCGAGGGCCTGGTGGCTGCCGGCTCGAAAGTGGATGTCGCGGAGCTGGTGGAAAAACTCGACGCGCTTTTTGCGCATGCGGCCGATTTCTCCTCGCCTGTCACCGATCTCGCTGCCTTTTTCCAGCGCCTGCATGAGCGTGGCTACAAGCTTGGCGTTGCCTCCAGCGACAATGAGCGCTCCATCCGTCAGACCGCGCGCCGCTTCGGCTTCATCGACTATATCGATTACATCGCCGGCTATGATAGCGGCTTCGGCACGAAGCCGGAGCCGGGCATGGTGCTCGGCTTCTACGCGGCGACCGGTCTTTCGCCGGCACAGGTCGCTGTCGTCGGCGACAACAATCACGACCTCCATATGGGGCGCAATGCTGGTGTCGGCCTGACCGTCGGCGTGCTGACAGGCACCGGCTCGCGCGAAACGCTGACGGCCGCATCGGATTATTGCCTCAACAACATTACCGAGCTTGAAAGCCTGCTCATGCCTGTGGCGCAATCGGCCTGATCCCGGCAATGGCTTGCTTTTTCATGCAATTTGCCCTTTCTTGCCGGTTGGTCGCAGGCACAGGAATAGGGCTGGATTAGACGCATGGTATCGGAAGCCCCACCTTTCTGGTGGCGAAAGCCGGATTGGCGTGCCTGGGGGCTCTCACCCTTTTCCTTCCTGTATGGCCGTATCGCCGGACATCGCATGGTGCATGGCAAACGGGCCTCCGTGCCAGTGCCGGTCATCTGTGTCGGTAATTTCACGGTCGGCGGTGCCGGCAAGACGCCGACGGCGCTTGCGCTCGCCCAGGCTGCCAAAGCCAAGGGGCTGAAGCCAGGGTTCCTCAGCCGCGGCTATGGCGGCTCGCTCGATGTCACGACGGTCGTCGACCCTTCGCATCATCATGCCACGGCCGTCGGCGATGAGCCGCTGCTGCTTGCCCGCGAGGCGCTGACAGTCATTGCCCGTCGCCGCGCCGATGGTGCGGAAAGGCTCGTGCGCGAAGGGGCTGATCTCATTATCATGGATGACGGCTTCCAGAGCGCGCAGATTGCGATCGACTATGCCCTTGTGGTGGTCGATGCCGGCAGGGGCATCGGCAATGGCCACCTGGTTCCAGGCGGTCCGGTGCGTGCGCCGCTGCGCACGCAGCTCCTCTATGCATCTGGCCTGCTGAAAGTCGGTGAAGGCACCGCCGCCGATCGCGTTGTGCGTCTTGCGGCAAGGGCGGGGAAGCCTTTCTTTTCAGCGAGCGTCAGAGTGCGTGGGCATGAGGATTTGCGCGGACGTAAGGTGCTTGCCTTCGCCGGCATCGCCGATCCCGCCAAGTTCTTCCGCACGGTCGAGACGCTGGGGGCTGAGATCGCCGTCCGGCGCAGCTTCGGAGATCACGAACATCCCGGCGAAGACGACGTCTCCGACATGCTCGACATAGCCGCGCGCGAAGGGCTGGAGATCGTCACCACGTCGAAGGACTACGTGCGCCTGATCGGCCATCATGGCCGCGCCGACGAACTGCTGCAGCGCTGTAGGGTGATGGAGATCGATATGGTCTTTGACGATCCCCAGGCCCCAGCCCTGATTATCGACAGGGCCATTGCAGCCGCACGAGAGCGGCGCTTGGGGGAAAAGCGCAATAGCAAAGCGGCCTAGGGCCATGTCTGGTTATTCAGCGAGAGAAATCAGCGCTTCTGGTTGGGTAGCGCGCCGGCGCGCTTTTCGGCTTCGAGCGAAGTGATGACGTCGGCATAGGGCTCCTGCCGGGCAACACTCCAATAGCGCAGCTCATCGAGCGCAATATGCTTGCCGGTCATGGCGCAGACGACATAGGAACCCGGCATCAGGATCTGGAAATCGCCGTCGAGGTAGCGAATTTTCGCCTCGCGATTTCCATGTCCTTCAAAAAGATTCATCTGATGCCCGTCCTTGATCCGTCCTATCCATTTGCCATACCGCACTACAGCGGCGCGCGTCAAATATGACGCGTAAAGATCGCTGCGGCAGGAGCGGCTTCCAGCCTATTTTCCGGAAAAGTTCCTTTTGGAAACGGCTGAGGTCAGCTGCGCCCGAACAGCCGCTCGATGTCTGTGAGCTTCAATTCTATATAGGTCGGCCTGCCGTGATTGCATTGTCCGGAGCCCGGCGTCGCCTCCATTTGTCGCAAAAGTGCATTCATCTCCTCCGGACGCAGGCGCCGGCCGGACCGTACCGAGCCGTGGCAGGCCATGGTCGCGGCCACATATTCCAGCTTGGCGGCAAGGCCTGACGCCGTATCCCATTCGGCGATCTCGTCGGCCAGTTGCCGAACCAGGCCCTGTGCGTCGACCTCGCCGAGCATGGCCGGCGTTTCCCTGACGGCGACTGCGCCCGGCCCGAACCGTTCGATGGCGAGGCCGAGTTCGCCGAGCTCTTCGGCAAACACCATCAGCCGGTCGCAATCCTCTTCTGGCAGGTCGACGATCTCGGGAATGAGCAGCACCTGCGAGGACAGCCGCTTCGAATGCAGGGCCTTGCGCATAGCTTCGAACACCAGCCGCTCGTGGGCGGCGTGCTGATCGACGATGACGAGCCCGTTTTCCGTCTGAGCGACGATGTAGTTCTCGTGCAATTGCGCTCGCGCGGCACCCAGCGGAAAGCGCGCCGGCTCCTGGGCTCGCATTGCTTCCACCGGGGGCGCCACTTCGGCGCGCGCGGTGGGCATGGCAAGGCCCTCGAAGGCGGCCTGCGGTCTTTCGGCAAATCCGTAGCCCGCGGGTGCCGCCGCTCGCTCATAAGGACGAGATGGCGAAGTTTCCGCCGTCCAAGGAGCCGCTGCCGGCGAGGGGCGCCAACCCGATTGGAAGCCGGAGCGGCCAGCGCTAAACGCCCGCAGCATGCCGTCCGCGCCGGTGGTGGCCGCACGATCGCCCTCGCGCGCCAGTGCCTCGCGCACAGCCCCGACGATCAGGCCGCGCACGAGACCGGGATCGCGGAAGCGCACATCGGATTTCGCCGGATGCACGTTGACGTCGACCAGCGCGGGGTCGAGCCTCAAGGAAAGGACGGCGACAGGATAACGTCCGGAGGGAATGGTTTCGGCATAGGCGCCGCGGATCGCCGACAGGATTAGTTTGTCCTGCACCGGCCGTCCGTTGACGAAGGCATACTGATGCGCGGAGTTGCCACGGTTGAAGGTCGGCACGCCGGCAAAACCGCTGAGGCTCACATCCTCGCGCACCGCATCGAGCGCGATGGCATTGTCCTTGAAATCGGCACCCAGTATCTGCGCCATGCGGGCGAGATGATCGTCGCCGGTCGCTGGAAATTCCAGCGTCGAGCGGTCGCTGCCCGATAGCACGAAGCGCACGCGCGGAAAGGCGATCGCCATTCGCTTGACGACCTCGGTGATCGCTGCTGCCTCCGCCTTTTCCGTTTTCAGGAATTTGAGACGCGCGGGCGTCGCGAAGAACAGGTCGCGCACCTCGACGATCGTGCCGGGATTGGCGGCGGCTGGGCGCAGATGCAGAACCTTGCCGCCGGCAACGGCGATCTCGGCGCCGCTGCTTGCTCCCGCTCTGCGGCTTGCAATCGAAAGCTTCGCCACCGAGCCGATGGAGGGCAGGGCCTCGCCGCGAAAGCCGAGGGTTCGAATGTCTTCCAACGTCTCGGAAATCTTCGAGGTACAGTGGCGCCGGACTGCGAGCTCCAGATCCGTCTCTTCCATGCCCGAGCCGTTGTCGGTCACTCTCAACAACGCCTTACCGCCGCCTGCGGTGGCGATCTCGATGCGGGTCGCACCAGCATCGAGCGCATTTTCGATCAGCTCCTTGGCCGCGCTTGCCGGGCGCTCGATGACTTCGCCGGCGGCGATCTGGTTGATCAGGGTCTCGGAAAGTTGCTTGATGGCCATGGCTGCATTCTCGTGGATTCGCGCCGGTGTGGAAAGAGGAAAGGCGATCCGCACGCGCTTACCCACTCGTTTCCCACCCGTGCTTTGTTGAGAAATTTAATCAATGTTTAAGGGAATGATGACAGGTTGCCGAGACAGAACTTGAAATGACCGCAGGTGGCGCGTTTCGTGCATGCTGACGGCTCTCGATGGCAGGTTGGTGGCCATCAGTCAAATGGAGCCAGGTGCCATCTGCTTCAAGTGCCAAGGCCAGCATGCAACTTCCACGAATTTGCCTTGCAGAGCGAATGCCGCTTTGTCGATTTGCCGTGTTGTGAAACTGGTTGAGTGTAGGAATCCGACGAATGACTGCCGACTTTGAAAAGGCAGCTTTGGCAATGACGACGGCTGATGCGCCTTTCGGCGGCAGTCTGCAAACGATGTTCTTCGATGCCCTTTGCGATGGTCTTTCCAGCGCCTTTTTCGCCTATGATAAGAACGACCTTTTATTATTCGCCAGCCGGCAGGTTCTGAACTTTTTCCCGATCGCGCCCAATTTCCTACAACCCTCGACGCGGCTGCGTGATTTTTTAGGCGCCGTTTTCGATAGCGATGTGCGCTATCAGCGCCCCCAGAGCAAAACGCCCGCCAACCGCGACGATTGGATATCGCAGCGCATAGCTTCGCATTGGCGTGAGCGCTTCGAGACCACCGAGCATTTTGCCGACGACCGCTGGGTGCGCGTCCTCAACCGACGGCTATCCTCGGGTATCGGTTTCTGCATCATCTCCGATGTGTCCGAAGCCAGGAAACGGGAAGAGCAATGGCGCGTCGATATAGAGCGCGTGCAGCTGACCGAGGATATTCTCGACAATTTGCCCTTTCCGGTTTTCGTCAAGGACCAGAATCTCGTCTATGTCGCGGTCAACCGGGCATTCTGCGACAAGTACCAGACGGCGGCGGACGAAGTGCGCGGTCGCAAGAGCATCGATATCTTCTCCACCGACCTCGCCAATCGCTTTCATGAGAGCGACCGGCATGTGATCGAGACCGGCGAAATGTCGATCTCCCGGCAGCGCCAGATTGCGCGTGACGGCGTCGAGCGCGATATCGTCACCCGCAAGCAGCGCATCGGCAAGCCCGGCCGCTATTTCCTGGTCAGCACCATGCAGGATCTGCCCAAGGATGGCGGCGACTTCGACGAGTTCGCGCTGGCATCGAGCATCCGGGAAAACAGCGATCGCTCCTATCGCCGTGCCTATGTTCCGATGGTTGCGCTGCAGACCATTTCTCGCCGTCCGGCCGCCATGGAAACCTTCGTTCCGGAGAATTTCAACGGCCGCAAGGTGCTCGTCGTCACGCCGGATTTCGCTGCCGAAACGGCAGCTCTGAAGACGCTCGAGAAATATGGCTTCGAAGCCTGCGTCGTTCACAACGAGAATGAAGAGGCGGCTTTTCTGGACGTGGCGAGCGCGCATGGCGTCAAGATCGACCTGGTCATCGTCGACAACCAGCTCGGCAAGCGCGGGATTGAGCTGGCCGAACGGCAGAACCTTACCGCGCTGTCGCTGAACGGATCGCAGCTTGCAACCGAGCTTGCCTTCCTGATCGCGCGTCATTTCAATCGCAACATCCGTGGCGAACTGGGCGAGATCGTCGAACCCGGGCTTGCATCCGAATGGCGGCGTGCGGCCGGTGAGGAGCGCCGGGCGCAAATCCTGGTCGCTGAAGACAATGACATCAATCAGATCGTCTTCTCGCAGATCCTCGAAGGGTTGGGATACAGCTATGTGATCGCCGCAAGCGGTGACGAGGCGGTGCGCCTGTGGCAGGAGCATCGTCCGGAACTGATCCTGATGGATATTTCGCTGCCGGGACCGAACGGTTTTGAATCCACCCGGCTGATCCGCGGCGCGGAAAAGGGCAGCGGCACCCATACGCCGATTATCGGCGTCCTGACCCAGGCTTTCGAGCGGGACCGCAAGGAATGCGCCGAGGTCGGCATGGACGACGTCATTCTGAAGCCGGTAAGCCCCGACATCATCGAGACCGTCTTCCAGAAATACATGCGCGGTGCCCTGAAGGCGCAAAATAGATAAATGTTACAATGATATCACCACCGACGGCAACTTATCGCCGGTGCCGAATGACCGTCTTCTTGGCATCCTTTGTTAAGACTTCCCCGGCATGCTTTTCCCCCGGGTGGAGAAAAGGTCGGAACCAAATATGAAATCGACTGAGATGCTGCCGGGGCCAGCCAGTCAAGAACCGCAAGCAATTGCCTATACCGATCCGCTCACGGGGCTCGGCAATCGATATCGCATGCGTGAACGCGCGCGCGCGCTTTCGCTCGAACGTGCCGACGATCCCGCACCCTTTACGATCGGAATCGTCAATCTCGATGCCTTCAAGCCGATCAACGACCTGTTCGGCGTCGAAGCGGGTGACGAGATCCTCTGTCAGGTTGCCCATCGCCTAAAGGCCTGCATACCGGATGGCGCGCTGGTGACACGTCATGACGGCGATGAGTTCGCCTTTGTGCTGCCGCTTGTCTTCGAACGCGTCGGTGCCGAGAAATTCGGACAGATGATCCGCGAAGTGCTGTCGGCGCCCTATGATCTCGGCGATCGCAATGTCCGCCTTTCCGCCTCCTTCGGCTTTGCTATCCATCCTTTCGCCGGAGAGGAGTTCGACGATCTCCTAAAAAATGCGGATACGGCGCTTTATCGCTCCAAGCGTCGCGGCCGCGGCCAGATCACCGTCTATTCCAGGGAGATTGCTCAGGAGATGAGGCGTGCGACGCAGCTTGAACAGGCGCTACGCAATGCCATCATTTCCGATTCCATCGACGTGCACTTCCAGCCGATCGTCTCGCTTGCCAATAACATGGTTCTCGGTTTCGAGGCCCTGGCGCGCTGGAACGATCCGGATCTCGGCTTCGTCTCCCCCGCTGTTTTCGTGCCGCTTGCCGAAGAGAGAGGCTTCATCGACGCGCTGTCCGAAACCCTGCTACGAAAGGCGGCGGAGGCAGCACTCTCGTGGCCGCGCGAATTGTTTCTGTCCTTCAATCTCTCCTCGGCACAGCTGATGGATCCCGGCACCAGCAGCAGCATTCTCGCGATCCTGACGCGCGCCGGCCTGGATCCGCATCGTCTCGAACTCGAAATCACCGAAACCGCGGTCATGAGCTCAGCCGAGACGGCCCATCGCATCATCGCCGACCTGCGCGCGGTCGGCGTGCGCATCTCTTTGGACGATTTCGGCACCGGGCAATCCAGCCTTGGGCGCTTGCGGGAGTTCATCTTCGACAAGGTGAAAATTGACCGGGCGTTCGTCTCGCGCATGAATTCGGACAGGGCTTCCGAACATATCATCAAGGCTGTTCTTGCCATGTGCGAAGGACTTGATCTGCGTGTTGTCGCGGAAGGTATCGAGGACCATGCCGAAGCGGCAAAGCTGAAGGCGCTGGGCTGCGCCATGGGGCAGGGCTATTATTTCGGAAAGCCGGTCGACGGCGCTGCGACGCTTCGTTACCTGCAGACCCACTATTTCGATCTCAGCCACGAACGCGAAATTGCCTGAGTTTGAAAAAGGTCAAAGAAAGCGGCGATCCGTAAGGGTCGCCGCTTTTGTATTTCGCCAGACTTCGTCGATAATTACTTGTTGGTGGTCGACGAAGTCGTCGTGTTGTCGGTTGCCGGCATTGTCGACGTTCCGGACGATTGAGCCGCCTTTTCGGAGGCCTGCATCGAGAGGGTCTTGAACTCCGGTGCAGCCTTCAGGGAATCGGCCGTTTCAGTCGTCGTCAGCTTCACCGTTCCGTCCTGAGGGTTCTGGGTGGCGCTGATCTTGTCGAAAGGAACGGCGACGTTTTTCTGGCCCAGGCCAAGGAAACCGCCGACACCGACGATGGCGGCAACGACGCCGCCCTGCTTCTGCAGGATCAGGTCGTTGATGCTGCCGATGCTTTCATTCTGACCGTTATAGACCGACTGGCCCATATAGGTCTTGGCGCTGATCTGATCGGCGGACTGTGCGGTCAGATAGCCAGCTTGGCCGCCCGTTGCGGGGGCAGGAGCCTGAGCACTTTTCTGTGCTGCCGAGCTATCAGGCTTGGTGACGTCAGGCGTTGCCGGTGCGCTTTGCGTTACCGGCGCGTTATTGCCTGCGCCGCCATTCGATGGCTGCTGCGCCTGGGCAAAAGCCATGGGTGAAAGCACGGACGCCGTAGCAAAGATGGCGCCTGCGGCAACGGAAGTGAAGAGTTTCCCAGTCATCGTGAACCTACCTTTCATTCTGATGGGCATGCTTCGTCATACGCGCATGCTTACCAGCGCGAGTGGAACTTTTGCGATGCCGGCCGTTATCGGACCGGTCCTAGAAGCAATGGCTCAGGGAGGTTTTGGTTCCGTCAAAAGTTGCAGAAAATTGCGTCGTGCAGCTCGGAAACAAAAGGAATATGTTGGGAAATCAATAGCTAATGCGGCAAAAGACAACCAGAAAGATTATCAGGATCGCAGAAAACGATCGAGCTCAGATTTCATTTTGCTTGGAGGCCGAACGTGTCTTGCGCCCCGCATGACCCGTCAAAATAAGACCGCCTTCAGCCTGATCGGCTGAAGGCGGTCTTCAATCAAAGCTTGTATGGAGGATCGAAAACGCCCTTCACTGTCAGGCCAAGCTCCAGAAGAGCACCAGCCTGCGGCTGCATGGAGCGCGCCTCCTCATCCAACCCTTCCCAGGCGGTCGTCACGGCCAGCCGGTCCGCATTCTTGCCGATGAAGGCGGGGCAGGATGGTTGCATGGCGGGTACGCGATAGCGCTCGATGCGCAGCCCATCCGGGCTGTATTTGTCGACGAAGCCGGAGCCCCAGCGCGCGTTCCAGATATAGCCGTCGGCATCGCAGATCGAGCCGTCGAGGCCGCCTGGATCTTCCATGCTGTCGACCATGACGATCGGCTCGCCCGCCGGAAGCCCCGTCTCGGGATCCACGAGCACGCGCATGAGCTGGCTGACGCGGGTATCAGTGAAATATCCGATCGTGCCGTCGGGCGAGAAGCAGATGGAGTTCGGAATGCTGATCTGGTCGAAGATCTTGGTCACCTTGCCGCCGGCGACATGATAGATCGCGCCCGCCTGCATCTCGGCGCGCTTACCCATGGTGCCGATCCAGAGCGATCCGGAAATATGCGTGCGTCCGTCATTGGAGCGGTTTTCGGGCTTGTCGGCTTCAATGGCCGCATAGAAGCTCAATTCGCCAGTTGCGATATCGCGCAGGAAGAGACCCTGTTCGGTCGCGATCATCTGCCGTTCCGCATCGACACGTGCCAGCACGCTCGCCATCATCGGCAACTCGTGAACCTGCTTCTTGCCGGTCGGCAGGTGCAATTCGTGCAATTCCTTGCCGAGGATGTTGAACCACCAGACTGTATCCGTATCAGGGTCGTAGGTTGGGCCTTCCCCGAGGACGGAGGAGGTGTTGCAGAGAATATTCCCCTGAAAATCATGAATATCGGTCATAGATCAGGCTCCTACGGCTGCATCATAGGCATAAATGGTCACCTTGGCGCGTTCGGCAACCTCCGCTGCCGTCATTGCCGGCTTGTAGAGGCTGGTGCCGAGACCGAAAGCGAGGATGCCTGCCTTGGTGTAATCGGCAAAATTCTTGTCCGAAACGCCACCCACCGCGGCGATGATGAGTTCTGGCGGCAGCACTGCGCGAATGGCCGTGATGCCGGAGGCGCCGAGCACGCCGGCGGGGAAGAATTTAAGCCCGGTGGCACCGGCGCGCGCAGCCGAGAGCGCTTCCGTGGCGGTGAAGACGCCGGGCATCGTCACCATGCCTTTGTCGCGGGCGCGGCTGATGACCGCAGGCTCTACATTCGGCGTCACCAGGAGCTTGCCGCCGGCGCCATCAAGCCTGTCGACATCTTCGACCGTCAGCACCGTGCCGGCGCCGATCAGGCAATCGGCCGGCGCCATCTTGGCAGCGATTTCGATGGAGCGGAACGGCTCCGGCGAATTCAGCGGGATTTCAATTGCCGTGAAGCCCGTCTCGATCAGCGTGCCGACAATGTCAGCCGTTTCCTCGGGTTTGATGCCGCGAAGAATGGCAATGAGCGGGCGCTTCATGGGCGGAAAGGGGGTGCGAGTTGTCATCAGCTTTTACTTTCTTTCTTGAACCAGATCGCTTCGGCCGCAGCGGAAAGGCCGCGACGGACGGCGGCATCGGCGTCGATCGTCTTAAAGGGGAGGGAGAGGACGCGGAACGCGTCTTCGTAGAGCGCCTGAAGGCGGCCGGAGGCAACGAGCGTGATGGCCGCATTCTGCCCCGCAGAGGCGCGCGCGCCGGCGATTTCCGCGCCGATCAGTGTGCCCGATATGAGCGCCTGCGCGCCGGCTGCCGTCAGCCCGTTCAGAAGCTGGCCGGAGCGAGCCGTAAACAGCAGATTGGTGAGGAGCGCCGGCTTATCCAGGGCCGTCTTGAGGGCGGTCTCGAATGTCTTCGTGTCGGCCGGCATGTCTGCAGCACCGGCAACCGCGTGCGACAGGATGCTGTGCTTGGTAATGATGTCGAAAAGCTCGCCCGTCATGAAGGTGGAAAAGCCTGTCACCTGGCCATCCAGCACGCGCACCCATTTCGAATGGGTTCCTGGCATGCAGACGAGTTGTTCGCCCTTGGCGTCGGCGGCAACCGTGCCGAGCAGCTGCGTTTCCTCGCCGCGCATGACGTCGGGCATCTGCTGGCTGCGTTGCGCCAGGCCTGGCAGGATGCGGATATCGCGGGATTGTCCGGGCACGGAGACAGCCGCGGTGAGGATTGCGGCGAGGGAGGTCGGCGTGTCTATATAGCCGGCTTCCACCCAGCCCTGGCGCGCGCCGGCCATGCCGCAGACGATGACGGGAATGGCGTCCGGCACCGATACGGCGTCGAGATGTGCCTGCAGGACCTTGTCAAAGCCGGTTTGCGCGGCCGTGGTCATGCCTTCGCCGCTGCGGCGCTCCGCGATAATGCTGCCGTCTTCGCCGATCAGCCACAGTCGGAAACTGCTGGTGCCCCAGTCCACCGCGACATATGCCGATTTCGTCATGAGAAATGCTCCAAGTCTTGCGTCAGAAATCTCGAGGTTAGAAAATGCCGCCATCGACGGTGATGGCTTGTCCGGTCATGGCGCCGGAGGAGTCCGAAGCCAGGAAGAGCACTGGACCGACCAGATCCTCTGGGCTCAGCACGCGCTTCAGGCATTGCCGGTCCATCATCTTCGCCATGCCGTCCTCCGTTAGCCAGAGGTCGAGCTGGCGCTGTGTGACGATCATTCCAGGCAGAACGGCGTTGACGCGGATATTCTCCGGCCCGAAGCGTCCGGCAAAGCTCTTGGTCAACCCGATGATGCCGGACTTTGCGGTCGCGTAGGATGATAGAAGTGGCGGGTTCATCTTGAAGACGATCGAGGAGAAATTGATGATCGCGCCGCCGCCGGCTGCACGCATGCCCGGTGCCGCCGCCTGTGAGACGAAGAAGACTTGCTTCAGATTGATCGCCTGATTGTTGTCCCAATATTCTTCGGTCGTGGTGTCGATGTCGTGCCGGTCGTCCCAACCCGCGTTGTTGACGAGGACCCGGATCGCCCCGAGATCGGCCTCGACGGCTGCAACCGTGCTTTTGATCGCGCCGACATCGCGCAGGTCGGCATGGTAGAAGGCAACGGAATGGGCAAATTGACCTGAAAGCTTGACCGCAAGCGCCCTGCTGGGTTCCTCGGCTATATCAATGAAGGCGACTTTCGCCCCCTGACGGGCAAAAGCCTCCACAAGGCTTGCGCCGATGCCGGAGCCTCCGCCGGTGACGAGAACCGTGCGATCTTTCAGATCGGGAAATTGCGCCTGAATATCGGCCAAGATGTCTCCTCCCAAGATCAATGAAAAGTTCCATTATTCGGAACGTAATTTGACTATATGGAATTATCGGACTACCCTTGCACAGTGTCAAGGACAGTGCGGTTTTGCCAGAGATAAATGAACGAGTATGGGTCTGGGTTCAGAGGCGGGAAAAAATAAAAGGCATCGCGATCGGGAAACGGGGACGCTGGGAAAGCTCGTCTCCCTGCTCGATTTCGTCGCACTGGCTGATGGGCCTATGCGCTTTACCGACATTCTCTCGCTTTCCGATCAGCCGCGCGGCTCGCTGCATCGGCAATTGTCGCATCTTGTCGAGGAGGGGCTTCTGGAGGTCGACCGCGACGGGCGCTATCGGATCGGATTGCGGCTCCTGACCCTTGCCTCGCGCAGTTGGGCGCGCAACGAGTTTCGGGCGATTGCCGAGCCGCATCTTCACCGTTTGCAGGAGGTGACGGGTGAAACCGTGCATCTCGGCGTCCTGCGGGGCGCGGAGGTGATCTATCTCGACAAGGTGGAGGGTCAGCAATCCGTGCGGATGTATTCGCAGGTCGGCAATGCTTCTCCCGCCTATTGTACCGGTGTCGGCAAGGCGGCGCTTTCTGCGCTCGACGACGCCGAGCTTGCAGAGAGAATCTCAGGTCTCGAATATCGCCCCTACACGGAGCACACCCTTCGCTCTGCCTCAGAGCTGCTCTCTGATATCTCGCAAATCAGGGCGCGGGGCTACGCCTTCGATCTTGAGGAACACGAAAACGGTATCTGTTGCGTCGCTGCGCCGATCCGCTCCGATGATGGTCATATGCTTGCCGGAGTCTCGGTGACCGGCCCGGCCTATCGCGTCACGCAGCAGAGGCTGCAGACATGGGCACCAGGGGTGGTTGTTGCCGCTGATTCGATCATGATGGACATGCGTAACCGCATGGGCCCCAAACGTTGATCCCAGCAGATCTGGCGCAACGACTGCGGGAACTCCGGGGGATTTAATGCTGCCGGTGCGGGATCTTAGCGCAATTGCTCGTTTATCTTGAATTTTACTGTTGAGATATGGCAAAGAACTGCCATTATCTTCAGGTGATCGCTGAAACCGTAGAGGATTTAGCGAGGTGACGAGGGGGAGATAATAGTAACGGGCGTCGACGCAATCACGATTTTGGAAAACTTATATTTTGCCGAGCGGCCGATAGTGGCGCCGGGACGTTAATCGTGAGGGGCAGCGAGCGGAAGCTTCGTATTTTTGCCCTCTTTTACATAAAGAAGACTGATGATGGCGGCATTGGTACAAGCAGGAATGTCCCCTCGCGACGAGGATCTGATCGAGGAAATCACCAGGCTTAAGACGCAGTTCGATGTGTTCCGTTTCATGAAGGGATTGACGGAGGCCTACCGGTGCCGCGCCTTCATGGTCCTTAATCTTCCGCCGATCACATCCTCCGACCTGCAAAGCAGCTCGGTGATCAACAACTGGCCGGCCGAGCTGCTGTCGATCTACGATCAGGAAAGCCTGCTGTCGACCAGCCCGGTGTTGCAGCGCTTGCGCGCCTCCACGCTGCCTTTTCTTTATGACGTGGTGGCAAATCCCAATCGCGAAGAAAACAAATCGCAGCTTGTCGTGGCTTTGTTTGAGCGTTTCCGCATGACGCGTTTCGCTTATTTCCCAACTCATGATGCCTCAGGTCTTCGCGGCGCTGTTTCTTTGGCTGGCGATCGCGAACACTTTTCGCCGCAGGAGATCAAGGATCTCTTTTATATTGCGGTTCACGTGTTCGACCGGCTTGCCGAAATTCGCAGCCGGGATGTTCGCGTCGTCGATACGCTTACCGACCGCGAAATCGATTGCTTGAATTGGACGGCCGCTGGAAAGACCAGCGCCGAAATCGCCGAAATCCTCTCCCTGTCGGAGCATACGGTCAATCACTACCTCAATCGCGCAACCAAGAAGCTCGACACTGTCAACCGCACGCAGGCCGTCGCCAAGGCCCTGCGTGTCGGGTTGATAAAATAGTGAGGCCTCCCATTGTGCCGATGCCATGAAAAGGCGGTGATGGGAATTTGCGCAGCATGTGAATAATTTTTGTGCGCTGCAAATAAAATATGATGAAGCCTGCAGCGACCATCCGCTCTCCTGTTCCAGGTGCGATTCACATAACGTGCTGAAGACTCGTCGCTTTCCGGATTTTTGGAAACTGGCACGCTTCCTGCTTCCTAGAAATCAGAGGTCCAGAGGGGACTTTGATAACAGCGCCGATGAAAACGTGCGCGGATCAAGCGACCGCCGCCGACACCTTCGCCATAGCTTCTCCCGGCGAAGGGATCGGCGGCGGTTGTTACTTATTTGGCACGCTGATTAGGTTCCGACGCAGTTTCGAAACGATTTTCGCGCCGTTGCCCTATATATTTCAAATGAATGATCTATGTCGGCCCGCGACCATGTCTTCCCGAATTGGGAGAGCGTTGCGGCTGGTAAGGGTTTTTCTTTATGGACCCGGCGGACCTGCCGGCCGCAACGAAGACGTTTTTATCAACGGCGTCCCGAATTTCGTTTGGCGAAGCCACGCCTCTCCACTATCTAAGCCAGAATGATTTCGGAAAGCGCCCGCCTATGCCGCGCTGCCGAAAAAGATTCTGCAGTGAGGATGAAATGGCAGACATCACCAAGGAACAGGTGCTGGAAACGTTGAAGACGGTTCGCGGCCCGGACCTGGAGCACAATATCGTCGAGCTCGGCATGGTCTCCGATGTGTTCATTTCCGACGCCAAGGTCTATTTTTCCATCACCGTTCCCGCCGAGCGTGCCAAGGAGTTGGAGCCGCTGCGGCTTGCGGCCGAGCGTGTCATTAAGGACATGCCCGGCGTCAAGGGCGCCCTGGTCGCGCTGACGGCCGACAAGAAGGCTGGCGCTCCAGCGCCTAGGCCCGCGCCTGCGCAGGCTGCCCCGCACGCCCATTCGCATCCTCATCAACACGCGCCGCAACAGCCGCCGCGCGCCGCCAAGATCGGCGTTCCGGGTGTCAAGGCCATCATCGCCGTTGCCTCGGGCAAAGGGGGCGTCGGCAAATCGACGACAGCGGTCAATCTGGCTCTGGGCCTGCTGGCCAATGGCCTGAGCGTCGGTATTCTGGATGCCGATATCTACGGTCCTTCGATGCCACGCCTCTTGAAGATTTCCGGACGCCCGACCCAGATCGATGGGCGCATCATCAATCCCATGGAGAATTATGGCCTCAAGGTCATGTCGATGGGTTTCCTCGTCGAGGAGGAAACCGCGATGATCTGGCGGGGGCCGATGGTGCAATCGGCGCTGCTGCAGATGCTGCGCGAGGTCGCCTGGGGCGAGCTCGATGTGCTTGTTGTCGATATGCCGCCTGGCACCGGCGACGTGCAGCTCACTATGGCGCAGCAGGTGCCGCTTGCCGGCGCCGTCATCGTCTCCACGCCGCAGGACCTGGCGCTGATCGATGCGCGCAAAGGCTTGAACATGTTCCGCAAGGTCGAGGTTCCGGTCCTCGGCATCGTCGAGAATATGAGCTACTTCATCGCCCCCGATACCGGCGCGCGCTATGATATCTTCGGCCATGGCGGCGCTCGCAAGGAGGCGGAGCGCATCGGCGTGCCTTTCCTGGGTGAAGTGCCACTGACCATGGGCATTCGCGAGACCTCGGATGCGGGAACGCCGCTTGTCGCCGCCGAGCCGAACGGGGTGGTTGCAAATATTTATCGCGAAATCGCGGCCAATGTCTGGAAGCAAGTCGCGGATAGTCCACAGCGCGCGGCACCCGCGATCGTATTTGAATAATTCACCAGGACGGATCTGCTTTCCCTGTGGCGGCGGATTGTCTTGTCGGCATCCTGTGCTATGACTTCGCAGGATTGGCCAAACTGCGGCGAAGCATGCGATGAAGAGGTTGTGACTTGATTCTTTGCGAGCTTTGCTGCATATGCGCCGCCTGCGTGGAACTGGTCGGTCGTTTCCGATGACCAATCTCCGCCAAATGGTGGTTTTATTTCGGCCGCGCAGGCGTCTTCGCCCGGACGGACGAGGGATTGGTACAGCAGCGCAATGGAACATGAACACGGATTCCCGGCCGGACGGGCGGGATATGACCGGGGTTTTATGAGCTTTTTTTGTCGGCCATTGGTGAGATCGCAGAGGATGCGGGCAACGTGTCCTGACGCCGCCTGCATCTGTGCTGCCGCAGGAGCGCGCAGTTGATAACTGCCTATTGCTCAGGTTCGAAGCCGCTCGAGCTTCCCAATCTTTCGGCGATCGATCGGCTGCCCGACGATGCCGTGTGGATCGACATGGTCGATCCGTCGCGCGAAGAGGAAGCCAATATCGAGCGGCTGCTTGGGCTCGAAGTGCCGACGCGTGAGGACATGAAGGATATAGAGCCCTCGAGCCGGCTCTATATCGAGGACGGCTCGGTCTTTTTGACGGCCTCGCTCCTTTGCAAGGCCGATACCAGCCTGCCGATGTTGACCGATGTCGCGTTTATCCTGGCGGGACACCGGTTGATCACTATTCGCTATGCCCAGCCGAAGTCTTTCGCTCTCTTCATTGCGGCCCTTCCGCGTATCCCGCAGGAGCGGCGCACCGGCGTGGTACTCCTGGCGAAGCTGCTCGAAACGATCGCCGATCGGACCGCCGAGGTCCTTGAACAGACCGTCGCCGGTGTCGACATATTGTCGGTGCATGTCTTTGGCGATCGCGTGAAGAAGGTCCGTCGGCCGGGGAACTATCTCGAGGAAAAGCTCAAGGACATAGCGCGCTATCACCGTACGCTCAGCAAGATACGTGACAGTCTGAGTTCGCTGTCGCGCCTGCTGACCTTCCTTCAAGCTATCCCCGCCATGCAGCAGGACCACGAAGCAAAGGATCTCTGCCGCAATGTTTCGAGGGATGTTCAATCTCTTTCCGAGCATGCGTCCTTCGTGGCGGGCAATATCACCTTCCTGCTCGACGCATCGCTGGGGCTGATCAACATTGAGCAGAACGCCATCATCAAGATCTTCTCGATCGCTTCCGTGGTGTTCCTGCCGCCGACGCTTGTCGCCTCCGTCTATGGCATGAATTTCGAACATATGCCCGAATTGCATTTTGCCTTCGGCTACCCTGCATCACTGTTGTTGATGGTGGTTTCCGCCATCGTTCCGTTTTTCTTTTTTCGCTGGAAAGGCTGGCTCTGAGAGTCTAGTGATCCTGAATGTCTAACGAAACCCATCATTCTCCCGACGGGAAAATGGACGCTCGCAAGCTCGCCTACCTCGCCCTCGGTTCGGTCGGCGTTGTTTATGGCGATATCGGTACGAGCCCGCTCTATGCCTTTCGCGAAGCATTGAAGCCGGTGGCCGCGGACGGCCTGACGCGCGGCGAAGTCATCAGCGTCGTCTCGCTGATGTTCTGGACGCTGACGATCATCGTCACGATCAAATATGTCCTTTTTCTGCTCCGCGCGGACAATGACGGCGAAGGCGGCACGCTCTCGCTCCTGGCGCTGTTGATGAAGACGGCGAACGGCCATACCGCCATCCTGATGTTGCTGGGATTGCTGGGTGCTGCGCTTTTCCTTGGCGACGCGATGATTACGCCGGCGCTTTCGGTCCTTTCGGCCGTCGAAGGTCTGAAGCTCGTGACCCCGCAATTGTCGGATTATATCGTGCCGATATCGGTGGCCATTCTGGCATTGCTTTTTGCGATCCAGTCGCATGGTACCGGTGCCGTCGCCCGTTTCTTCGGCCCGATCACCGCGCTGTGGTTCATCGTCATGGGTCTTGTCGGCATCATGCACATTTCTGATGATTACAGCATTCTGGCAGCGCTCAATCCCTGGTATGCGGTGACCTTTCTGATGCGCGAGGGCTTCCTCGGCGTCGTCGTTCTCGGTGCCGTGTTCCTGACGGTGACGGGCGCGGAAGCGCTCTATGCCGACCTCGGCCATTTCGGCCGCCGCCCGATCCAGTGGGCCTGGTTCGTGCTGGTGTTTCCGTCGCTGACGCTGAACTACTTCGGTCAGGGCGCGCTGGTGCTGCGCGATCCCATGGCCATGTCTGACCCGTTCTTCCTGATGTTTCCGCACTGGGCGATCCTGCCGGTGGTCATTCTTGCGACGATGGCGACGATCATCGCCAGCCAGGCCGTCATCACGGGTGCTTTCTCGCTGACCCGCCAGGCGATTCACCTCGGCTTCCTGCCGCGCATGGAAATCCTCTTCACCTCCGAGACCAATACCGGGCAGATATTCCTGCCGTCGGTCAACACGGTCCTGTTCTTCGGCGTCATCTTCCTGGTGCTGGCCTTCAAGACCTCGGATGCGCTGGCGACCGCCTATGGCATCTCAGTGACCGGCGCGATGGTCGTCACCTCGATCATGGCATTTGAATTCGTCCGGGTCCGCTGGAACTGGACGCTGCCGATGGCGGTTGCCGTGCTCACGCCGCTCTTGCTGCTGGAATTCGTCTTCCTGGGCGCGAACCTCCTTAAGATCCACGATGGCGGCTACGTGCCGGTGATGATCGCAACGGCCTTCACTGTCATCATGTGGACCTGGCGCCGCGGCACCGCGATCCTTATGGAAAAGACACGCCATACCGATATCCCGCTTTCGTCCTTCGTCAGCTCGATCGAGCGCAAGAGCGATCACTCGCCGGCGCATGTGCCCGGTACCGCGATCTTCCTCACGAGCGATCCGGAATCCGCGCCCGCCGCGCTGCTGCACAATCTGAAGCACAACCACGTTCTGCACGACAAGAACGTCATCCTGACGATCCGCACCATCAACAAGCCGCGCGTCGCCCAGGAGGATCGTTATACCGTCGAGAAGGTTTCGGACCGTTTCTCACGCGTCGAGCTGCGCTTCGGCTTCATGGAATCGCAGAATGTCTCGCAGGCGCTCGCGACCCTGCGAAAGACCGGCCTGAAGTTCGACATCATGTCGACCTCCTTCTATCTCGGCCGCCGCAAGCTGGTGCCGGATGCGAAATCCGGCATGCCGCACTGGCAGGACCGGCTCTATATCGCTCTCGCCAATGCCGCGACCGATCCCTCTGACTACTTCCGCTTACCTGCCAACCGCGTGGTGGAACTGGGCTCGCACGTCATCATCTGATCCAGGCGCAACTGTCATGCTTTTAAGGTCCGGTGGATATCTACCGGGCCTCTTCAGTTTTTCCTTGCGTCACTAACAACGACTATATTTCAATTTATAGGGGAATTGGCGCTTATCCTTTGAGGATCAAGAATGTTCAAGCAAACCTTTTGGGTCATACGGACCAATTTGGCGCTCTATGCCGTATTCTGCATATGCTGGGTTGGATTGGAATTTCTGGGTGAATCTTCCGGTAAAAATGCGTCGGGTGTGGTTGGCATTACGCTGTTGGCGGCGCTCGGTCTTAACGTGCAGAATTCCGTTCTTAGTAATCTGAATTTTACCGCCGCCGCTAAGCAGAACAAGCTTCATTTTGGCCGCTATATGCTGAAAACTGGCGTTCTGTTTTTATTAGGCATTGCTATCATGGTGGGATCTCTCATTCTTATTTTTCCTAGGAATGGGAAGAGCAGCCCGTATTTTACGCTCTCGTTAATATCCAGTTTCATTGTCTCATTCACCATCGTTCTCTCTTTGCTCGGAACCTGGCTTCCAGCTACGATCCACGGGGTCAACAAGAGCTTGGCCGATGCTTTCCGCAGAGGCTGGCCTCGATTCTTTTCGACCGGTGCGCACGTCCTGGCTGGAATTTGTATTCCCATCATTATCTCGTTGGGTGCCTCGATGGCTGTGTCTATGGTGAGCGGATTGAACTTGCTTGAAAGTGGTGGCTTGAGCGCCCCAGCTATAGTCTTCAGTTCGGCGTCAAGCGTACTGCAGGCTGTCGGGTGGACTTATGTGTCGGTCGCGCTCGCGCGCCGATATATGGAAGCGGAAAACATTGGGTCCCCTTCTCAGGAGTTGCTAACCGTTTTCACGTGAGGAACCAATTTGGTCTCAGGAAGGCAAGGGTTCATAAGTTAAATTTCGACGAATTGTGCAGCGTCACGCCATCATGATGTTGCTCGCGTACGCATAACCATAGAATTGCCCGAATTAACCATCCATCAAGGTTAATGGGAGATTATTCCGGCTCCTGGTTTCGAGTGCCGTTTGGAGTCCGGTGTTGTCTCGCTCGCGTTATGTCAGCCGCAAGTCGCGGTTCCTGCCACAAAATTGGACCTCTCCAGCCGTCTTCGGGCTTTGCGCCTGGCTTATTTTTCCATCGACGGCAGCCTATGGCGATCTTGCCGGCCTGCTTGCCGGGATCGATAGGGAAGGTGCCAACTGGCGCATGGTGATGACAGACTCGCCGGCCGGCTCCACCCATCAGGCGGAGCTGGCCTTTGGCGATGCCATGGCGTCGTCTGCCGTTGGGGACGGCGGTCTGATATTGCCGGATGGACGGCGCGTCGCATTCCAATCCGAAGCCAAGGGCAGCGATCCCCGGCCCGATGAGGACCGCATCAACCGGCAGGACAAGAAGGGCAGAGTTGTGGCCATCACGCCGATGCTGCCGCCGAAGGATTTTTCCGCAGGCTCGGTGCTCCAGCGTCAAAGCCTGCTGCTTCGGCCGGAACCGGCAACCGGCGAGCGCACGGCATTCCTGAAGCCGAAGCTCGGCGGCAAGGAAATCCAGATTGCGACCGCTTTCTACAAGAAGGAGCCGCCGAAGCTGGACGACAGCGTGCCGGCCTATATCGCCAATCTGGTCACCAACCAGAATGCCGATGTTCTGGCCGCCGCCTATGCCTCGCCGGCGCCGGACTATGCCCGTGTCTCGCCCTTCGATTCTATTCTCGCCAAGGATCAGGACGACGAGGGGCGTTTCGTGCCGCAGATCGGCCCGAAGGATCATGCTTGGGCCGCGAATGTCCTGCCGCCATCGGTCTTTTCATCCGACGAGCAGCAATGCCTTGCCACCGGCATCTATTTCGAGGCGCGCGGCGAGTCCGTGAAAGGGCAGGCGGCGGTTGCCCAGGTCATCCTCAACCGTGTCCGCAACCCCGCCTATCCGAAGACCATCTGCGGCGTCGTCTATCAGAATGAGGATTGGACGAACGCCTGCCAGTTCTCCTTCGCCTGTGACAACGTCAAGGAGCGCGTCAATTCGCCAGAACACTGGCGTATTGCCCGCCAGGTCGCCATGGCGGTCACCGCCGGCAAGATCTGGCTGCCGGAAGTCGGCTCCGCTACGCATTATCACGCCGTCTATGTCCGGCCGAAATGGGCAGCCGAAATGGTGAAGGTCGGCCGTATCGGCATGCACATCTTCTATAGGACCTATGGCGGAGGCTGGAGCTGAGGCTGCTGGTTCCAAACCTCGATGGCCCGAGAAGAGCGGCATTCGTGGGCAAAAAAGCCGCAGGAAAGCATGGGCTGAAGAGGATTCTTCCGCTCAGTTTTCGGTCAATATGGCTCTTTCGCTCTAAACTCATGATTTAATTGGGCTAATTTATGGCTGGACAGATGGTGTCTACGCCTTGACTATGCTTTTTCCTAAAACTATGTTGCGCGCGACTTCAAAACGGGCCGAAAGGTGGCGAAACCTGCTGTTCGTTTACGCGTTGACCGGGGTACAGGGATTACGCGCAACGAATAATGGGGAGGATGCCACCATGACGGATGACCGCGACGAGGGTCTGGAACAGCGGCGGGCGCAGCTGGGAGCCGAATTGGCGAACAAGCGCGCTGCGGTGAGAGAGGGTGAACGCGGGGAGGTTCGCGCCGAGGAGAGCCGTAAGGGTTATGCTCAGGCGATGAAGCTTTCCAGTGAGTTCATTGCTGCAATCATCGTTGGAGCCGTTCTGGGCTATGTCCTGGACCGTTTTCTCGGTACGACGCCGTGGGGCATGATTATTTTGCTGCTTCTCGGATTCTGTGCCGGCGTGCTGAATGTGCTGCGCTCTGCAGGCAAGGTGGTGACACCGGAGCCGCAGGGACGTGAGCCCGGTAAGAAATGAGCGGAAGCGACGCAGCGGCGTTGTTTCCAGATAAGAAGCATCCGCTCGGTGGAGCGGAATAATGAAAGAGAACAAGCGGTGGCAAACGATCCTACCCATCAGTTCCTGATCTTTAAGATTATCCCGATCGATGTCGGTGGAATTGATTTTTCGTTCACCAATGCTTCGCTGTTCATGGTTGCCTCGGCAGTGCTGTCCGCGGGCTTTCTGTATTTTGCCAGCGCGCCGCGCGCCGTTGTCCCGACGCGCTCGCAGTCCGTTGCGGAAATGGCCTATGAGTTCATCGCCTCGATGTTGAAAGAGGGGGCGGGGACGAAGGGAATGAAATTCTTCCCGCTGGTCTTCTCTCTCTTCATGTTCGTCCTCACGGCGAACCTGCTCGGCCTCGTTCCTTACTTCTACACCGTCACCAGCCAGATCATCGTCACGCTGGCGCTCGCACTGCTCGTCATCTTCACCGTTATTTTCTACGGCTTGATCAAGCATGGTTTCGGCTTCTTCAAGATTTTCGTTCCTGAGGGTGTTCCCGGAGTTCTCTTGCCGCTGGTGGTGGCGATCGAGATCATCTCGTTCCTCTCCCGTCCGGTTTCACTCTCTGTTCGTCTTTTCGCCAACATGCTGGCCGGTCATATCACGCTCAAGGTGTTCGCAGGCTTTGTCGCCTCGCTCGGAGCCCTCGGCGCGCTTGGTATCGGCGGAGCAGTTCTTCCTCTTATCATGACCGTCGCCCTCACCGGTCTCGAGTTCCTTGTCGCCTTCCTTCAGGCTTACGTCTTTGCGGTGCTGACTTGCATGTACCTCAACGACGCAATCCATCCGGGCGGCCACTAAGGATAAAGACATTGGCGTCTAGTGGCGTCAGTCATTCACCGCACAACCATTTCAAAGGAGTTCAACATGGACGCGGAAGCAGCAAAGTTCATCGGCGCAGGTTTGGCTTGCTTTGGTATGGCCGGCACGGCTCTTGGCCTCGGCAATATCTTCGGCAGCTACCTGTCCGGCGCACTGCGCAACCCGTCGGCTGCTGACAGCCAGTTCGGCCGTCTGGTATTCGGCTTCGCCGTTACGGAAGCTCTGGGCATCTTCTCGCTGCTCGTCGCTCTCCTCCTGCTCTTCGCCGTCTGATATCAGCGGCGTCATAGATCACGGTTCGCGAGCAGCGAGCCGTGATTCTTTGCATTTGCAGACCACCTGGAGGTGAGCATGTTTGTGACCCCGGCATATGCTGAAGAAGCACCGCCGGCCGCCGGAGCGGTGCACACGGAGACGGGTGCGCCGAATGAAGGCCATCACGGCGGCGTATTCCCGCCGTTTGACCATACGACGTATCCATCACAGCTGCTTTGGCTGGTGATCACCTTCGTCATCTTCTACGTGGCCATGCAGAAGATCGTTATTCCGCGCGTCGGCACCATTCTGGAAAGCCGGCACGACCGGATCGCCCAGGATATCGAGGAAGCCTCGCGCCTGAAGGCTGAAGCAGACGCCGCCGTCGCGACCTATGAAAGCGAATTGGCCGCTGCGCGCGCCAAGGCAAATTCCATCGGCGCCACCGCTCGCGATGCCGCCAAGGCTAAGGCCGAAGAGGATCGCAAGGCAATCGAGGCGAGTCTGGCTGAGAAGCTAAAGGCCGCAGAAGGCCGCATTGCTGAAATCAAGGCGAAAGCCTTCGGTGATGTTGGTGCAATTGCCGAAGAGACGGCCGGTGCTGTCGTCGAGCAGTTGGTCGGCAATGTCGCCGGCAAGGCCGATGTCGCCTCTGCGGTTGCAGCCGCTGCCGCAAAGCAGGAGGGCTGATCCATGGAATTTTCTTTCGACAACACCTTCTTCGCGTTTGTCAGCCTTCTCATCTTCCTCGGCCTGATCGTTTACCTCAAGGTTCCGGGCATGATGGCGAAGTCGCTGGACGACCGCGCCGATCAGATCCGCAACGAGCTGGCCGAAGCCAAGCGCCTGCGCGAAGAGGCCCAGCACCTGCTGGCCGAATATCAGCGCAAGCGCAAGGAAGCCGAGGCTGAAGCAGCACATATCGTTGCCGCAGCCGAGCGCGAAGCGGAAATGCTGACGACCGAGGCTCGCAAGAAGACCGAGGAATTCGTCGCCAACCGCACGGCTCTGTCCGAGCAGAAGATCAAGCAGGCCGAAGCCGATGCGATGAAGGCGGTCCGCTCCGCTGCCGTCGATCTGGCAATCGCCGCTGCTGAATCGGTGCTTGCCAAGAAGGCCGATGGCAACGTCCAGTCCGGCCTCTTCAGCGACGCCGTGAAGGAAGTGAAGACGCGGCTGAACTAAGCGCCGCGAACATCGAAACTCGAAAGGGCCCTGCTTCTGCGGGGCTTTTTTTGTTTCATGCTCAGTCATGATTGATCATTGCCGCAACGGGAGGCAAGATCGCTGCATGAGGGGAGAGTGGATGCAGTCAACGACTGGCGGCGGACCGTTTCGTCAAGACGATCTCATCGTGAGACCGGCGGCCAGCTGGACGCCGGGCGTCCACGCCTTGCTGGCTGCGCTACATCGGGATGGTTTTGATGCAGCTCCGCATCCGGCTGGATATGACGAGGTCTGGGAGCGGGTAACCTATCTGCCCGGAGATACCGGCGATCTCGATGGCCACGCCGCTATGCGCGGCGAAAAGGCGCTGCGGTCGGCTGCATCGCTACTGCGTCGCTATCACGATTGCTCCGCCCTGTTCGCAAAAAGCCTCGCGGCCAGCCACGCATGGCAACTGCCGGCCCGCTCGCCTTGCGAGGTCATCTGCCATGGGGATTTTGCCCCTTACAATGTCGTCCTGAATGATGGCGAAGTGAGCGGTATCATCGATTTCGAGGCTGCGCATCCCGGTCCGCGAATGTGGGATCTGGCCTATGCCGTCTATCGCTGGGCGCCGCTGTCCTCTGGCGTCGCTATCAAGGGAATGGACACTCTTGCCGCCCAAGTCGGTCGCACCCGTATCTTTATCGATGCCTATGGCCTGTCCGTTAACGAGCGCAGCTCATTGCCTGACGTCATCGTCGAGCGGCTTGAGGCGCTATTGGCTTTCATGGAACGGGAAGCTGCCCGCGGCATTGAGAGATATCGCCGGAATCTCCAGGAAGGACATGATCGCATCTACAGGGAAGACATCGCCTATATCAGAAAATGCTCGACTGAAATCGTCGCCGGACTGACGGGCTGAGTTTCAAACGGCCTCTTTGCGCAGCGGGCGGAAGCTCATGCGGTGCAGCGGGCAGGGACCATGCTCCTCGATGCCAGCGCGATGCTGAGGAGTGCCATAGCCGGCATGGGCTGCAAAACCATAGGCTGGAAAGACAATGCCCGCGCGCGCCATCATCCGGTCGCGGGTCACTTTGGCGACGATCGATGCGGCAGCGATGGAGAATGAGCGCGCGTCTCCCTTGACGACGGCCTTTCCCGGGCATGCAAGCCCGGCTGGCACATCGAGCCCGTCGGTCAGCACATAGCTTGCCGGCACGGCAAGTCCGCAAATGGCGCGGCGCATCGCATCGAGGCTTGCCTTGCGGATATCGGTCGTGTCGATACGACCGGCACTCGACGAGGCGATAGAGACCGTTGCTGTTGCGAGAATCTCCACGAACAGCTCTTCACGTCTGGCCGCGGTCAGCTGTTTGGAATCGTTGAGCCCAGCGGGAATACGCTCAGCGTCTAGAATGACGGCGGCGGCGACCACCGGTCCGGCAAGCGGGCCTCGGCCTGCCTCATCGGCTCCGGCAACCGGCCAATGGCCGGCCCGGCGCGCAATCAGCTCCAGCTCAAACGTGGGAACGAGCGCGGCTTCCTCGAAAAGCATTGGAGAATCGGGTGATGTGCTGCGTGTCATGCGGCGAAGCTCGCACACCACCCGATCTCCTGCAAGCCCCCGGTGGATCAGGGCGGCGAACCCGGGGGACTTTTCCAGCGGGGTCAGGGAAAACCCGCAAGGAATATCAAAGCAGCGACAGTTGCACGCCGCTGCCGTCTGGCGGCACGAACAGATCGTCGCGCAAAGCGATATTGCGGCGCGTAAGCTCGAGCCGGCGCGTCGCCATTTCGAAGCGGCGGCTGATCTGCCAGGCATAAGGCCCGGCGCCCTTCATGCGCTTGCCGAACTCCGCATCGTAATCCTTGCCGCCGCGCATCGAACGGATCAGTGACATGACGTGGCGATAGCGATCCGGATAATGCTGCAGCAGCCAATCGCGAAAGAGCGGGCTCACCTCCAACGGCAGCCGCAAAATGACATAGCTTGCCTCCTGCGCGCCGGCCGCCTTGCCCGCATCGAGAATGCGCTCGATTTCGTGATCGTTGAGGGCAGGGATAATCGGCGCCACCATGATCGCGGTGCGAATGCCGGCCTCGTTCAAAGCCTGGATCGCCTCCAGCCGCCGTGGCGGCGTCGCCGCCCGGGGCTCCATGGTGCGCGCGAGCTTGCGGTCGAGCGTCGTCACCGATATTCCCACCCGCACTAGGTTCTTGGCGGCCATCTCCTTTAGAATATCGATATCGCGCATGACCAGCGCCGATTTTGTGACGATAGCAACGGGATGGTTCGCCCGGTTCAGGACTTCGAGAATCTGGCGCATGATCCGCCATTCCTTCTCGATCGGCTGGTAGGGATCGGTATTCGTCCCTATGGCGATGACACGCGGCTTGTAGCCCGGCTTTGCCAGTTCGCGTTCCAGCAGCTTGGCCGCATCCGGCTTGGCAAATAGCTTCGATTCGAAATCCAGCCCCGCTGACAGGCCCATATAGGCATGTGTCGGCCGCGCGAAGCAGTAGATGCAGCCGTGCTCGCAGCCGCGATAAGGGTTAATCGATCGATCGAAGGGTATGTCGGGCGATTCGTTACGGGTAATGGCCGTGCGCGGCTTCTCCACTTGCACTTCGGTTTTGAAAGGCGGCAGCTCTTCCCAGCTCTGCCAGCCGTCGTCGAAAGCCTCGCGCCGCTGCGGCTCGAACCGGCCGCTCGGGTTCAATCCGGCGCCGCGTCCGCGCCGACGCTCGACGTCGACCCTGAGACCGGCATCGGCGATCAAAGCATTGGCAACATCTGCCGTATTGGCGGGCGCGAAAGCGGCCTGCCCTGCAAGGGACTGCTCGTTCATCGGTAGCTCCAGGGCGGCTCATGCCATCGCATGCCGCGTCTAAGATGATTAAATTCCTATCCGACAAATGAGAACATTGCAAGAACAAAAATCCGAAATCACCATTTTCCACCTCGTTGAGAGGAGGTATTAGGCGATACCGGCGCCGAAAGTTTCCGGCGGCATATGATGCTTTTCTTAAACGTTTGGAGCCGAAGGTTGGGTGCTGGCAATAAATTGTGCGCCGCTCTATAAATGGGCAATGTTGACGGTCATCATCGAATGCCAGGATCACGAACCCGAGCTGGCGCAGACATTGGCGGCATTGGTGGCAGGCGCGGTCGAGGGGCTGGTCAGCGACGTGGTCGTGCTCGATCACGGTTCGAGTGATGGCACATCGAAAGTGGCGGATGCTGCCGGCTGCCGCTTTTACTCGCAGTGGGATATCAAGGACATATTGCGGGCGGCGCGCGGCGAATGGCTGTTGCTGGTCGAGCCGGGCGCGCGGCCGCAAGCGGGCTGGATCGACGAGGTCGCCGAATATGTCTCCCTGAACAAAGGCCCGGCGCGGTTTACCGCGTCGCGCGGCTATCGGCGCCCCTTTCTGAAGCGGATCGGCCGCCGTTCGCCGCCATTGGAATTGGGCCTGCTGCTTTCGAAGCACCAGGCCATCGCGATCGCCAGGTCGGGCATGCAGCTCGCGGAATTTGCCAAGGGCCAGAAGGGCCGCAGGCTTTCAAGCGAACTTATTCCCTCCTGGGTGGCGCGCGCGGCGCGATAGGGCCTAGAGCATTTCCGCTTTTCTTCGGATCGCGAAAACGCTCTATCTTCTTGTTTTTACGCAGCTCCGGACGCAAAACCGCTTCGCAATTTTGCTGGAACTGCTCTAGCGTTCCGCAGATTCCATTTGTAAACGCGGGAATAGCTGCGATAATTCGTGTGTGGCGGCACCTTACGCGTGTCGCGTTGGTGACCGACCATGAAGATGCCGATATCAGGCGGAATTGGTCAGCGGAATTCTCCTTTTTCGCCGGGATTTCGGCGAAAGGAGGTGCGTTATGAAACGCACGATGCTCTACCGCCTCATGGCAACCCTCTTCGTTGCAAGTGCAATTCTTTTCCCCGGCAATGCCGCCGCTCAGGTAACCTTGGCCTGTGCCAAGCGCGTCGATATCGTCGCGTTTCTTGGCGACCATCTTTCGGAAAAGCTTTCGGCTGTCGGCAAGCTCGATCAGAGCACGATCGTTGAGATCTATGCTGCTGAGGGCGGCAACTGGACACTGCTGATGAGCGACGTATCCGGCCGGAGCTGCATCATACTCAGCGGCGATTCCTGGGAATCAATTCCTGTCCTGCCGAAGGCATGACCGCCACGCCATATCGCAGCGAGTAGAAGACCTATCTCGAGCCGGCGCCGCGCTTCAGATGCTCGTCGAGGCGCGGCATGATCTCCACGAAATTGCAGGGCATGTGGCGATAGTCGAGCTGCGCCTTCAAGATGCCGTCCCAGGCATCCTTGCAGGCACCGGGAGAGCCCGGCAACACGAAGATGAAGGTGGCATTGGCCACACCGCCTGTCGCCCGCGACTGGATGGTCGCCGTGCCGATCTTGTCATAGGAGATGCGATGGAAGACTTCCGAAAACCCATCCATCCGCTTCTCAAACAAAGGCTCCAACGCCTCGGGCGTGACGTCGCGGCCAGTAAAGCCCGTGCCGCCGGTGGTGATGACGACATCGACGGTATCATCCTTGGTCCAGACTTCCACCTGCGCGCGGATGCGCTCCTTGTCATCCGGAACGATGGCGCGGGCAGCAAGCCTGTGGCCCGCCTCCGCAATGCGGGCAACCAGCGTATCGCCGGATTTGTCGTCGGCGAGCGTGCGCGTATCGGAAACGGTCAATACTGCGATGCCGATGGGAATAAAGGATCTTTCGTTGACCGGACCTGCCATCATGCCTCTCCCGCGATCGTCTCCGTTACCTGGAAATACCAGTCCGGTCTCTGCCTGTGAAGCGAGGCGGCGGCTTTCTTCGCCCGTTCGGCATCGGCGAAGATGCCGAAACAGGTGGCGCCCGAGCCGGACATGCGCGTCAGGATTGGGGATTCGCTTTCGATCAGTCCGGAAAGCACGCCAATCTCGCCGCAGATCGAGCGCGCCGGCGGTTCGAGATCGTTGCGCAGGGCCTTGATCGTGTCGATCCATTCGCCTTGACCCTGCGGCATTTGCGACGGAAGCAGCAATGGCGGATTATCCTTGCGCGACAATTGGCGGAACACGTCGGGCGTGGAGACGCCGACGAGCGGATTGCCGAGAACCATCGGAAAAGAAGGAAAGGACGGCAGCAAACCTATCGCCTCGCCAATTCCACGCGCAATCAGCGGTCGGCTCGAAAGACACATCGGCACATCGGCGCCAAGCTTCAGGGCGATCGTTTTGAGGGTGCCTTCAGGCAGGCTGAGGCGCCAGAGCCGCATGAGCCCACGCAATGCCGCCGCCGCATCCGCCGAACCGCCGCCGATGCCCGATGCGATCGGCAGGTTTTTTTCCAGATGAATATGGACGGCGGGAGTATCGAGACCGGATGAATTGGCTGCCTGGCGCAAGAGATCGCGCGCCTTGAGCACGAGATTGTCGCCAGCCTCGGCATCGGCCGAAAGCAACGTGCCGAACCGTCCCGAAAGGCTGAAATCGTCATCCGCACTTGCGCGAAAGAAAAGACGATCGCCGTGGCGGGCAAAGCTGACGAGCATGTCCAGCAGATGATAGCCATCGGCGCGACGGCCGGTGACGTGTAGCGCAAGATTAATCTTTGCGGGCGCTTCTTCCGTAAGGTCGAAATCACCCGCTGCCAAGATCGTGCTCATGGAAGTCTTAGGACTTCTTGTCGACCGGCGCCGGAGCGTTCGTGTCGGGCGAGGGGGCCGGCGCCGGATCGGGCTGCTTGCTCTTGTCGACGGTCTTCGGATCGTTGTCGAGCGGCGGCAAGCCCTTTTCGACCTTCTCCTTGATCTTCGGAATATCGGCCTCTTCCGGCTTCGAGGCGAGCGCTCGGTTCCACTGATAGACGGCTTCGAGCTTGCGGTTGACGCGCCAGTAGGCGTCACCGAGGTGGTCGTTGATCGTCGGATCGCCCGCCTTGAGCTGTGCCGCCCGCTCCAGTTCGCTTACGGCATCGTCGAAGCGGTTGAGGCGGAAATAGGCCCAGCCAAGCGAATCGACGATGTAGCCGTCGTCCGGCCTCAGATCGACGGCCTTCTTGATCATGTCCAGACCCTGGTCGAGATTCATGTTCATGTCGACCCAGGAATAGCCGAGATAGTTCAGCACTTGCGGCTGATCCGGATTGAGCTCAAGGGCCTTCTTGAAGTTCGGCTCGGCATCCGCCCACTTCTTCAGCCGCTCAAAGGCAATGCCGCGCTGGAAGAACACCGCCCAGTCGCTGCGCTTCGGCACGGGGCCGATGATCTGTACTGCCTTGTCGTAATTGTCGGCCATGGCCTGGAAGTCCTTGGCATCCGAAAGGACGCTGCCATAGGCGAGATAGCTGCGGACATCGTTGGGATCGGAATCGATCAGCGCCTTCAGATGCTTGCGTGCATCGTCGACTTTACCTGCCTGGGCGAGTGCGAGGCCTAGCTGCAGCTCGGAGATGCGAGCCATCGGCGAGTTATCGGGCACCTTCTTGTAGAAGCCGATCGCACGATCGGTCTGCTCCTGCTTTTCGGCCAGCCCGCCGAGCAGCACCAGCGTATCGGCCGCTTTGGGGTCGAGAGAATTGGCAATCTGCAGATAGAGCGAGACGACATCCTCGGCCCCGTCGCGGTTCAGCGCGGCACCGATGGTGAAGAGAACGGCGGCCGCACCCTCGCTGGCATTGGTGACCTGCTGGTCCGGCGTATCACCCTTGCTGATGCTGTCGCGCAGCGCATTCAACGGAGCATAATTGCTGACGAGATTGTCGCCGACAGAGATTGCATCCAGAGCCTTCTGCTTATCGCCGGCCTTGGCTTCGAGGCGCGCGAGCGCCATGACGGCGCGCATGAATGTATCGGGAGCCGTCGCTCCGCCGGTCTTGTCGAGGATCGCGTCGTTGAGATGCGAGCGTGCCGATTTCAGGTCGCCCATCGTCAGTGCAATGGCGCCGGCATGATAGTTCTTGAAGATGTTGAACCAATCCGGGCCCTTCATCTTGTCGATCATCGAGATCGCTTCCTTGCCGCGGCCGGATCCGGCGCGAGCCCAGGCGGCGAGCAGATTGGTCATCATCCGGTCGAGATCGTTCGGACCGCTATATTTGAGGATTTCCTGGGCGGTACGGTATTCGTGACGACGGATGGCATCCATGCCGCGCACGATGGTGGTCACGCGTTCGACGGAAGGGTCGCTCTTCAGCTCGTTGGCGTATTTGACGCCTTCTTCCAGATTGCCGTTCAGCAACAGCGAGATCATCAGCCGCTGGCGGATTTCCGGATTGCTCGGGTCGATCATCAGCGCCTTTTTGTAGAGCGCGATGGCAGTATTGTAGTCGTGATCGACATCGGCGGTACGGGCGGCAAGGAACGCGCCTGCGAAGGTATCGACACTATCCGTATCGAAGGCGACCGCGGCGCTGGCCTCCGGCGCTGCCGCCGGCGTATCATCGGCGCGCGCGACATTCAGGGCGGACACCGAAAGGACCGCCGCCAAGGCTACGCCCGAGAGGAAACGGATGGCAAGTCTCTGCCGCATTAGAAAGCCTTTCATCAAGGGACAGCCGGCGAAGACCGCCGGCGGCATAAAGCGTTCGTGTCAACTGATTCACAACAGGATGGCTTTTTTGAAGCGGCCCTGCAACAAATTCAGGCAGCCGCCATCAATTAACGCGTTCGATGCAGAAATCGATCACTTCCAGAAGTGCCGATTTCCAAGGCGTTTCCGGCAGGGGTGCCAGGGCGTCGCGCGCGATGGTGCCGTAATGGACGGCACGGGCAATTGTGTCGGCCAGCGCGCCATATTTCGTGATCAGGCCGAGAGCCTTCTCGAGATTCTCGTCACTGTTGTTGCCGGTTTCGATGGCCTCGCGCCAGAAGGCGCGCTCCTTCTCCGTACCGCGGCGATAGGCGAGAATCACCGGCAGCGTGATCTTGCCTTCGCGGAAATCGTCGCCGACATTCTTGCCGAGATCGGCGGCCTTGCCGCCGTAGTCGAGCGCATCGTCGACGAGCTGGAAGGCGAGGCCGAGATTGGTGCCGTAGGACTTCAGCGCATTGCGTTCAGCCTTGCCAGCATTGGCGACGATCGGACCGACTTCAGCCGCGGCGGCAAAGAGCGCTGCGGTCTTGGCGCGGATGACCGAGAGATAATCGTCTTCCGTCGTCTCCATGTTCTTGGAAACGGAAAGCTGCAGCACCTCGCCTTCAGCGATGACGCAGGCTGCCGAGGAGAGTACGTCGAGCGCTTCGAGCGAGCCGACTTCCACCATCATGCGGAAAGCTTGGCCGAGCAGGAAATCCCCAACCAGCACGCTTGCCTGATTGCCCCAGATCATCCGGGCGGTGGACCTGCCGCGACGCAGATCGCTTTCATCGACCACATCGTCATGCAGCAGCGTCGCCGTATGCAGGAATTCGACCGATGTCGCGAGTTTGATGTGATTGTCGCCCTGATAGCTGTAAAGAGCGGCAGACGCGATGGTCAGCATCGGCCGCAAACGCTTGCCGCCAGAGGAAATGAGGTGCTCTGCAACCTCCGGGATCATCTGCACATCAGAGCCGGCCTTGGACAGGATGAGCTGATTGACGCGTTCCATATCCGCCTTGGTCAGGTCCACCAACGGCTTGATGGATGCCAGTTTATTCTTGCTTTCTTCCAGCGGTATCACGACGCCCAACGATCCGGACTCCTGTTCATTTCCTGCAAACCACAATAAGAAGGGGCGAAACGGGCGGCAAGAGGCGAATTGTCTCGTCGCGTAAATTTGACAGGAATTCTAAGGCCTATGCACGAGTTGATCCGTACCAATGACCCGGTCCTTCTCTCATTCGCAGAGAGCCTGATGAAGGATGCGGGAATTCATTGCTTCATTGCGGACCAGGCCATGAGCATTCTGGAAGGCTCCCTCGGGATGCTGCCGCGCCGCTTTCTGGTGGAGGAAGAGCGTGCCGATCTGGCCCGGCGTATCCTGATCGATGCCGGCCTCGGCGACGAGTTGCGCCCGGCCCGTTCCTGAGGTTCGCCATGACTGAAAGCCCCTCTGAAACCATCGATGCTTTCCACCGCGGCGCCTTCCATGTCGTGCAGCCGAAGGGCAGGGGGCACCGCTCCGGCATGGATGCCATGCTGCTTGCAGCGCTTGTCGCAGATGAGCGTACGATCCGGGTGGCGGATCTCGGTGCGGGCGCCGGAGCAGCCGGAATGGCCGTAGTCTCGAGACTCGACCGGGCGGAGGTCGTGCTGTTCGAGCGCTCGTCCGATATGGCCGAGTTCGCCCGCAAGAGCCTCCTGCTGCCGGAAAATGCGCGTTTTGCCAACCGCGTCTCGGTCATCGAAGCCGATGTGACGCTGACCGGCAAGGATCGCAACGAAGCGGGTCTCGTCGACGACAGCTTCCATCACGTCATCATGAACCCGCCCTTCAACGATGCCAGTGACAGGTTGACACCGGACGCGCTGAAGGCCGAAGCGCATGCCATGACCGACGGGCTGTTCGAACGGTGGATCCGCACGGCAGGCGCGATCATGATACCGGGCGGCCAGCTCTCGCTGATCGCGCGGCCAGAATCGATCGGCGAGATCATCGCCGCCTGCGGCCGCCGCTTCGGCGGCATTGAAATCACGCCGATCCATCCCCGCGAGGGTGAGAGTGCGGTGCGCATTCTGGTGACGGCAATCAAGGGTTCGAGGGCCAGACTGGCGCTTCGGGCGCCTCTGATCATGCATGGCGAGGGAACGCATAAATTCACCGATTTCGTCGATGATATGAACAACGGCCGCACGTCGTATCCGCGCCGCTAGCCATTCGGCGCGCTCAGCATCAGGGCATCAAATACGATCCGCAATATTGCGTTTGTCGTTTCCGTGCATACATCACGGGCAGCAAACATCATGATTCAGGGATGACGAATGGTTGGGTTCTTGAGACGCATGCTTCCGAAGCGCTTCCGCAAGGAGGAGGTGATCGTCCCCGTCGTCCGTCTGAGCGGCGTCATCTCTTCCGGTGGTGGTCCGCTGCGGCAATCGCTTAATCTCGCCGGCGTTTCGCAGGCGCTTGAAAAGGCCTTCAACGTGAAGACGGCGCCGGCTGTCGCCATTATCGTCAATTCGCCGGGCGGCTCTCCGGTGCAGTCCCGAATGATTTACAATCGCATCCGCGATCTGGCCGCTGAGAAAGATAAGAAGGTTCTGGTCTTCGTTGAGGACGTTGCCGCATCCGGTGGCTATATGATCGCCCTGGCGGGGGACGAGATCATTGCCGATGCCACCTCGATCGTCGGTTCGATCGGCGTCGTCTCCGGCGGGTTCGGTTTTCCGGAGTTGTTGAAGAAGATCGGTGTCGAGCGCCGCGTCTACACAGCCGGTGCGAACAAGGTGATCCTCGATCCGTTCCAGCCGGAGAAGGAAAAGGACATCGAATATCTGAAAAGCCTGCAGCTCGAAATCCACAAGGTCTTCATCGACATGGTGCTCGAGCGTCGCACGGGAAAGCTCTCGGCGGACGAAACGGTATTCTCCGGCCTGTTCTGGACCGGCAGCCGCGGGCTGGAGCTTGGCCTGATCGACGGCCTGGGAGACATGCGTCAGGAATTGAGGAAGCGCTTCGGCGACAAGGCCAAGCCAACGCTGATCACCACGCCGCGCAGCCTTTTCGGCCGCAAGGCTCCGGGCATTTCGCTTGGCGGCATGGATGGCCTCGGCGCCGGGATTGCATCCGGGCTTGCGGAAGCGGCAGAGGAAAAGGCATTGTGGGGCCGGTACGGATTGTAGGCGGGAGCGCTGGCTAATGTCCCGGATCATCTTCTTCATCATCGCCGTCGGCGGGATCTGGTTCCTGTATCGGCGTTTCGTCCGCGATGCCCAGCGGCTCGCCGAAAAATCCCGCCGCGCCGAAACGGAACGCCGTACCGGCGCCATGGGAACGCTGGTCAAGGACCCGAAGACCGGCGAGTATTATGTGAAGCGGAAGGATGAATAAGCATGGACGAAGCAGAGCGGCGCCAACTGACTTTGGGGAAAGTGAAGTCGTCGGATTGAAGTTTCCCGCCAATTGGAAATTTGATCGCGATGAAGCCAATATGCGTAGCCATCACTCGGATATCAGCGTCGCTTTTTCGCCCGTGACATCCAATCCGCTCCCGCGTAGCTAATGCAGATAATGTGGACGACATGGGTCGCATCATCCACTGTGAAGCATACGACCGCCTTTTCTGAAGCGGGAATTGCTCTCAGCTTTGGCCCGATATCGGTGCGCACTGTGCCTATATGTGGAAAGTCGGCGAGCCTATCGATGAAATCTGTGATTTCATCAGCCTTGGCCAGGCCGACTTCGACACCCGCATCGTTGGAAATGAAATCGACGATGTCGAAGAGATCGCTTTCGACAAGCGGATGCTCGGTTATCGCACATGGGCTGACTTACTTGGCGTATTTCTGGCGCAGCCGATCTTTCACTCTGGACGCAACTTCCTTGCCGTCCCAAGGGAGCCACTGATCATCAGGCAATTCCATACGCTGGCGAATTTCATCCGCCATGCCGGTCACCACATCATCGGTCGCGGTGTCATGATGTGTGACCTGGTCAATCTGCTCGATGGCCGCTTCAACAAGGCGGGAAATAGACGGAAATGCGCCTTCTTCGACCATCTTTTCCGCGAGACGGAGATGGCGCTCAGACAGTGTGATTTCGGTTTTGACGTTCATTGTCTTCTCCAGGAGCGCGTGGAGACGCATAGCGCTATCTATACGTCATGTCTTGACCCTTGTCTCCTATCGTGGCACCTGTCGCGCCACCCTACACCAAGCAGATAGTAGCTGATCCCATGACTGCCAACGTGCCCGACCACATGAACCCGAAGCGCTCCTTTCAGGCGCTGATTCTGACCCTGCACAATTATTGGGCCGACAAGGGTTGCGCGGTTCTGCAGCCCTACGACATGGAGGTTGGCGCAGGCACGTTCCATCCGGCGACTACGCTGCGTTCGCTCGGACCGAAGCCGTGGCGCGCTGCCTATGTTCAGCCGTCCCGCCGCCCCTCCGACGGTCGCTACGGTGAGAACCCCAACCGTCTGCAGCACTATTATCAGTATCAGGTCATCCTCAAGCCCAATCCGCCGAACCTGCAGGAGCTCTATCTCGGCTCGCTGAAGGCGATCGGCCTCGATCCGCTGCTGCACGATATCCGCTTCGTCGAGGACGATTGGGAAAGCCCGACGCTCGGCGCATGGGGCCTCGGCTGGGAATGCTGGTGCGACGGCATGGAAGTCTCGCAGTTCACCTATTTCCAGCAGGTCTGCGGCATCGAGTGCGCGCCCGTCGCCGGTGAGCTGACCTACGGACTGGAGCGCCTCGCGACCTATGTTCAGGGCGTCGACAGTGTCTATGACCTGAATTTCAACGGCCTCGAAGGCGAAGACAAGATCACCTACGGCGATGTCTTCCTCCAGGCCGAGCAGGAATATTCCCGGCATAATTTCGAATATGCCAATACCGAGATGCTGCACCGCCATTTCATCGATGCCGAGAAGGAATGCCAAGCGTTGCTGGCAGCCGGCGCGCCCGGCGACAGCGAAAACCAGCGTCTGCACAAATGCGTCTTTCCGGCTTACGACCAGTGCATCAAGGCGAGCCACGTCTTCAACCTGCTCGACGCTCGCGGCGTCATCTCGGTCACGGAACGCCAGAGCTACATCCTGCGCGTGCGCACGCTGGCCAAGGCCTGTGGCGAAGCCTTTCTGCTAACGGATGCCGGCGGCATCAACTGGAATCAGCAGGCCGCCTAAGGCAAGCTTCCCCGGGATTGGGCATCGCCACAGCCTATCTTGGCTTTGCGCCGCCATTAAAGCCGGGTGACATTGGCGTGAAATCTGCCTAGTGTCCCTTGGGTTGCAGTCGCCACGGGGGATTTCAGATGCTTGTTCTTCTCGCGATCATAGTGCTGGCCGCGCTCTATGTCGTCTTCATTTACAACGGGCTCGTTCGTGCACGACAAGTCGCGGAAGAGGCATGGTCCGGTATCGACGTGCAGTTGAAGCGCCGCGCCGATCTCATTCCCAATCTGGTCGAGACGGTCAAAGGCTATGCCGGCCATGAAAACAAGACGCTGGTCGAAGTCACCCAGGCGCGTGCCGCAGCGCAGGCCGTGCCCGCTGGCGATGTCGCCGGCCGTGCGGCGGCCGAAGGTGTTCTCAGCCAGGCGCTTGGCCGCCTGATGGTTGTGTCCGAAGCCTATCCCGACCTGAAGGCCAATACGGGCTTCGTCGAGCTGCAGCAATCGCTGGAGACGACGGAAAACGAGATTCAGATGTCCCGCCGCTATTACAATGGTGCCGCGCGCGATCTGAACGTCAAGGTCGAGACCTTCCCGAACAATCTCATCGCCGGCCCCTTCGGCTTTACCAAGAAGGCCTATTTCGAGATATCAAACGAAGCGGACCGTGCCGTTCCAACGGTAAAGTTCTGAGATTTCCGCTATCGGTTTTTCATGTGAGGCGGTAAAGGATGCCGACCGCTGGCCATCGGCCGCTTTCCTGACTGACCAAAGAGAATGATGATGGGTAGAGCCAAACTCACGATTATCCCGCCGGGCAAGCCTTTGACCGGGCGCGCCATGCCGCCGGGATCGAAGTCGATCACCAACCGCGCGCTGCTGCTCGCGGGCCTTGCCAAGGGCACGAGCCGGCTGACCGGCGCGCTGAAGAGCGACGATACCCGCTATATGGCCGAGGCTCTGCGCGCCATGGGCGTCGTCATCGACGAGCCCGACGACACGACCTTCATCGTGACCGGCAGCGGCAAGCTGACGGCGCCGGCTGCACCGCTTTTCCTCGGCAATGCCGGCACGGCGACACGCTTCCTGACGGCAGCTGCAGCGCTGGTCGACGGCAAGGTCATCGTCGATGGCGATGCCCATATGCGCAAGCGGCCGATCGGCCCGCTCGTCGACGCATTGCGCTCGCTCGGCGTCGATGCCTCCACGGAAACCGGCTGCCCGCCCGTCACCATCAACGGCACCGGCCGCTTCGAGGCAAGCCGCGTGCAGATCGATGGCGGCCTGTCCAGTCAGTATGTTTCGGCTCTGTTGATGATGGCGGCCGGCGGTGACCGCGCTGTCGATGTCGAACTGCTTGGCGAGCATATTGGTGCTCTCGGCTATATCGATCTGACGGTTGCTGCCATGCGCGCTTTCGGCGCCAAGGTGGAGCGTGTGAGCCCGGTTGCCTGGCGGGTCGAGCCCACCGGCTATCATGCCGCCGACTTCGTGATCGAGCCCGATGCCTCCGCCGCGACCTATCTCTGGGCGGCCGAAGTACTTGGTGGCGGCAAGATTGATCTCGGCACGCCGGCAGAACAGTTCTCGCAACCGGATGCGAAGGCCTATGACCTGATCTCGAAGTTTCCGCATCTGCCCGCCGTCATTGACGGCTCGCAGATGCAGGATGCTATCCCGACGCTTGCCGTTCTCGCCGCCTTCAATGAAACGCCGGTGCGCTTCGTCGGCATCGAGAACCTGCGCGTCAAGGAATGCGACCGCATCCGCGCCTTGTCGAGCGGCCTGTCCCGCATCGTGCCGAACCTCGGGACTGAAGAGGGCGATGATCTCATCGTCGCATCCGATCCGAGCCTCGCCGGCAAAGTGCTGCCGGCAGAAATCGACAGCTTTGCCGATCACCGCATCGCCATGAGCTTTGCGCTCGCCGGCCTGAAGATCGGCGGCATCACCATTCTCGACCCCGATTGCGTCGCCAAGACCTTCCCCTCCTACTGGAACGTGCTGGCTTCGCTTGGTGTCGCTTACGAAGACTGACGCTCCGCCATCTCAAGGGAGGCTGAGCGCAGGCATGTTCCTGACGTGAAGCGGCGCCGGCAGCGGCGTCGCGGCCATCCTTTGGGGGAGTGATGACACGGCTTTGCGGGTTCTTCCTGGCTTTGTGCCTGCTGCTTTGTGCAACGGCTGTCACGGCAGCCGAGCTCATCACCAACTTCGATCAAGCGATCGGGCTGCATCGTGACGGCTCCATGCGCGTCGTCGAGACGATCTCCGTCAATGCCGAGGGCCAAAGTATCCGCCGCGGCATCTTCCGGGATTTCCCGCTGACGATGACCGATGCCGGTGGCCGCGAGATCGAGGTGGATTTCAAGGTCGTATCCGTCGAGCGCGATGGGCAGCCGGAGGATTGGCACAGCGCGCGCATCAAGGGCGGCGAGCGTATCTATATCGGCAACGCCGATCGTATCCTCAACCCAGGCTCGCACATATTTCGCCTCACCTACGACACCAATCGTCAAATGCGCTATTTCGGCGATCATGACGAGCTTTATTGGAACGTGACGGGCAACGGCTGGCTGTTCCCGATCCTCAATGCGAAGGCAACAGTCACCTTGCCCGACGGCGTGCAGCCGCAGCAGCTTGCTTTTTTTACGGGGCAGCTCGGGGCTACCGACAAGAATGCAAGTGCGAGCCAACAGGGCAATATCGTTACCTTCGCAATGACCAGGCCGCTCGCAGCGGCTGAAGGCCTGACGATCGCCATCAAGCTGGCCAAAGGAGCGATCACACCGCCGAGCGACAGCCAGCAATGGGGCTGGTTCCTTCGGGATCACCTCGATACGATTATTGCCATCGGCGGGCTGATCCTGCTGTTTGCCTACTATATGCGAAGCTGGGTCGTGGTCGGCCGCGATCCCCCGCCTGGTGTCATGGTTCCGCGCTGGGATCCACCCGAGGGCATTTCGCCGGCACTCGTGAACTATATCGACAATAGAGGCTTCGCCAGTTCCGGCTGGACGGCATTCTCGGCAACCGCGATCGACCTTGCCGTGCGCGGCTACGTCATTCTGGACGACCTGAAGGGAAAAGTCGTTATCCGCCCGACCGGCAAGGCCGGCAGTGATCTCAGCGGCGGCGACAAGGTGCTGATGCAGGCCGTCGGGCCATTCTCGCCGCTTGTTATCGACAAGGCGAATGGCGAGGCGGTGCAGCAGCTCGGCTCGAAATTCCGCAGCGCCATCGAACGCGATCATCGCGACGAATATTACAAGGCCAATTCGCTCTACGTCATAACAGGTATTGCGCTATCAGTTCTGGTTCTGGCGGCGATCGTCATCTTCGGTCGCCTGCATGAAAATACCCTGCCGCTGATCATTGTGCCGGGCTTCCTCTCGATTTTCGTGACGATCTTTGCGAGTTCGATCGGCCGCAGGTTTCGCAGGCATAGTGCCAGCCTCGCCCAGCGCATCATTTCGGTGCTGATTTTCGCCTTCTTCGGCTTCGTCTTCGTCTCGATTGCCGTTAGCGGCTTTGCCGCTGCGGTCGTGCCGTTGTGGGAAGCGGGCCTGCTGCCGCTGGTCGCCGCCATCGTCGGCATTTTCGCGCTCAACGTCGTCTTCTATTTTCTGATGGGTGCGCCGACGCCGCTCGGGCGCAAGATGATGGATGGCATCGCCGGCCTCAGGCAATATCTGACGCTTGCCGAACGTGATCGGATGAACATGCAGGGCGCGCCGCAGATGTCGCCGCGGCATTTCGAAAAACTGCTGCCCTATGCCGTCGCGCTCGGTGTCGAAAAGCCCTGGTCGAGCGCCTTCGAAACCTGGCTCGCCACGGCTGCGGGTGCAACTGCGGCCGCAGCCTATGCGCCGGTGTGGTATTCCGGCGATTTCCGCCCGGGCAATATCGGCGGAACGATCGGCGACTTCTCCTCTTCCATGGCATCGACCATAGCCTCGACCATTCCCGCCCCGGTATCCAGCTCATCCTCCGCCTTCGGTGGCGGGGGAGGGGGAGGTGGCGGCTCCTCCGGCGGCGGCGGAGGCGGTGGAGGCGGCGGCGGATGGTAAATTCGCCGTTTGCCTTGGTGACTTTTGTCGCCGGGCTTGCTAAGTCCGCCCGGATCATTTCTGCCTCAACGTAAAGACAGCTCCCATGCCCGATCTCCTTCTCGAACTCCGCTCCGAGGAAATTCCCGCCCGTATGCAGCGCAAGGCTGCCGGCGACCTGAAGAAGCTGGTGACCGATGCCCTGGTCGAAGCGGGTCTTTCCTATGAAGGTGCCAGGGAGTATTGGACGCCGCGGCGCCTGACGCTTGATATTCGCGGCCTCACGGCGCGCTCGGCTGACGTACGCGAGGAGCGCAAGGGTCCGCGCACCGATGCCAACGAGAAGGCAATCGAAGGCTTTCTGCGCGGTGCTGGCCTTTCTTCAATTTCGGAAGCCCAGGTGCAGAGTGACCCGAAGAAGGGCGATTTCTACGTCGCGATCATTTCTAAGCCCGGCCGTGCCGCGGAGGAAATCGTTGCTGCTGTCATGCCTGACATCATCAGAAATTTCCCCTGGCCGAAGTCGATGCGCTGGGGCAAGGCCTCGGCAAAGCCCGGCTCGCTGCGCTGGGTGCGCCCCCTGCAGTCGATCGTCTGCACCTTCGGCACCGAGCATGAAGAAACCACGGTCATCCCCTTCGAGATCGACGGCATCGTCGCCTCGAACGTGACCTACGGCCATCGCTTCCATGCCCCCGGCCCGATTACCGTCAAGCGTTTCGAGGATTATGCCTCGAGCCTGGAAAAGGCCTATGTCGTTCTCGATGCCGAACGCCGCAAGGACATCATCCTGCATGATGCCCGCGATGTCGCTTTCGCCAATGGCCTCGAGCTGGTCGAAGACGAAGGCCTGCTGGAGGAAGTCTCCGGCCTCGTCGAGTGGCCGCAGGTGCTGATGGGCTCCTTCGAGGAGGATTATCTCTCGATCCCCTCCGAAATTATCCGCCTGACCATCAAGACCAATCAGAAGTGTTTCGTCACCCGCCCGCAAGGCGGTCACCTCCCCCTTGAGGGGGGAGGTCGCAGCGAAGCTGCGGGTGGGGGTGATCTCACGTCTCAACAAAATCACCCCACCCCGGCACTGCGTGCCGACCCTCCCCCTCAAGGGGAGGGTGCACTCTCCAACCGCTTCATTCTCATCTCCAACATCCAGGCGATGGATGGCGGCAAGGAGATCATTCACGGCAACGGCAAGGTCGTGCGTGCCCGCCTGTCCGACGCGCTGCACTTCTGGAAGCGCGACCAGGGCGATCTGCCCGATCTCGAAACGCTGGAAGCCTCTGCTGCGAAATTCGGTCTCGATTTGAAGAAGCCGCTCGATCAACGCATGGCCAAGCTCGACGCGCTCAACGTCACCTTCCATGCCAAGCTCGGCAGCCAGGGCGAACGCGTCACCCGCATTCGCGCGCTTGCCGCCGAACTCGCAAAGATCACCGGCGCCGATGCCGCCCTGGTCGACCGCGCCGTCGTGCTCGCCAAGGCTGATCTGCGCACCGAAGCAGTCGGCGAATTCCCCGAGCTGCAGGGCGTCATGGGCCGCAAATATGCGTCGCTGCAGGGCGAGAACGCCTCGGTCGCAACGGCGATCGAAGATCACTACAAGCCGCAAGGCCCGTCAGATCGCGTCCCCGAGGATAAGGTTGCAATCACCGTTGCGCTTGCCGACAAGCTGGATACGCTCGTCGGCTTCTGGGCGATCGGCGAGAAGCCGACTGGCTCGAAGGACCCTTACGCGCTGCGCCGTGCCGCCCTCGGTGTCGTCCGTATTTTGCTGGAGCGAGGCGTGCGCCTGCCGCTGCTCGCCACCACCAAGGATGCCGATCTGCTCGCCTTCTTCCATGATCGCCTCAAGGTCTATCTGCGCGATCTCGGCGCCCGCCATGACCTGATCGATGCCGTGCTGACGCCGGAAGCTGATGATCTGCTGATGGTTGCCCGCCGTGTCGAGGCCCTGACCGCCTTCATTACCTCCGAGGATGGCAAGAACCTGCTCGCCGGCACCAAGCGCGCCACGCAGTTTCTGGCCGCTGAAGAGAAGAAGGGCACCGTCTTTGCCGATGGTGTTTCGGACGCTCTGCTGAAGCTAGACGCGGAAAAGGATCTCTTTGCTGCCGTCAAGGCCGCTTCCGCCGAGGCTTCCGATGCGATCGCCAAGGAAGATTTTCGTTCGGCCATGTCAGCCCTTTCCAAGCTGCGCGCCCCCGTCGATCGCTTCTTCGAAGACGTGCTCGTCAATGACGAAGACGCCGCCATCCGCGCCAATCGTCTGGCGCTGCTGCGGCTGATCCGCGAGGCGACCGGCACTGTCGCCGACTTCTCGAAGATCGCGGGATAAGGCATGGGGGCGCGATGACCGGAAAGATCCTCGTCAGCGCCTGCCTCATGGGCCATGCCGTCCGCTATGACGGCCGCTCCAAGCCGCTTGTCCATCCGGCGATCGATCGCTGGCGTGAGGAGGGGCTGTTGGTGACGATCTGTCCGGAAATGTCTGCAGGGATGGTCGTACCGAGGCCGCCCGCCGAAATCGCAGGCGGCGCCACTGGCGAGGATGTCCTTGCGGGCACCGCAAGGGTGATGGAGATCACCGGCGGTGACGTCACGGCGGAATTTCGCCAGGCGGCGGAAAATGCGCTGGCGCTCGCAACAGAAACCGGCTGTCGCTATGCCCTCCTGATCGACGGCAGCCCGTCTTGCGGCTCCGGCTTCATCTATGACGGCACGTTTTCCGGTGGTCGGCAGAGTGGCCGGGGCGTCACGGCGGCGCTGCTTAAGCAAGCCGGCATCGAGGTCTATTCCGATCGCGAGATCGACAGGTTGGTCGAACGGCTGGCGGCGACCGACTGACACAACCATCATAGCCAAATAAAAAGCCGTCGGACGCATGCCCGGCGGTTTTGTGTTTTCTGCCTTATGTGGCTCAGGCGGCCCGGCGACGATGATCCGCAGCGGGTTGGCCTTCGTTGACACGGAAGCCGCGGATGAGGGCGAGGAGATCTTCCGTGTCGGCGGCGAGTGTCTCGGCCGATGCGGTGGTCTCTTCGGCCATGGCGGCGTTCTGCTGTGTGGCGGCATCGAGCTGGTTCATCGAAGAGGAGATCGAGCGCAGCGTCGTATCCTGCTCGGAGGCGCTGTGGGCGATCTTCGAGACGATCTCGTTGGCTGCCTTGATCTGACCGGAGATGCGCTTCAGCGCTTCGCCTGCCTCACCGACGAGGCGAACGCCCTGATCGACCTGACCGGAGGAGCGAGCGATCTGGTCCTTGATCTCCTTGGCGGCTGCGGCGGAGCGCTGCGCGAGTTCACGTACTTCCTGGGCGACGACGGCAAAACCCTTGCCGGATTCGCCGGCGCGGGCCGCTTCGACGCCGGCATTCAGCGCCAGAAGGTTGGTCTGGAAGGCGATCTCGTCGATGACGCCGATGATCTTGCCGATCTCGGCCGAAGACTTCTCGATGCCGCTCATCGCTTCGATTGCCTGGGCAACCACGGCATCGCTGCGCGATGCTTCGGCGCTGACGGCATGGACGCGCTTGCTGGCTTCATCGGCGCCTTCCGCAGTCTGGCGGACGGCGACGGTGAGTTCGTCGAGCGCGGCGGAAGTCTCTTCCAGACTGGCGGCCTGGCGCTCGGTGCGCTGCGACAGTTCGTTGGAGGCGCGACGGATTTCTTCCTTGCTGAGGCCGATGTCATTGCCCTTGGCGTTGACGCGGCCCATCGCGGCTTCGAGGTGCGACAGCGCCTCGTTGAAGTTGTTGCGAAGGCCGGCATAGCCGGCGCCGAGATCGCCGCACCGTATCGTCAGGTTCCCCTGGGCGAGGTCTTCAAGCGCCCTGCCGATGACCGAGACGACGCGCGCCTGTTCGTGGGCCTCATCCTGCTGCTGGCGCAGGTTCTGTTCGCGCTCATTGCTGATTTCGAGTTCCTGTGCAGCCTGGCGGTCGGCCAGCACGTGGCGCTCGCGGATCTTTTCCTGCAGCGCCTGGGTCGCTTTCGCCATCAGGCCGATTTCGTTGCGCATCTCGGCATGCGGAATGGCCATCGTCACATCTTCGTCGGCCACGGCCTTCAGTGCGGCATGGACGTCGGCGAGCGGCTTTGTGATGCCGCGGATGAAGTAAAGGGCCGCACCGATGCCGATGACGAAGACGATGCCGCAGATGAGCAGGGCGCGCCACATCGTTGCATTGATCTGCGCATCCAGGTCGTCCATGTAGACGCCGCAGCCGAGCACGATCTGCCACGGCGCGAATGCCGCCGAATAGCTGCCCTTCAGGAAGAAGTCGGTGCCGGGATGGCCGGGCTTGTTCCAGTAATAGATCGTGCGACCGCCGCCCTTGATCGCCTTCTCGACCATTTCCTTGCTGAAATGGGTGCCGTTCTTGTCGACTTGGCCGGACATGTCCTTGCCGATATTGACTGGGCTCGGGTGAATGCGCTGTATGACGTTATAGTCGAAGCCGAAGAAATAGCCCGCCGGCGCGAAGCTGACATGCGACAATACCTTGAAGGCCTCGGCTTGAGCCGCCTCATGAGTCATCTCGCCGGATTTTTCGCGCTGATAATACTGGTCCAAAATAGAAATGCCGGATTCGACCTGCGTGCGCAGCATGTCGAAACGGTCGCTATAGATAGAATCGGCCTGCGACCGGATCTGGAAATAGGTCGCCACGGCGAAGGCGGCCATCAGGACGCCAAGCAAGGCAAATAATTGATGCGAAATCTTGAGATTCTTCATGATGCCTCCCACAGGGGTGAATACCGGTGCGGTTTCCTACCGCCTGTGCGATCGCCTGAGAGATACTCAATACGTTTGCCGCCGCTTAATGACATGCTGCTGTCCGGTGGCAGTAAAATCGCTGTTTATGTCTAAGAAAGGTTTAATTGTAGGGATTTGGTTGTATTTAATTTGGAATTAAACCGGAGATATGTGCAGGAATTGTAAGTAATACGAAACTTTACTTGGTTATGCCGTCGAGGAGACCTTGAGATTTCCGGAAGTTATTTAGATTTATCGAATATTATGAGAATATATTTATAAGTTTGAATATAGTCGGCATTCCGCAAGCGGCCAAGCGTTACCAAGATGGCTTGCCGAGCTTACTGGCGAAGCTGGAAGCCGGAGATATCGAGCGGCGCGGGTGCGCGAGTTGTGGATGAGTTCGGCAAGGCCGCCGTCTGAGCCGTGATGTCGATGCCGTCGACGGGCTCACCGGCGGCGGCAAGTGCTTCTGGCGTGGGCTTGCTGACGAAGTTAACAGGCGAGCCACCCATCCAGGCTTCGGTGCGGACGACCTTTTTCTGACCGTCGATATTGCGCACGACGACGGATTGCGTGCCGGGCTCCAGCGTCGGCACGGTGTATTCTCTTTCCGTGACAGGAGGCTTCAGTGGAGGGCATTCGGCGCAGCTTTTGTTGATAATGCTGCCCCTGCCGCCGATCATCGTGCCGTCGATCGGCTGGATCGACGAGGCCATGGCGGAACCGCCGGCCAGTACGCACGCCAAGGTCACAAAGAAGGAACGCATAACCAAGAACTCCGCCTATAGTGACGAAGACATTAGTGCGGCTTTATTTCCATCCCGTCAGGAGATTAGGTAAAGATTTAATGGACTTGCGATTGCAGAGCCGAAGTGATGTTTACTTTTCGCGCTCCACTGCGCGCCATCCGATATCATTGCGATAGAAGCCGTTGTCCCATTTCACTTCGCCGGCAAGGGCATAGGCGCGTTCTTTTGCTTCGCCCACAGTCTTGCCTGTGGCAGTGATGTTGAGGACTCGCCCACCCGTCGCAACGAGTGCGCCATCCTTCAAGGCTGTGCCGGCATGAAACACTTTCTCGCCTTCGCTGTCGGCCGGCAGCGCCGCGATCGGTGTGTTCTTGGCGTAGGAGCCGGGATAGCCCTTCGAGGCCATGACGACCGTTAGCGCCGGATCCCCGCTCCATTCGGCAGTCACCTGATCCAGCGTGCCGTTGGCGCAGGCATAGAGCATTGGCAGCAGGTCGCTCTTCAGGCGCATCATCAGTGCCTGGCATTCCGGATCGCCGAAGCGGACATTGTATTCGATGAGTTCGGGACCCTTGGCGGTGATCATCAGCCCAGCGAAGAAGACGCCGCTGAAAGGATGGCCGCTTTCGGCCATGCCGCGCATCGTCGGCTCGATAATCTCCTTCATGGTGCGCTCAACCAATTCGGGCGTCATCACGGGGGCAGGGGAATAGGCGCCCATGCCGCCGGTGTTCGGGCCGGTGTCGCCGTCGCCGACGCGTTTGTGGTCCTGTGCGGTCGCCAGCGCCAGCGCATGCTTGCCATCGCAAAGGCAGAAGAAGCTTGCCTCTTCACCATCGAGATAGGCTTCGATCACCACTTCTGCGCCGGCCTCACCAAATGCACCCTCAAAGCAATCGTCGATCGCGGCCAGCGCTTCGTCGATCGTCATCGCAACGGTGACGCCCTTGCCAGCCGCAAGACCGTCCGCCTTCACGACGATCGGCGCTCCCTGAGCGCGGACATAGGCTTTCGCCTTCGGTGCATTGTTGAAGCGCTGATAGGCGCCGGTGGGAATATTGTAGCGGGCGCAGATATCCTTGGTGAAACCCTTGGACCCTTCGAGCTGCGCGGCGGCTGCAGAAGGGCCAAAAACGGCAATATCGGCGGCGCGCAGCTTGTCGGCAATGCCGGCGACCAAGGGCGCTTCCGGGCCGACGACGACGAAGTCGATGGCCTTGTCCTTGCAGAAGGCGACAACAGCGTCGTGGTTGTCGATATCGATCGGCGCAAGCGTCGCATGCTCGGCAATGCCGGGATTGCCGGGTGCGGCATAGAATTCCGTCATGAGAGGCGATTGCGCCAGTTTCCAGGCCAATGCGTGCTCGCGTCCGCCCGATCCGATCAACAGAACTCTCATGGCTTGCCCTTTCGTTGCGTCCTTTTGGGCGGTTAAGGGGGCTTGAGCCAAAGGTCAAGCGGCAAATCCTGTGGAGGCAGGGCTGGCAACATTGCCATGCCTTTTTATCCCGTTAAAGCGGAAGCGGCTTCGCCCTCCACGCCATCTCCGCGCCCGGATTGGCGTGTTCCGTGACGAAAACCGCTTCTTATGTCCGCGGGATCATGCTTATGGTCCCCTTTACGATTGTCCAGTTCAGAGAGACACATGTCCGCCGATATCCGTTCCCTTGCTGCTACCATCGCCGCCGAGATCAACTCCCGCCCGGATCAGGCCAAGGCCGCCATCGAGCTCCTGGACGAAGGTGCAACGGTGCCCTTCATCGCCCGCTACCGCAAGGAGGTGACCGGTGGCCTCGATGATACCCAGCTTCGTACTCTGTCGGAACGTCTGGTCTATCTGCGTGAGCTGGAAGCCCGTCGCGCCGCAATCATCGAATCCATCAGCAGCCAGGGCAAGATGACCGACGAGCTGATGAGCAAGGTTGCAACCGTCGGCACCAAGGCTGAGCTGGAAGACCTTTATCTGCCCTACAAGCCGAAGCGCCGCACGCGCGCCGAAATTGCCAGGGAACGCGGCCTCGGCCCATTGGCCGACACGATCCTTGCGGATCGCTCCAAAGAGCCCGCGGTTCTCGCCGAAGGCTTTATCACGGCCGATGTGCCTGACGTGAAAACGGCGCTGGAAGGCGCGCGCGACATCATCGCCGAAGGCATTGCCGAAAATGCCGATCTGCTTGGCAAGCTGCGCAATTACATGAAGACCAATGCCACGCTGAAGGCTGCAGTCGTCGACGGCAAGCAGGAGGCAGGCGCCAAATTCTCGGATTATTTTGCCCATCAGGAGCGCTGGGCTACGGCTCCCGGTCATCGCGCGCTTGCCATGCTGCGCGGCTGGAACGAAGAAGTGCTGACGCTGAATATCGAAGTCGATACCGACGCCGTCTCGCCCAACAAGCCGGTCGAGCGCATGATCACTGCGGCCTATGATATCGGCGCAAACCAGCCCGGCGACCGCTGGCTGACGGAGGTCGCGAGCTGGACCTGGCGTGTGAAGCTTTCGATGTCACTGTCGCTCGACCTGATGCGGGAACTGCGCGAACGTGCGGAAGAAGAAGCGATCCATGTTTTCGCCCGCAATCTGAAGGATCTGCTGCTGGCAGCGCCTGCGGGTTCGCGCGCCACCATGGGCCTCGATCCGGGCATCCGCACCGGCGTCAAGGTCGCCGTGGTCGATGGCACGGGCAAGCTCCTGGAGACGACGACGGTCTATCCTTTCCCGCCGAAGAACGACGTGCGCGGCACGCAGGCCGCACTTGCCTCGCTCATCCGCAAGCACAAGGTCGAGCTGATCGCGATCGGCAACGGCACGGGCAGCCGCGAAACCGAGAAGCTTGTGGCCGACATGCTGGCCGAACTGCCGGCGCCGAAGCCGACGAAGGTTATCGTTTCCGAAGCCGGTGCATCGGTTTACTCTGCCTCGGAAACCGCGGCGCTCGAATTTCCCGGCCTCGACGTCTCGTTGCGCGGCGCCGTCTCCATCGCCCGCCGCCTGCAGGATCCGCTGGCCGAGCTGGTAAAGATCGAGCCGAAGTCGATCGGCGTCGGCCAATACCAGCACGATGTCGACCAGCAGAAGCTGTCGCGCTCGCTGGATGCGGTGGTCGAGGATGCGGTGAACGCCGTTGGCGTCGATCTGAACACGGCGTCTGTGCCGCTGCTTGCCCGCGTCTCCGGTCTCGGGCCTTCTATTGCCGAGGCGATCGTTCGGCATCGTGACGGCGAAGGCGCCTTCGAGACCCGGCGCGATCTCCTGAAGGTCGCCCGTCTCGGCCAGCGTACCTTCGAGCAATGCGCCGGCTTCCTGCGCATCCCCAACGGCAAGGAGCCGCTGGACGCTTCCTCCGTGCATCCCGAAGCCTATGGCGTCGCCAAGAAGATCGTTGCCGCCTGCGGCCGCGACCTGCGAACGCTGATGGGCGACACCGCGACGCTGAAGGCGGTCGATCCCCGTCAGTTCATCGACGACAAATTCGGCCTGCCGACCGTGCGTGACATCATCGCCGAACTGGAAAAGCCGGGCCGAGATCCGCGCCCGAGCTTCAAGACCGCGACCTTTGCGGAGGGTGTCAACGAGATCGGTGACCTCAAGCCGGGAATGCTGCTGGAAGGAACCGTCACCAACGTCGCCGCCTTCGGCGCCTTTGTCGATATTGGTGTGCATCAGGACGGTTTGGTGCATGTCTCGCAGCTGGCGGATCGCTTCATCAAGGACCCGCATGAGGTTGTGAAGGCCGGCGACGTCGTCAAGGTCAGGGTCGTGGAAGTCGATGCGAAGCGTAAGCGAATCGGCCTCTCCATGCGCAAAGATGGCAGCACTGTGGCAGCCCCGTCCGGGCGGGACACACGCGAACAGGGTGGTCCTCGCAGCGCTGGCGTTAAGGGAAATGCCCGTCCGAAGGCCGAACAACAGGGTAGTTTTGGGGCAGCGTTGGCGGACGCACTCAAACGAAAATAAGGACTTAGCGGAACTTCGTGCAAGAATGTCACACTCTGGCAGCGTTGTTGTCAGAGTGCCAATGACTGTGGAAAGGTGCGCTTGCCACAATGCTGTGAGGCGTTAAAGTTGCCTTAATGTCATGTCATAACATTCGGGGCGTCCATGGCGTCGACACTCTTTTCTCTCGTCAAGAAAATCATCCGTAAAGGTTCACTCAGGCTTACGCTCGCATCCGGCGAGACCCATATGGTCGGCGACGGAACCGGCGAGACGGTGGCCGTCCGTTTTGCCGATCAGCAGGCTGAAGATGCGGTTGCCCGCGATCCGACGCTCAAGCTTGGCGAAATGTATATGGAGGGCCGCTTCATCCTCGAGCAGGGGGACATCTACGAGTTCCTGTCGCTGGTGAAGCAGAATACCACTAACGAGATTTTCGATTTCCGGATGGCGGCGCTGCTGCTCGGCCGCATCGCCTGGCAGCAGATCAAGAGCCGCTCGCCGATCAATCGCAACAAATACAATGTTGCCCATCACTACGATCTGTCGGCGAAGCTCTTCGATCTCTTCCTCGATGAGGACTGGCAATATTCCTGCGCCTATTTCAATCCGCCGGGCATCAGCCTCTTCGAAGCGCAGGTCGCCAAGAAGCGTCACATCGCCGCCAAGCTGCTGGTCGAGCCCGGCCAGAAGGTGTTGGAGATCGGCTCGGGCTGGGGCGGCATGGCCATGTATCTTGCCGAAGCCTATCCAGGCCTCGACGTGACAGGCATCACGCTCAGCGAAGAGCAGCTGAAGGTATCGCGCGAGCGGGCAGCCAAGCGCGGCCTCTCCGATCGCGTGCGCTTCGAGCTGCAGGACTATCGCTACCTGACGGGCAAGACGTTCGACCGTATCGTCTCGGTCGGCATGTTCGAACATGTCGGCATCGGCGACTACGGCAAGTTCTTCCGCAAGGTTTCTGAACTGCTTGATGATAACGGTGTCATGCTGCTGCACTCCATTGCCCGCCCGAAGCCGAGCTTTGCCACTAACGCCTTCATCGAAAAGTATATTTTCCCCGGCGGCTACATCCCCTCGATCGGCGAGACCACGCCGCCACTGGAAAAGGCAGGTTTGCTCACCAGGGACGTCGAAACCCTGCCGATGCACTACGCCTATACGCTCAGGCATTGGCGCAACCGCTTCGTGGCGCGTAAGGCCGAAGCAGTCGCGCTCTACGACGAGAAGTTCTTCCGCATGTGGGAGTTCTATCTGGCCGGTTCCGAAATGGGCTTCCGCTGGGACGAGCTGTTCATTATGCAGCTCCAGATCACCAAGAACCAGTTCGCCGTACCGGATAATCGCAATTACATCGCGGAGCGCGAGGCGAAACTGAAGGAATTCGAGGCAGGGCGCCCGCCTTTGGAGAAGGTGACGTTCTGAGCCTCTATAGTGGCGCCATTTGACGGGGCCCGGCCGTGGCTTGCCACGGCCGGGCCTTTTTATGCCCGCACGTCGCTACGATCGCTATCTGCCAACATGGACGGTAAAGGTACCGTCTTGCACCGTGCCATCGGTGTTCAGCCCCGTAAGGCGCAGGGTGAACTGGTCGGTGCCCGCAAAACCAGGGTTCGGCGTGTAGTAGACGATATTGCCTTGGACCGTCTTGCCCGAGCATAGGTAGGCAGTGCTGTCTTTCGAAAACTTCGCTGTGACCGGCCCGTGCTCGACGTCAACCTTGCCGTGGGCAGGCTGCTTGATGACGCCCGTATAGGGAAATCCTGCAAAGGTGCAGTCCTGTTTCACAAGCGAAGCAGTCGTCACCTTCGTCTTTTTGCCAGGCGCCGCTCTTCCCGAAAACTGGCTTTGCTTTGCTCCGCCGATCGGAGTGCCGACGCAGCCGGAAAGCGCCATGCCGGCAGTCAGGATCAGACCTAGGGAGATCAGAGATATGCTCTTCATTCGTTTCTCATCTTTTGAAATTGGGGGCTATGAGATGGCGGGCACTTGGCAATTACAGCCATTACCCACGATTGAACATGTATACAGAAATTAAATCAATGCGATAGGCGGCCGCATGTCGAGCGGCGTCCGAATTGAACCAAGATGAATTTGATGTTCTGATCGAATTCGTCGTCTTGTGGTTAAGGGAGCGGTAACGCGATCCGCATAATTTGCAGCAACTCTCGGGTCGTAAGGCCCTTTGTATTGCGTATCATGGAGTTGCAGTGTGTTTGCAAAGTCGCGTTTTCTTTTCATTTTCGGCCTCTCCGTCACTTGTGCCGGCGCTGCCGAGGCTGGCGATGGCCAGCATTTGTGGTCGGGTGACTGGTACTTAAGCGTCGGTGCGGCCGGTTTCTCGGCACCGAAGTTCGAAGGCGGCAAGCACAACAAGCTGCAATGGTCGCCGCTCGTGTCTATCGGCCGGCAAGGCCCGGGCCCGCGCTTTTCCTCGCGCAACGACAATCCGTCCTTTGCCCTGATCGAAAGCGATGCATTCCGCGTCGGCATCGTCGGCAAATTCGTGCCGAGCCGCGACAGCGGCGATGGGCGCGAGCTCAAGGGGCTGAAGAAGGTCAAGTGGGGTGTGGAAGCCGGCGGTTTTGCCGAAGCCTATCCGACAGACTGGTTGCGTGCTCGCGTCGAAGTTCGCCAGGGTATTCGTGCCCATAGCGGCGTCGTCGCCGATGCCGCGGTCGATGCCTTTACCGACATCACGCCGGAGCTGCGCGCCTCCGCCGGTCCGCGCATGACGCTCGCCAGCAGCGATTATTTCGACACCTATTACGGCGTCAATGCGCGCCAATCGGCTGCTTCCGGCCTCAGCGGCTACAAGCCCGGCGGCGGCGTCAAATCCGTCGGCTTCGGCGGCGCCCTGACCTGGAAGGCCTCTCAGAACTGGACCACCAGCACCTTCCTCGAATATACCCGGCTCACCGGCCCTGCCGCCGACAGCAGCCTCGTGCGTGAGCGTGGCGACCGCAACCAGCTGCTGATCGGCGTTTCCGCCAGCTACAAGTTCAATTTCACGATGAACTGAGCAACGGGCGAGGTCATGTCTCGTCATGGCCTCGCCGCTTGACCTCGGGTGCCGGATGTCACTACTACTCGCCTATGCAAAACACAGGCGACATCAACGGGCGCGTCGCTGACGCGCCATCCGGCAACTGGGTCTACCGCGTTCTGCCCCCGACGCTTTGGCCATACGCCCAGCTTGCACGCTGGGACAGGCCGATCGGCTGGCAGCTGCTGATGTGGCCATGCTTCTGGTCCGTGGCACTTGCGGCCAATGCCTCCGTCGCCTCGGGGCAGGGCTCTCCCGGATTCGTGGTGATCTATCACCTCTTCCTCTATTTCGTCGGCGCCGTCGCAATGCGTGGCGCCGGCTGTGCCTATAATGACCTCGTCGACCACGAGATCGACATGTCCGTGGCGCGCACGCGCTCGCGCCCGCTGCCATCGGGCCGCGTAACGCGCCTGCAGGCCAAGGTATTCATCGCATTGCAGGCTCTGGTCGGCCTGCTGGTGCTGCTGCAGTTCAATTGGTTTGCCGTCGCGCTCGGTGTCCTGTCGCTCGGCATCGTTGCGCTCTACCCCTTTGCCAAGCGCTTTACCGACTGGCCGCAATTCTTCCTTGGCCTTGCCTTTTCCTGGGGTGCGCTGATGGGATGGGCGGGTCTCTTCGGCAGCCTGTCGCTTGCCTCGATCGTGCTCTATCTCGCAGCCATCCTCTGGACCATCGGCTACGATACGATTTACGCGCATCAGGACAAGGAGGATGACGAGCTGATCGGCGTGCGCTCGACCGCCCGTCTTTTCGGCGATCAGACGCGCCTCTGGCTGATCGGACTCTATGGCGCGACGCTGCTGCTGCTGCTGCTATCTTTTGCGCTTGTCGGAACAAGCTGGCTCGCTTATCTCGGCCTGGTGGTCGCCGGCGGCATGTTCGCCTATCAGATCGCAGTGCTCGACATCAACGACGGCGAGCAATGCCTGGCCTTGTTCAAATCGAACAATCGGGTCGGGCTGATTATCTTCGCCGGCCTTTTCCTGTCGTTCCTGTTTCTCGCTCCCTGAGGACGAAACGACATCGGCCGCGAGGTTGTTTCCCGCGGCCGATGTCAAGGGTCTTAGTTTCAGGTCGGATCGGCTCAATGCCTTGCGATGATCTCGCGGCCCTGGATCTTCATCTTGATGCCGAGCTTGCCCGTCGTGCGACGCACGAGGAAGCGGGGGCGGCGGTTTGCGAAGTAGGAATGGCGGCGACGCGGCTGGCTGTCCTGCGAGCGGACGCCGCCGAGATGTTCTTCCAGCGGACGGGCAACGCCGTCGGCTTCGATCATCAGCATGGGAATACGGAAGGCTTCCGACCAGGAGCGCCAGTCGGCGGCGATATCGCTCAAGTCATGAGCGACGAGAAGGGGGATGCAGAGATCCGGATCGGAGTGATGCAGTTCCAGCGTGACGGTGACTTCGCCATCGCCATGGTCGATGGCGCGGGCTGCAACACCCTTGAATGCACGCTTGGGCAAGGCGACGGACAGCGGCAGGCCGCTGGACGGCAGGATCTTGCGCAGCACTGCGCCGCGCTCGTCGATCGTAATGGTGACGTCACCCTCGGCACCTCGCATGGCATAGCTGACCTGTTGCGGGAAGCGCGCCGGATCAAGCCGCAGTGTGGTTCCAGCCCAGTCGGGCTTCAGGACGGTATTAGTCATCGATTTCTCTACCCTTGCTTTACCTGAGAGCCGGTTGTTCCGGTCTTCTCTCGGAGAACTTTTGTCCTCTCGTTGTTGGGCAGATTAGGCACCGTCCCTTCCAGACAGCTTAAAAATCGAGGTTAAGAAAACTTTGCGTCCTCAAATGGTTAGCAAAGTTGAATGCATCAGGGTTTCCATAAGGTGAATACAGGGCAGGGTGGTGCATCGATACGGTGCACGCATTGGGTGAGTGCCTGTAAGTCTCGGGTAAGGTTTATATGAAATAATGTCAGCCAGATTCGCCGCTTTTATTAGAGATCTATTGGGATTCTGCTGATGATTTCCACTTATCTTGGTTATACGATCGCAACCAGAGATATGACGACGTCCCTCAATCAGGTGGCGCAGCAGTCGCAAAACAAGCGCTCGATCGACTATTACAATGCCAATATCGGCAAAGTAAAAGACGTCGACAGCTTCCTGAATGACTATCAGTTATACAGTTATGCGATGGAAGCCTACGGGCTTTCCGACATGACCTATGCCAAGGCCTTTATGAAACAGGTCTTGACCAGCGACCTCAGCGACTCCAGCAGTTTCGCCAATAAGCTCACCGATCCGCGCTATAAGGAATTCGCTGCGGCGTTCAATTTCGGCACGAGCGCGACGGGCTCGACGAATACCGCGCAAACCAGCACGCAGGAAGATGACCTCATCGGGCTTTACCAACAGTCGTTTACGAATGAGGAGACGTCGGCGGCGACCGAAACGAGCTATTACAGCCAGAACATCGCCTCGGTTAAGACGGTTGATGACCTGCTCGGCAATACCCGCCTGCGCAATTACGTGCTGCAGGCCTATGGCATCGATCCGACCTATGTATCGAACTCGGCTCTGAAGCAGATGCTGACCAGCGATCCCAGCGATCCGAACAGCTACGTCAATCAGAACGGCAGCGCCGCCGACAAGGCTCTGGTGGCGGAATTCAATTTCAATGCCGACGGCACGGTCAAGACATCGACGCCGGATGGCGACACGGCCTATTACCAGGCCAATATCGGCAACATCACGTCGGTCGACCAGCTGACGTCCAATCCGCAACTGTTCCAATACGTCAAGACGGCTTTCAATATCCCGTCCTACATCACCGCGGATCAGTTCAATGCATCGGCCAAGGATGCCGCTACCGCGAGTTCAAACGGGCTGACCGCCGTCATGGCCGAGTTCAATTTCCAAAGCGACGGCACCGTCGCATCCGGCTCGCAGGCGCAGACGTCCGGCCAGATAAGCGCCACCACGGCCGGCTATACCGCGAACTATCCGGGTGGGCCGCAGACGCTCAGCCAACAGGCCGATGTGATGAGCGCCTATAATTTCACCGTGCCCTCGTTCGTTACGAGCGTCGGCGCGGCCGATAACGATCTCTATTACAAGAATCATATCGGCTCCATTACGTCGGTCGACCAGCTGACATCGGACACGCGTCTCTTCGATTACATCAAGACGGCCTACGGCATCGATCCGACGACGCCTGCCGCCGTCTTCAAGAACGCCTTCGCCGATCCGACGACCGCCGCCATCTTCGGCCTGACTTACGCCGTCTCCCAGTTCAATTTCCAGTCGGACGGGACGCTTGCTTCCGGCCAGACGGCGCAGTCCCAAAGCGAGATCGATGCGGCCTCCAAGGCCTATATGAGCAACTACCTGTCGTCGCAGTCGAACCTGAATACGGATGCGGTCAACAACTACAAGAACCGCATCGCCGACGTGAAGACCATCAAGGATTTCTTTGCGAGCAACACCTCCGACAGCAGCGCCGCCAATGACAGCGCGCCGGAGCTCTATCAGATGGCGCTGCGCGCCTATGGAATCGGTGAAAACGAAGTCACGAAGTCACAGCTGACCAGGATTCTCGAAAGCGATCCCTATGATGCGAAGAGCTACGTCAACTCGCTCAAGGATTCCCGGTTCACCGCGCTTGCCAAGGCGTTCAATTTCGACAGCAAAGGCAATCTGAAAGCGCCGGTGCAGTCCCTGTCGCAGACGCAGATCAACAGCTATATCTCGCAATATTCCAGCCACAGCACGGCGGGACTGTCGGGCGCCGAACTGACCAAGGCCAACAACGACGCCAAGACAGCCGGCACCTATTTCGCCTCCAACATCGTCAAGGTGACCAGCGTCACGGGTCTGCTGGCCGACAGCAAACTTACGAATTTCATCCTGACGGCTAACGGTATCGATCCGAAGACGGTCGATACGGCGACGCTGAAGAAAGCTTTCGCTTCCGATCCGTCCGATGCGAAGAGCTTCATCAATACGGCTGACGGTGCCAAGTTCAAGAGTATCGTCGAGGCGTTCAATTTCGGCACCGACGGCAACCTGACCGACAGCAAGCTCGGCACGGCGCAAAATCAGGGCGCGCTTTCAGCGACCAATGATCTCTTCCTGCATCAGACGCTGGAAGATCAGCAAGGTGACAGCAATCCCGGCGTACGCCTGGCGCTTTATTTCCAGCGCAAGGCGCCTGATATCAATTCGATCTACGACATCATGGGTGATGCCGCCCTTTATGAGGTCGTTACCACCACCTTCAATCTGCCGAGCTCGATCTCCAACATGGACGTCGATACCCAGGCCAAGATGCTCGGCAATTTCATCAATGTGAGCGACCTGCACGATCCCGACAAGCTCAATCGGCTGCTGCAGCGATTCTCGGCCATGTACGACCTGCAGAACAATACGACCTCCTCAACATCCCCTGCGCTTTCGATTCTGACGAGTTCCTCCCCGGGCGTAGGTATCAGCGCCGATACGCTGCTTTCCATCGCGCAGCTGTCCTCATCGCGCTAACGGGCCTGACAAAAAATTTAACCTGTCTCATTGCCGCACTTCCGTGCGGATGAGCTGCGTCATGCCCTTGTTTCCACAGAGATTTCGAGAATATTCGGACATATTTTCCGGGTGCGGAATGGCTGCTTTCCACAAGCGCAGGAAGGAACTTATTAACCATCCCTGCCCTATTCGATTTGAGAAGCCAACGGCAATATCAATGACTGGGTTGCAGGTCTCATGCGTCTTTCCCGAACGACACTTTCCAATGCCTCGCAAGGCGTCCAGCCGGAGGGCGATCTCGACCCGGAGCAGGCGGCCGAAGGGGCGCGCCGTGCCGAGCAGATCGCGGCTCGCCGCGCGTTCCTGGAAGAGAAGATCCGCAACGCCCGCGAAGCCAAGCGCAAGGCTGAAGAGCAGCGTCACGCCGAGGAAAGGCGCCTTGCCGAAGAGGTGAGGAAGCGCACCGCCGCGGCCCCGCCGCCTGTTGTGGAGGCGCTGCAGGCCGCCGCCGTTACCAGCGAGCAGGAAATGCCGATTCTGCCGCAGGGGATCTCCGCGGAAGATCTCGCATCGCCCGGCTGGCAGAATGCCTTCCTGATGGGGCCGAATGTGCGCTTCACCCGCACCCGCGAAAATGAAATTATCAGCCGCCGCCCGCCTGCCGAGCCGAAGGCTGAGATCCGGCCGCAGGCTTCCGCGCACGCCGCGATGCGGGTCATGGAGCCGCCCGCCGTCGAGGCTCCGGTCGCCGCCGTCATTCAGCAGCCGATGCAATCATCAGAGTTTCATCTGCCGGCACTCGAAGACATGCCGCTGGTGGTGGAAGGCTATATTCCGACAGTGATTCAGAATTCCCCGGCAACCGAGCCGGACGCATTGGAGATGACCGTTATCGCTACCGCATTCTCGAAAGCTCCTGCGATCGCGCTGGATGCTTCCCCTGTTCAGTCAACTGTTCCCGAGTCCCTAGCCGCGCCTGTGGTCGAGTCGCGTCTTGTCCATCTTTCCGATTTTGCCTTCTGGGATGCGATGCCGTTCGATGGCGAATTCGTTTCCGCCCTCAAGGGCGAGTCGAAGCAGCCGGCGACGCCCAAGCCGGAGGTCGATGCCGAATCGATCATCGCCAAGTTCCGCGTCGTCGAGTGCCGCCGCCCGGCAGCTGCGGTCGAGCCGCAGCCCGTTGTGGTGCCGTCTCCAGCAGTCGGGATCGCAGCTCACGTCGAAACTGTTTCCAGATTGTCAGCAGCAGATATCAGCACGCCGGCCATGGACGAGCTTGCCGCGCTTGAGGCTGCCGTTCTGGCCGCCGTCGTCGAGGCGGCCGACGTCATCGTCGAAGCACCTGCTGCCGAGCCGCAGACGGTGGTGGCGCTAGCCGAAACATTCGTGCCGCCCGCTTTCGTAACCGCCGTCTATGGTGCCGAAGCTGAAACCCGGCCCGCGCCTGTCATGGTCGTGGCGCCGATGCCGACGAAGGCCACCGCGCCGGCTGCTGCCCAACCGGTCGCCAAGGCTGCGCCGACGATCCCCGCAGTCGAAGCCGCTGCTCAGCGCCTGATCGACGCACCGCCATCGCGGATCTCGCCGCGCCGGCCCGCATCGCTGACGCCGCCTGAATGGCGGCCGATCGCCCGCACCGCTGACGGCGAATACGAGCTGCCGCCGCGCGAACTGCTACAGGAACCTGCCGTTCGTTCCGGCGTGATCATGACGCAGGAAACGCTGGAGCAGAATGCCGGCCTGCTGGAAAGCGTGCTCGAGGATTTCGGTGTCAAGGGCGAGATCATCCATGTCCGCCCCGGCCCCGTTGTCACGCTCTATGAATTCGAGCCGGCGCCCGGCGTCAAATCCTCGCGCGTCATCAACCTCGCAGACGATATCGCCCGCTCGATGTCGGCTCTCTCGGCGCGCGTCGCCGTCGTTCCGGGCCGCAACGTCATCGGGATCGAACTGCCGAACGTCAACCGCGAGACCGTCTATTTCCGCGAGATGATCGATTCGCCCGATTTCGAGAAGAGCGGGTACAAGCTGGCGCTCGGCCTCGGCAAGACCATCGGCGGCGAGCCCGTCATCGCGGAACTCGCGAAGATGCCGCATCTACTCGTCGCCGGTACCACCGGCTCAGGCAAGTCGGTCGCGATCAACACGATGATCCTGTCGCTGCTCTACCGCATGACGCCGGAACAGTGCCGCCTGATCATGGTCGATCCGAAGATGCTGGAACTCTCTGTCTATGACGGTATCCCGCATCTGCTGACCCCTGTCGTCACCGATCCGAAGAAGGCCGTTATGGCGCTGAAATGGGCGGTGCGCGAGATGGAGGATCGCTACAAGAAGATGTCGCGCCTCGGCGTGCGCAATATCGACGGCTACAACAGCCGCGTCGCCTCCGCCAAGGAAAAGGGTGAGACGATCCACGTCATGGTCCAGACCGGCTTCGACAAGGGCACGGGTGCCCCGATCGAAGAGCAACAGGAAATGGACCTGACGCCGATGCCGTATATCGTCGTCATCGTCGACGAAATGGCCGACCTGATGATGGTCGCCGGCAAGGAGATCGAAGGTGCGATCCAGCGTCTGGCGCAGATGGCGCGCGCCGCCGGCATCCATCTGATCATGGCGACGCAGCGTCCTTCGGTCGATGTCATCACCGGCACGATCAAGGCGAACTTCCCGACCCGCATCTCCTTCCAGGTCACGTCGAAGATCGACAGCCGCACCATCCTCGGCGAGCAGGGTGCCGAACAGCTCCTCGGCCAGGGCGACATGCTGCACATGGCCGGCGGCGGCCGCATCTCCCGTGTTCACGGCCCCTTCGTGTCCGACGAGGAAGTCGAGAAGGTCGTGGCGCACCTGAAGCTGCAGGGCCGTCCGGAATATCTCGACACGGTTACCGCCGACGAGGACGAGGAAGACGAGGAAGAAGATACGGCTGTCTTTGACAAGGGCGCGATTGCCTCGGAAGACGGCGACGATCTCTACGAACAGGCGATCAAGGTGGTCATGCGCGACAAGAAGTGCTCGACTTCCTACATCCAGCGCCGCCTCGGCATCGGCTACAACCGCGCTGCCTCGCTCGTCGAGCGCATGGAAAAGGACGGCCTGGTCGGCCCCGCCAACCATGTCGGCAAACGCGAGATCATCACCGGCAACCGCAATGGCGGCGGCAATTCGGGTCAGGAAGACTTCGATTGATTGGGCAGGGGGATGACGCTGGCTGCGGTCGTCGCGGAGAGTGCGCACCCCCCTCTGTCGCTTTCGCGACATCTCCCCCCCATGGAGGAGATTGGTAATCCGCAGCACCTCGTCGCCTCAAACAAACATCTTGCCCGCAGAAACTGAAGCGCAATGACTTGGCGAAGCGTTGCGACATACTCCCAACAATCTCCTCCATATGGGGGAGATGTCACGTAAGTGACAGAGGGGGGTATCAGAGGCTCAGTACACTGAGAGCCGATTTCTCGTTATGCGGAACGCATCACATTGATTCCGATATCAAACACGCTCAAGCTTCACATGCGGCAGCGGCGGCAACTCGACGTGAATGGCGTCATCTCGCTGCACCCGACCGCCCCTTGAGACAATACCCATGATCCCCGCCTTGCGGACCAGCCCACCATCGGCACCCTTGTCGAGCACCGCATGCAGCAGTCCCTTCTGAAAATCGTCGATCTGCTTGCAGGGATTGCGCAAGCCCGTCACCTCGACGATCGCTTCCGCGCCGATATGCAGGCGTGTGCCTTGCGGCAGCGAAAGCAGGTCTATCCCGCGGGTGGCAATATTCTCGCCCATGTCGCCCGGCGAAACGGAAAAGCCCTTTTCGGTGAGCTCGTCGAACAGCTCTTCCTGGATCAGGTGTACCTGGCGTAGATTGGGCTGGGTCGGATCGACCGCGACGCGCGAGCGATGCTTCACCGTCACCCCCATATGCGCATCGCCTTCGACGCCAAGCCCTGTCAGCAGTTGAATATGATCCTTGGTCTGCTTGCTGAACTCGTGCACGCCGCTGCTGCTGACCGATGTCACATATATGCGCTTGTCGCCCATGCTGAACCCTTCCATGACAACCTAGATTCAGAGCGTGTCTCGCGGGCCGTTAAGGCAGCCGACCAGCTCTCAGACCTTGAGGACCTTGCCCGGATTCATGATGCCTGCCGGGTCGAAGGCCGTCTTGATGCGTCGCATCAGGTCCATCTCGATATCGGAGCGGATGGAAGCCAACTCGTCGCGCTTCAGCTGGCCGATGCCATGCTCGGCGGAGATCGAGCCGCCATGCTGCAGCACAAGCCCGTGCACGATCTTGTTGATCTCGCGCCAACGACCGATGAACTCGGCCTTGTCGGCGCCGACCGGCTGCGAGATGTTGTAGTGGATATTGCCGTCGCCCATGTGGCCGAAGGCGCAGACGCGGGCGCCAGGCATGGCGGCGACAACGGCCGTTTCGGCTTCCGCCATGAATTGCGGAATCTGCGCCACCGGCACGGAAACGTCGTGCTTGATCGAACCGCCTTCCGGCTTCTGCGCGTCCGACATGCTCTCCCGCATATGCCAGATGGCCTTTTGTTGTGCTTCCGAGCTGGCGATGGTCGCATCCTGGATCAGACCGGCCTCATAGCCCTGTTCGAGCAGCGCCGTCATCATCCGCTCGGCTGTCTCGGCCGAATCGGAGGTGGAGATGTCGATCAGAACATACCAGGGATGCACCGTCTCCAGCGGATCGCGCACGCCCGGAATATGCCGCGTGGTGAATTCGACACCGATGCGCGGCATCAGCTCGAAGCCGGTCAGCGCCGTGCCGCAGAGGCTGGATGCATTCTTGAACAGTGTCAGTGCGTCCTCGACCGATCGCAGGCCGGCAAAGGCGACCTGATGGCCGAGCGGTTGCGGAAAGAGCTTCAGTACAGCGCCGGTGATGACACCGAGCGTGCCTTCTGCGCCGATGAAGAGATCGCGCAGGTCGTAGCCGGTATTGTCCTTCTTCAGGCGGCGCAGGCCGTTCCAGATCTCGCCGGTGGGCAGCACGACTTCAAGGCCGAGGCAGAGCTGGCGCATGTTGCCATAGGCAAGAACGGCCGTGCCGCCGGCGTTGGTGGAAAGATTGCCGGCGATACGGCAAGAGCCTTCCGAGCCGAGCGAAAGCGGGAACATGCGGCCATGCTCGGCTGCCGCCTTGTGGACATCAGCCAGGATGCAGCCGCCGTCAACGATCATCGTATTGCCGACGGGATCGATATCGCGCACGCGGTTCATGCGTTCCAGCGACAGGATGATGTCCGAGCCGCCCTCGCGCGGCGTCTGCCCGCCAACAAGCCCGGTATTGCCCGTCTGGGGCACGATGGCCGTTCCGGTCTCGCTGGCAAGCTTGAGGATGGCCGAAACCTCTTCCAGCGAGCCGGGCTTCAGCAGCATGGGCGAAGCGCCATGATAGAGCCCACGGTTTTCCACCAGATGCGGCGCAATTTCCGTCGGGTCGCGCACGGCATGTTTTTCACCGACGATGCCGGCGAAGCGATCGAGAAGGTCGGAAGAGGTGGCGGAGCTGCTCATGGCGTGTCCTTTGCCGAAAGATCAGGCGATTTATTCTCTGGGAGCCGCTGCGCGGCGCAGCCGATCGTTGATGGCCTCGCCGAGGCCCTCGTCGGGAATATGCGAAAAGGCAATCGTTGTCGCGCCTGTGGCATCGGCGCGCTTCATGAAATCAAAGAGGTTTGCGGCGGCTTCCGAGAGATCGCCGCTCGCGCTCAGATCCAGCACGGCAACGGCGTTCTCGCTGCCGGGAATATCTGGCGCGCCGAAGCGAATCAGCGCCTCGCTTGCGGAAACCTCCGTGGCGTCGAGCCGCACCGCTGCTCCCGGCGCATAATGCGAAGCAAGCATGCCTGGCGCCTCGATGGCAGCGGAAGCCTTTTTCTTGCGCTTCAGTGCCTTGCCGGCCACCCGCTCGATCTCGCTTGCCGCGAGACCGCCCGGTCGCAGCAGGCGCATCTCGCCATCCTCGACCTTGACGATCGTCGACTCCACGCCGACGACCGATGATCCGGCGTCGAGAATAAGAGTAATCCGCTCCCCCAGGTCGTCGTTCACGTGATCAGCATTGGTGGCGCTGATCTTTCCCGAGGTATTGGCGCTCGGTGCGGCAAGCGGCCGGTCAAAGACGCGGATCAGCTCGCCGGCAAAGCCCTGCGGCACGCGGATGCCGACCGTGTCGAGGCCGGCGGTTGCCAGCGGATGGATGCCGCTATCAGGCTTGAGCGGCAGAACCAGCGTCAACGGGCCGGGCCAGAAGGCTTCCGCGAGCTTGCGCGAGATCGGGTCGAAGATGGCATAGCGCTCCGCCATGGCAAGATCGCTCATATGGCAGATCAGCGGATTGAAGCGTGGCCGCCCCTTCGTCTCGTAGATCCGGGTAATGGCTGTGGGATTGGTGGCATCGGCGGCAAGGCCGTAGACCGTCTCTGTCGGCAGCCCGATCGGCAGGCCCTGGGCAAGCGTCGCCGTTGCAACCTCTATAGCGGTTTGCGGATGTTCGAGAATGTTTATGTGTCGTGCCATGGCCTGCCTGCTTGCAGTTCAGGCCGTTCTTATGCTCTTCGAGTTTTTGGATCAATCGTCAAAGCTGGCGAATGATGTCGCGAAGCTGCTCGTTGCGGGCGCCGAGCAGGAGAACGTTGCGGATGGCGATCTGCGGATCGTGGGTGTGGAACAGCACGCCGTTGCCTCTGACATCGCGATTGATCGTCAGCTTCTTGTCTTCCGCTTGCCTGTCCGGACGGATGGCCACGGCGAAATACATCCGCGAATATTTGAGGCTGATGTCCTCGAAGAAGTTCTCTTCCTGGCCGATGCGGGCAAAGAAATTGGCGATGTAGAAAGCCCAGTTCACGTCTTCATAATGCGCGAACTGCGTCCGCGCCGCGGTAACGTGGCAATAGCCGAGATGTGGCGTGTCCTTCAGCGTGTGATGAAAGATGAGCTTCGGGAAGCGGATGGACCTATGGAAATTGTTGAGCCGATCGTGGGTCTTCTCGCCGGCGTCCCTGAGCTTCAGCGCCGTGTGTTCGGCCACCTGTTCGTGGGTGAGATATTCCCGCTCTTCCGCCAGCCAATGCGGCCTGTTGCGGTTGATGCGGCCGGTGCGCAGGAATTCGGTGTACCCCGTCGTCGATACCGGCTGCGCCGGTTCGGGCTCGGCGGGCTTCCCAGCGTCGAAATATCTGAGTTTGGCCATGCCGGATCTCGCTATAAAACTCTTTGGGTGACATGATGGATCACGGAGCTTGAGCCGAGCTTGATCGTGCCGGATTGAAGGCGCCCCGATAGCGGCTCCGTTGGCGCTTTCTGCCGCCCATTATTTGCCTGATTGCCGGCCGTTCGCTGACCTGTCGCAATCAGGATAAAGCGTCATTGGTGGAATGGATATGCGATGCTTTGACCATCTCCGATGCAGACGCCCAAGCAATTGAATTACCTGTCAATATTCTCACGCCATGCAACCGTCCTATCGTCCTGTTTCACCTGTCGTCAAATTCGAAGCCGATGTCGCATTGCAGCGCAGCGGCAGACGCGGCCGAGAGCTATGATGATATCAATCTCAAGGTGCCGTCTGCTAGGGAGACGGAGAATTGGGAAGCCGGTCAAAATCCGGCGCTGCCCCCGCAACGGTGGTGGAGTGAGGCATGGCGGATAAAGCCACTGGGCCGATCGGCCTGGGAAGGTGCCATGGGGTCCTGGCAACAGGGCCGCTCCAGAGCCCGGAAACCAGCCTTGGGCACATATGGTTTACTGACCGCGGCGGGCGGTCGGGGCATTGCTTTCGGCCGTCCCCAACGGCCTTGCATGTCCTCTGCTCGTCTTCCGGTATTGCGCAAGGATAGGCAAATGGATATCGGCAGCAAAGTTCTGCGGCAATTGAAGAACCACCGGACGGGTTTGAGCCTGGAGCAACCCTTCTACACCGATCCGGATTACTTCAAGCTCGACATGGAGACGATCTACTATCGCGACTGGCTGTTCATAGGCCATGATTGCGAAGTGCCGCGTGCGGGCAATTACTTCACCGTCCAGATCGGCGATTATCCCGTCGTCATCGTCCGTGGCCGCGATCAGGTCATCCGCGCCTTCCACAATAGCTGCCGCCACCGCGGCTCGCGCGTCTGCACGACCGAGCGCGGATCGTCGGCAAAGCTCGTCTGCCCCTATCACCAATGGACCTACGAACTTGACGGCTCGCTGCTTTTTGCCCGTCAGATGGCCGAGGATTTCGACAAGAGCCAGCATTCGCTGAAGCCGGTTCACTGCGAAAGTGTCGCTGGCTACATCTTCATCTGCCTCGCGCAGAACGCTCCCGATTTCGCACCCGTTCGCGCCACGATCGAGCCCTACATGGCCCCGCACCGTATCAGCGAAGCCAAGGTCGCCTTCCAGAGCACCATTATCGAAAAGGGCAACTGGAAGCTGGTCTGGGAAAACAACCGCGAATGCTACCATTGCGCGGCCAATCACCCCGAACTCTGCCGCACCTTCCCGGAAGCTCCGACGGTGACCGGCGTGCAGGGCGCGATGAGCGATCCCGTCATCACCGAGCACTGGGCACGCTGCGAAGCCGCCGGCCTGCCGAGCGAATTCAAGATCTCTCCTGACGGACAGTTCCGCACCGCCCGCATGCCGCTGATCGAAGGTGCCGAGAGCTACACCATGTCCGGGCAGAATGCCGTCAGGCGGCCGCTCTCGCCCGACGTGACGATCAACGGCATCGGCACCATGCTGCTCTTCCACTATCCGACGACATGGAACCACATGCTCGGTGACCACGCGATCTCCTTCCGCGTCCTGCCGATCAGCGCCGAGGAAACCGCCGTCACCACGAAGTGGCTCGTTCACAAGGATGCGGTCGAAGGTGTCGACTACAATCTGGAAGAGCTGACCCACGTCTGGACCGAAACCAACGATCAGGATCGCCGCATCGTCGAGGAAAATGCCTTCGGCATCCGCTCGCCGGCCTATGAGCCCGGTCCCTATTCGGAAATCCATGAAGGCGGCGTCATGCAGTTCGTCGAATGGTACACGACTTTCATGATCAACCGGCTGCAAGGCGACCAGGCCAAGCTGTCGGCGGTAGCCTGAGTATGAACATGACCGTCTCCCTTCCGCATCGTCACCTCGACCAGATGCAGCCCTGGAACGACAGGCAGCATCTGCTTGAATGTCTCTCGGTTACGCCCGAAGCGCCCGATGTGATGACCTTCACCTTCGGGTCCGACAAGGACAACTGGTTCCGCTATCTGCCGGGGCAGTTCGTGACGCTGGAGCTGCCGACGGCTCCGGAGCCGGTCATGCGCACCTATACTCTGTCGTCCACGCCGTCGCGGCCCTTCTCGGTCGCCGTGACGGTGAAGGCGCAGAAAGACAGCATCGGCACGCGCTGGATGTTCGAGAACCTGAAGCCGGGCATGCGCATCAAGGCTTTCGGCCCGCTTGGCGATTTCAGCCACATCCGTCATCCGGGCGAGAAATATCTCTTCGTCTCGGCCGGCTCCGGCATCACGCCGATGATGTCGATGACGCGGTATATGTCGGACATAGCACCACTGTCTGACATTACTTTCGTCAATTGCTCGCGCAGCCCGACGGACATCATCTTCCGCTCCGAGCTCGAATATCTCGCCCGCTTCATGCCGAACCTCGATCTCGGCTTCATCGTCGAAGGCTGCGGCCGCACCGATCTCTGGTCGGGGCTGAAGGGCCGCATCGACAAGGCGAAGATCGGCCTGCTGGCGCCCGATTTCATGGATCGCACCATCTTCTGCTGCGGCCCGGAAGTCTTCATGGATGCCGTGCGCTCGATGCTCGAAGCGCATGGCTTCGACATGTCGCGCTACCATCAGGAAAGCTTCCAGCCGGCCAATGCGGCGACACCGCTTGCGGAAGTCTCCGACGATGCTTCCGGCGAGGCGGCGACCACGATCCGCTTCACGATGGCGGGCAAGGATGTGGCCTGTGCTGCGGGCCAGACCGTGCTTCAGGCGGCGCGGGGCGCCGGCGTGCGCATCGGTGCGGCCTGCGAATCCGGCCTCTGCGGCACATGCCGGGTCTTGAAGCTTTCGGGCGAAGTCGAGATGAGCCACAATGGCGGCATCCTCGATGACGAGATCGACGAGGGTTACATCCTCGCCTGCTGCTCGCGCCCGAAGACGGATGTGCAGATCGAGGCCTAGAGCCGGATGATTTTAGGTCTATTCGACCTAAAATCTGAATCCGCTCCAGCATCAAAGAAGTAGAGCGTGATGTCGTCCGAAAACCGCCCACACTTTTTGGCATCACGCTCTAGAAATCCTGGTAATTCAGCTCATTGATCTCGACCGGCTTGGTTTGCGGGGTCGAGGCCGTGACGACGGGGTCGACCTCGAGCATGAGGGAAACGAGCATCTGCCGCGGCCCGCTGCACATCTGTGCGAGCGCGATCGTCAGGTCCGGCGCGGGCAGCGGTTTCGCCGGCAGGAGATCGCCCTGCGGCCAGATCCCAGCGAGCTGAACCTTCGTCATCGGCACGACGTTGACATCGATATCGGTAAGCGTGCCCGGGACCCGATAGGGGCAGCTTTTCTCCGAACAATTGTCCGACGAAGCAAACTGCCAGATGGCATAATTGTCCCAGTTGCCGAGTGGGAAAGTGCCTTTGACATCAGGCTTGTAGCGCGCATACCACAAGGGCAGCCGCGACAGCAGCGGATAGATGCCCCGGTGATCGGCGATATAACGCGCCGTGTTGTGATTGACGTAGAGAATGGGATAACGCCCGGTTCTGACCTTGATGTGGGCGACATAGATCTGCGCATCGTCGAGCGACATGAATTGCGTCGCATCCATGCCGTCAATATCGAGCACCATCAGCTCATCGGGTTGCGGATCGGCATAATCGAGAAAATGATTGGCCTGGTCGGTCGGATTGCCGGGCCGTCCCAGATGATAGGCGCCCCATAACAGGCCATTCGTCTTCGCCAGCATGCGGCGTGTTTGAAACAGCTCGCGGCTGACGGCGTATTTGCGCCACATCGTCCTGCAATGGGCCACCGTATCGCCGCCATGGTCGCCGGTGCAACTGAAGCTTTCAGGAAGTCCGTCGGACGCCTTTGAGATGAAGCCGGCAATCCGCTTGTCCTGAAGGAATGCAGTCCAGTCGATGGTGTTCAGCTCGTAAGCATCGACAATCAGGGCGTTTTTCGGGTCGCCCCAGGGCTGGCTTTCACCGGCCGAAGCCTTGGAGACCGGCCCCATCAGGGCCAGGATCGTCAGCAAGCTGTAAATGAGGAGGTTACTCTTTCGGTATCCTTTCATGAAATAATAGTAAGGATTGCTGGTTAATCTCGGGTTAAGAAAGCAATCACTATAAATTCATCGTGGAGCCCCTCGTAACTCCTTAAATCGGTAGGGATTTGAGGAACTAAATAACGCGCTGCCGCGTTTCTTGTCGTCTATTCGGATATACGACGAAAGGCAGCGAAACCTTGCTCGGGAAGCATTCCCGACATGAAACGCCTACAGGCTTGAGCAGCAAGCCGAACCAGGGAATGGAGATGAAAATGCTTGGTTTCCGTGCAAAAATCGCGACTGCCGCCTTGACTGCTGCCGTCGCCCTGACGAGCTTCACACCGTCTTTCGCCATGCAGATGCCCGCCGCACCGGTCGTAAAACAGTCCGCGCCCACCCAGGCCGCGCCTGATAATGTCGAACAGGTACAGTGGCGTCACGGTGGTTACTATCGCCGCGGCTGGTATGGCGGCTACCGCGGTTATCGCGGCGGCTATCGTCATGGCTATCGCTATCATGACGGCTATTGGTTCCCGCTGGCTGCCTTCGGCGCCGGCGCATTGATTGGCGGCGCAATCGCCAGCCAGCCGCGCTATTACGAGCCGGCTCCGGCCCCGAGCGCGGGCATCAATCCGCGTCATGTCGAATGGTGCGAGGGACGCTATCGTTCCTACCGCGCTTACGACAATACGTTCCAGCCGAACTCCGGCCCGCGCCGTCAGTGCTACTCGCCGTATTTCTAAAGCGGTTCAGTTTTTCACGGAATCTCTGAACCGCTCCAGCTCTTTTCACGCAATTCCGGACGGAAAACAGCTGCGCACTTTTCCTGGAATTGCTCTAAGCGGCGCTTTCAGAATTGCCAATGCCAGCCGTCCGGTTTCCCGCCGGGCGGCTTTTTGCATGGTTCGACGTCAGAGAATATTGACCCGTTTGAGCAGCCACCATGCCAGCAGCATGGAGGCGATGATGAACCCAACCGCATATCCAGTACCGCTTGCGCCGCCCGCCAACGGTAACCCCGATGTGTTCATGCCGAAGAAGCCGGTCACCAGCGTCGGCGGCAGCAGAAATGCGGTCATGATCGACAGGATATAGAGATGCCGGTTGATCTCGGAGGCGAGCTTGGAATCGATTTCTTCGTGCAACAGCCTCGCCCGTTCCTGCAGCGCATAGACGTCGTGTTCGACCGCTTCGAGGCGCCCCGTCAGCCGGCCCGCGACATCCTCGAAGCCGAGCGGCATTTCCTCATCGTCCGAGGCGGCGGCATGGCGCATCAGCGAGAGAACGGTGCGCAGATGGCGATGCAGGCGCACGATCGTCCTGCGGATGGGCGGAAGCTTGGCGCGCTCGTCGCGCGACGTATTGCCGTGGACGAAGTCCTCTATGGCATTCAACTCTTCGCTGATCTCGATGACGACGGAGATCAGGGTTCGTTGGAACTCGACGACGATCAGCTCGAAAATATCCACGGGATTGGAAAATCGTGCGGCGTTCTTTTCGATCAGCACCCGGGTTCGGTCCAGGCTGCGAAGCGGCTGCAGCCGGGTGGTTATCAGCACGCGATCGGTCAGCGCGAAATGCAGCCAGCCGATATCGTGGGTGTTGTGGGCAAAGTCGCGCTGGAAATCGACCAACGTGCCGAAAAGCATCTGCTCGTCGACCGTAATCGTGGCATGTGTTTCATGCGTGGTCAGCGCTATGCGGGCGGCTTCGTTCAGTCCGGGCGCATCCTCTAGGAAAGCCGGCACCCGAGCATCCACGAGATTGAGATGCAGCCAGAGAAAGCCGTCGTCGCCGAACAGCCTCGAGCGATCGGTATCGTCGGGCAGGCGCTCCGGCTTGGTTTCATCGGGGCGGAGACGGTATGCCCAGATAAAGCCTGGTATGGTATTGGCTGACGTGAGCGTATTCATGGGGGCATCGTTCGCTTTGTCTGAACAGTCGCCTTAGTCTTCATTCATGACGGTTTTTTATTCAAGTCCGCGCTTTGGCGGAATAATCGCGGATATGGGCGGCGATGTCACAGCCGCTCGACGCGCGTAAGACGCATGTCACGTTCGGGTTCGCGAGGCGGTGGAAATCGATACCTCCTGCCATTTGAAAAAATTGACGTTTACGTAAAAATCAACTAGCTATAGCCACAAATGGTCGATGGTCCGGGTGAGGCGGGTCATTGCCAGTACCGATCCGGAGGAAACCATCATGTACAAGGCGCCTGTCGAAGAAATTGCGTTCACGCTGAAACATGTCGCCGGCATGGAACGTGCCATGGAAGAGGGCATTCTCGGCGATCTCGGCACCGATCTTGTCGACGCTATCCTGTCGGAAGCCGGGCGTTTCGCCGGCGAGGCGGTGGAGCCGCTCGCCGAGAACGGTGACAAGCAAGGCGCAAGGCTGGTGGATGGCAAGGTGGTCCTTCCCGATGGCTGGGAGAAGCTCTATCGCGACTGGATCGCCGGCGGCTGGAATGGCCTGACCGCGCCGGAGGAGTTCGGCGGGCAGGACTTGCCGCACATGCTGAATATCGCCACGCTGGAAATGTGGAATTCCGCCTCGATGGCCTTCGGCCTGGCGCCGACGCTGACCATGGGGGCGGTCGAAGCGTTACGGGCTCACGGCAGCGAAGACCTCAGGAAGACATATCTGGCAAAGCTCGTCTCCGGCGAATGGACGGGGACCATGAATCTGACGGAGCCGCATGCGGGTTCCGATGTCGGCGCTCTGCGCTCCCGCGCCGAACGCCGCGATGACGGCACCTATCGCATCTTCGGTCAGAAGATTTTCATCACCTGGGGCGATCACGAAGCGACCGAGAACATCATCCATCTCGTTCTTGCCCGCCTTCCGGATGCGCCTGCCGGCACGCGCGGCATTTCCCTGTTTCTCGTGCCGAAATTCCTTGTGAATGAGGATGGCTCGCTCGGTGCCCGCAACGATCTTTTCGTGCATTCGCTGGAACATAAGCTCGGCATCCATGGCTCACCGACCTGCACGATGATTTACGGCGACGGCAAATATGGTGCGGAAAAGGGCGCCGTCGGCTGGCTGGTGGGTGAGGAAAACAAAGGCCTCGCCTGCATGTTCACGATGATGAACAATGCCAGATTGGCTGTCGGCATCCAGGGTGTCGCGATTGCTGAAGCCGCGACCCAGAAGGCCATCGCCTATGCCCGGGAGCGCACCCAGGGCCGCGCGCCGGGTACGACATCCTCGGGCATGAGCCCGATCATCGAGCATCCCGATGTCGCGCGCATGCTGCTGACGATGAAAACCTTGACTCAAGGCGCGCGCGCGATCTGCTACGCCTGTGCGCAGGCGATCGACATGTCGCATCGCGATCCCGAGAGAGCAAGATATTGGCAGGAGCGGGCCGCCTTGCTGACGCCGATTGCCAAGTCCTTCTCCACCGACGCCGGCGTCGATGTCGCTTCGCTTGGCATCCAGGTCCACGGCGGCATGGGCTTTATCGAGGAGACAGGCGCCGCGCGCCTGCTGCGGGATGCCCGCATCGCACCGATTTACGAGGGCACCAACGGCATCCAGGCCATCGACCTGGTGACGCGAAAGCTGACGATCGCCAACGGCGACCACATGCGCGGCTTCATTGGTGAACTGCGGGAGATCGCCGATTCCGTCGCCAAGTCCAATCTGGATGGTTTCGGTGAAACGGCGCCGCGGTTGCAGGCGGCCATTGCCGATCTGGAAAAGACGAGCGAATGGCTCCTGTCGAAACAGGCAGAGGGCGCCGTTGCCGAAGCACTGGCGGGTGCCACGCCTTACCAGCGGCTTTTCGGCCTCGTGCTGACAGGCTCTTATCTGGCCAAGGGTGGCCTTGCCGATGCCGGTGACGGCGAGGGGGCCAGGCGCATCGCACTCTGCCGCTTCGTTGCCGAAAACCTCCTAGCCGAAACCGCCGCTCTCTCCGATCGGGTCATCGCCGGCGCATCGAGCCTCGAAGCCGCCCGCGCTGCATTAGAGTCGGATGATTTTAGGTCTATTCGACCTAAAATCTGAATCCGCTCTAGAATCAAAGAAGTAGAGCAGGATGTCGTCCGAAAACCGCTCACACTTTTCGGCATCATGCTCTAGCCTAAGGGAAAGCCATGACCGACCATATCCTTATCGAACGCCCCGAGTCCGCGCCGCATATCCAGATCATCCGGTTCAACCGGCCGGAAAAGAAGAACGCCATCACCCGCGCCATGTATCAGACGATGACCGACGCGCTGAAGGCGGCGGAGGCCGCGCCGGATATCCGCGTCCATGCCTTCCTGGGTACGGAAGGCTGCTTCTCTGCCGGCAATGATCTCGCCGATTTCCTCGCTTTCGCCATGAGCGGCAATATGGGGCGCGAAGTCATTGATTTTCTCGTCGCGCTGGCGAGCACGCGGAAGCCCGTCGTCTCTGGCGTCGATGGCCTGGCGATCGGCATCGGCACCACGATCCATCTGCATTGCGATCTGACTGTTGCCTCCGACCGCAGCCTGTTCAAGACACCCTTCGTCGATCTTGCGCTGGTTCCCGAAGCGGCCTCGAGCCTGCTTGCACCACGCGCCATGGGCCATCAACGCGCCTTCGCGCTGCTTGCGCTTGGCGAAAGCCTTTCCGCTGCTGACGCCAAGGAAGCCGGCCTGATCTGGAAGGTGACGTCACCGGAAGGGGTCGAGGCCGAAACGCTGTCTCTGGCAGCAAAACTCGCCGCCAAGCCGCCTGAGGCCCTTCGGATCGCACGTGATCTCATGCGGGGTCCTCCGGATGCCGTCCTCGACCGCATCCAGAAAGAGGCCGAGCATTTCGCCGCCCAACTGAGAAGCGCCGAAGCCCGCGCGGCTTTCGAGGCCTTCATGAAGCGGTGAAGGCTTATTTCTCCAGCGCCGCAACCACCTCGACATGCGAGGTCCATAGGAACTGGTCGATCGGCGTTACCCGGGTAATGCGGTAGCCGCCCTCGACGAGGATAGCGAGGTCACGGGCGAGGGTCAGCGGGTTGCAGGAGACCGCGACGATCTTCTTGACCTGCGATCGAGCCAGTTCCTTGCTCTGGAATTCCGCGCCGGCGCGCGGCGGGTCGAACACGACGGCGTCGTAGACCTTCAATTCCTGCGTCATCAGCGGTCGGCGAAAGAGATCGCGGCGCTCGACGCTGGCGGGCTTTAGTCCCTGCGTGTTGCGGGCGGCGTGATCCAATGCCGCGAGCGGCTTGTCTTCGCTTTCCACCGCATGCACGCGGCCGATCCGCGCCAGGCGAAGCGAGAAGGTGCCGCTGCCGGCGAAAAGATCGGCAATGCGCTTTGCCTTGCCGACATGGGTTGCAACCAGCTCCGCCATGGCATCCTCGGCCTGCTTGGTCGCCTGCGTGAAGGCACCGGGCGGCGGCGCGACCTGTACGCCGCCGAAATCGATCATCGGCTTTACCGGTTCGACCAGGATCTCGCCGTTCAGCGAGACGCGGGCGATGCCGCGGAGCGACAGCACCGTTTCGATGGTGCTGCGGCGCTGCTTGTCCGAAAGCGACTTGATGCCGTCGACGGCAAGATCGAGGCCGGTCTGCGTCTCCAACACGGAAATGCGGAAGGCTTCGGCATTGACAGCCATTGCAGCGGCGATCGTCTTGATGGCAGGTAAGCGGGCCATGATGCCGGCTGAGGCGATGGGACATTCCGCGATGGCGACGATGTGATGGCTTTCGGCCTGATTGAAGCCGATCAGCATATCCTTTTCAATCTTGCGCGCGGCGAAGACGACCCTGCGCCGCTCGCCCGGATGCGCGGCGACGATATCGTCCACTTCGGGCGTCAGGCCCTTGGAGCGCAACGCATCGACGACCAGCTGGCGCTTGAAGGCGCGGTACGGCGCATCGGCATAATGCTGCAGGCTGCAGCCGCCGCAGGTGCCGTTGACGCCATGTGGGCCGAAGTGCCGACAATGTGGCTCCTGGCGATCCGGCGAGGCGGACGCGACCGACATCAGCGTGCCCTGGCTCTTCACCCGCGCGATGGCGACGCTTTCGCCCGGCAGCGCGAAGGGTACATAGATCGGGCCATCGGCGCCCTGCGCGATGCCGTCGCCCTGGGCGCCGAGCTTCTGGATGGTGACGGTTTCAGTGCTCATGGCTTGATCCCTGCGAGAAGAAATTCCTGGTTGCCGTCGCCGCCTGTAATCGGCGAGGCGATGAGGCCGAGGCTTTGCCAGCCCATGTCTTCCGTGAACCAGCGCTCGAGCTCGGCCGCCACCGCCGGAGCGGAGGAGGGGTCCTTCAAAAGCCCGGCCTTGCCGATCGCATCGCGGCCCGCCTCGAATTGCGGTTTCACCAGCAGTGCCGCCCGCGCGCCGGGTTCGGCAATCGCAAGCGCCGGCGCGAGAGCCAGCTTGAGCGAAATGAACGAGACATCGGAAACGATGAAGGAGAAGGGCTCGCCTATGTCCTCGGCGGTCAGATTGCGCGCATTCAGCCCTTCGATATTGGTCACGCGCGGATCGGCTTCTACGCGCGGATGCATCTGGTCGTGACCGACGTCGATCGCCGTGACATGGGCAGCGCCTCGCTCAAGCAGCACCTCGGTGAAACCGCCGGTCGATGCGCCGACATCGAGACAATGCTGTCCGCGCGGATCGAGGTCGAAATGATCAAGCGCCGCCACCAGCTTCAGCGCCGCGCGGGAAACATAATCCTGCGCTGGATCGTCGATGCTGATCTGTGCGTCTTCGGTGAAGAGTGCCCCGGGCTTCGTCACGATCTTGCCGTTCACGGTGACCGTGCCGCGCTGGATCGCATCGCGAGCGCGCGAGCGGCTGGCGAAGAGTGAAAGGGTGACGAGAAGCTGGTCGAGGCGTTGTGGTTCTGACATGGGCTGTCCATGCCGGGCAATCGGCTGTGTTGCAAGCCTTTTATGCTGATATCGGCGTTGACGCAGGATTGCGACACGCGATAATCGCCGAGATCAACGGTGAGGGGCACCATGCGAAAGATCTGTGGCTATGCAGCGCTGATGGCGATGATCGCCGTTCCGGCTATGGCAAATGATACGATGGCCGAGCTGAAGACGGGTGGTCTTACCTATGTCCGCACCGGCGATATCAGCATGGATCAGGAAAAACTGTTCATTTCGCAGACCGAAGTGCGCGTCGATTACGTGTTCGAAAACACCTCCGACAAGGATGTCGAAAGCGTCGTCGCCTTCCCGATGCCCGATATCAAGGGTGACATAGACAGCATGGTCGATACGGGAAATGTTGATTCCGACAATTTCCTCGGCTTCACTGTGACCCAGGATGGTAAGGCCATTACGCCGACCCTGCAGCAGCGCGTATCGGTGGCCGGCGTCGACATGACGGATGAATTGAAGGCTCATGGTGTGCCGCTGCTGCCGCTTAGCAAGGCGGCGATGGATGCCGTCGCCAAGCTGCCCGTCGATCTACTCGAGGACTGGACTGCCCGCGGTTTGATCGCCGACGACGAATACGACAATGACGGCCAGGGCATGAAGCATCATCCGACGCCGATGTGGACGCTGCATACCACCTATTGGTGGCGTACGAAATTTCCGGCCAAGGCGAAGATTGCGGTCGAGCATCGCTACAAGCCAAGTGTCGGCGGCACGGTCGCCATCACCTTCGCCGGCGACGAAGATTACCAGAAGCAGCAGCTCCAGGCCTATCGTGGCAAATATTGTCTCGACGAGACTTTTCTGAGGACGGCGGTGAAACTTGCCGCGGTGGCCGACAAGGGTGGCCGCGGCTATACGGAGAGCTGGATCTCCTATGTGCTGACGACCGGAGCCAACTGGTCCGGCCCGATCAAGCATTTCGAGTTGACGGTCGATAAGGGCAGTCCTGAAAACTACATCAGCTTTTGCGGTACGAATGTAAAGAAGATCGGCGCGACGACATTCCAGATGACGGCGCAGGATTTTTATCCGGAGCACGACCTGGATATCTTGATTCTGGCTGCGGCCGCCGTGAACTAGCGGCGCACTAACTGTCTCTCAAATTAAATAAATTTAAAGCCGAAGCCTCTATTGATGCCCGTGATTGCGGCGATCCGTTTCAAAGATCGCCGCCTGCCATGAAGGCTTCGCGCGTCAGCGTCCCAATCATGCCCCCTCCCTGAATTCTTCGAGCATGGCCGCGCCTCTTCCTCGCGCGGTCCTTAAACATGCTCGCCAGGACCCGCGCTCCGGAGGCGCCCGCTTATGTCCGCGAAAAAGCTCTCTTTGAATGGCAAGCTTGCCATCACATTTACGGCCCTGATTGCCATTTTCGCCTGCGTTTCCGCATTCGTCTATTCCAAGCAAGAGGTTTCCGCCGGTGCTGCCGTCGAGCAGGAAAGGTCGCAGCAGCTCGTCAGCCTGATCGATGATTCGCTACAGGCCATGCTGGAACAGGCCGTCAATCTGCGGGGCTTTCTGCTTCTGCGCAGCAACAGCACCTATGACGATATCTTCAACAATCGCGAGCGGATGCTGAAGAGCATCGCTGCGGCAAAACAGGCGGCTGCCGATTCGCCGGATCTGCTGCAGGCGATCGACAACATGCAGAAGGCGGCCGATCTCTATTTCCACCAGCTCGCGGAGCCGCAGGCCAAGGCGCGCAAGGAAACCGAGATGCCGCTCGACCAGATCGTCAAGATCGGTCAGAACGAAACCAAGGGCCAGCTTGACGGCTTTCGCGATGCCGCCGCCAAGATCAAGCAGGCTGCCCGCGCTAAGGCAAGCAGTCTCGCAGCCATGCAGGACGATGCCAACGGCGATCTGCGCTTGACCCTCATCATCGGCGGCGTCTTCGCCTCGCTTGCCGCCGCTGTACTTGCCTGGCTGCTTGCGCGCATCATTGTCCGTCCAATCGTCGGCATGACGGCGGCCATGGGCCGTCTGGCAAACGGCGAGCATGACGTCGAAGTCCCGGCTGTTGGCCGCGGCGATGAAATCGGCCGCATGGCGGATGCCGTCCTCGTCTTCAAGCAGGCCGGCATCGAGAAGCTGCGTCTTGCCGGCGAGACCGAGCGTATGCGTGGCGACGCCGAACGTCAGCGCCTGATGAATGACGAGCAGAAGGCACGTGAAGAGGGCGAAATCCGTTTCGCCATGGAAGCGCTCGCCAGCGGCCTCTCGGCCCTATCGGCGGGCAATGTCGCAACTCGTCTCAATGACGGCTTCGCGCCGCAGTTCGACAGCGTCCGCGCCGATTTCAACAATGCGGTCGAAAAGCTCGAAGCGGCCTTGCGGTCCGTTGGCCAAAATGCCTCCGCCATCAATGCGGGTGCTGACGAAATCCGTTCGGCTGCCGACGATCTGGCACACCGTACCGAACAGCAGGCCGCCGCCGTCGAAGAGACTGCCGCAGCCCTGGAAGAGGTCACGATCACGGTTCGCGACTCCGCCAAGCGCGCCGAGGATGTCGGCCATCTCGTCGAACGCGCCCGCCTTGGCGCGGAACGGTCGGGCGAAGTGGTTCGCAAAGCCGTTTCGGCCATGCAGCAGATCGAAAAATCCTCGGTCGAGATCAGCAACATCATCAGCGTCATCGACGACATCGCGTTCCAGACCAATCTTCTGGCGCTGAATGCCGGCGTCGAGGCCGCCCGTGCCGGAGATGCAGGCAAGGGCTTTGCGGTCGTTGCCCAGGAAGTGCGCGAGCTTGCGCAGCGCTCGGCCAATGCCGCCAAGGAAATCAAGTCGCTGATCACGACCTCGAGCGATCAGGTCAATACCGGTGTGTCGCTGGTCGGCGAGACCGGCAAGGCGCTGGAGCTGATCGTATCCGAGGTGCAGGAGATCAACCGCCACGTCGGCGCAATCGTGACTGCGACCCGCGAACAGTCGACTGGCTTGCAGGAGATCAACACCGCCGTCAACAACATGGATCAAGGCACGCAGAAGAATGCCGCCATGGTTGAGGAGCAGACGGCGGCCAGCCATGCGCTCGCCCGCGAAGCTGCAGCACTCAACGAGCTGCTCCAGCAGTTCCGTCTCGGCAATACCGCCAAGGCTGCACCCGCCAGGCCCATTGCTGCGACGGCGCGTTCTAAACCCGCAGCCTCTCCGGCTCGCGCCCTCGGCCGCACCATTGCCCAGGCTTTCGCCGGAAAGACAAGTGCTAACGCTGCCGCCGCACGGGATGATTGGGAGGAATTCTGATCGCTCCACGGCGGCTTCGTGGCGCCCCGCGAGGCCTTCACGGCGAATTACCTTCATAGACCTATCGTCGGCGGCCCGTCCTTTTGCGGCGGGCCGCTTCTTTTTTCACAGCTTTCAGAAGAGTATCATTTTCAGCGACCTGTCCGACTTTGGGGCAGCGCGCTATCGCTGGAGCGCTCTTTTCTTGAGGAAAAGGCTCCTGGCTATCGTCTGCTCCTCGGCGGACCATCCTTTGGTCAAGATTTATTAAATATTTGATCGGCGGCAGGGTTGCCGTGGGCGGCGAACCTCCCTTTTTATAGAACGCATGGTGATGCTGAGGGAGATCTGAATGGGGCAGCTCGTCCGAGTTCCGGCCAATGAGACACAGAGACTTTTGGCCGTGCGCTCCCTGAATGGAGTTCATAGCAGTCCGACGCCGGAGCTTGCGACCCTCGCCGAATTGGCAAGAGGCGTGTTCGAGACGCCCTATGCGGCAATCAACATTATCGACGAGGACTGGCAACGCATAGCAGGCCAGGCGGGGCTGAAGATCGCCGAATGTTCGCGCGATATGTCGATCTGCACGCGGGTGGTTTTCGATGACGAACTGCTGGTCCTTCCGGATCTTATGGAAGAACCGGAGCTGAAGGCTGCCCCCTTTGTTCTCGATGATCCCTATTTCCGCTTTTATGCAGGCGCTCCGGTGCGACTGGAGAACGGTTTGCCGGTAGGAGCCTTCTGCATCCTCGATCAGAGGCCGAGGCAGTTTTCCTCGAGTGAGGAGCAAAGTCTGAGGCGCTTTGCCCAGATCGCAAGCGCGCTGCTGCGTCTGCAGAAAACGAACTTGCTGATGGGAATAGCCGAGAATGATCTGCGCGCAGCGGCCATGACCGATCCGCTGACCCGTTTCTTCAATCGGTCGGCGCTGGAATCTATCGTTGACGGCGCATTGAGCACTGCCATCACGAAAGGCGGCAATTTCGGCGTCCTCTCTCTCGACATGGACGGCTTCAAATCGATCAACGATCGCTTCGGTCATAATGTCGGCGACGAAGTTCTGTGCGAGGCATCGGTGCGTATCCGTTCGGTCCTGCGCGCGGACGACATCGTCGTGCGCATGGGCGGCGACGAGTTTGCGATATTCGTCCCGGATTCGCCAGACAAGCATGCGCTCGTATCCCTGTCAGAACGGCTGCTTGCCGCTTTCAGAACGCCCTTCGCAATCGATGGAGTATCCGTTCTTGCGAGGCTCAGCATCGGCGCAGCCCTCGCGCCGCATGATGGCGCAACGCGCATGACGCTGCTGAAGAATGTTGATTCTGCCCTCTATCGGGCGAAGGCAGAAGGTCGAGACCGCGTAGCGGTCTTCAATGCACTCGATGCCTGATATGCGAAGATATTTGGGATCAGGCAGACTTAAAGCAATTCCGGGAAAAGTGCGTAGTGGTTTTCCGTCTGGAATTGCGTAAAAACAAAGAGATAGAGCATTTTCGCGATTCGAAGAAAAGCGAAACGGCTCTAGGCGCGCTGCCTGATTTCGCGCCTTATCCCGCTGCTCCAACGATGCGGCCGCGGCCGAGCGCACGGAATACCGTTTGCACGATGCCGGCACGGTCAAGGCCAGCCATGGCGTTCATGGCCTCAGGCTTGGCCTGTTCCATCCAGATATCGGGCATGACCAGCGAGCGGATTTTCAGGCCGCTGTCGAGCAGACCTTCATTGGCAAGGAACTGCATGACCTGACTGCCGAAACCGCCGACCGAGCCTTCCTCGATGGTGATCAGGATCTCGTGATGGGCGGCAAGCTGGCGGATGAGATCGTGGTCGAGCGGCTTGGCGAAGCGTGCGTCCGCAACCGTCGTCGAAAGCCCGGCAGCGTCGAGATCTTCGGCGGCGGCAAGGCTATCGGCCAGGCGCGTACCGAAGGAGAGCAGGGCGACCTTCGTGCCCTGCTTGATGACGCGACCCTTGCCGATTTCGAGGATTTGGCCGCGCTCCGGCAGATCGACGCCGACGCCCTCACCACGCGGATAGCGGAAGGAAATGGGGCCGAGATCATAGGCGGCGGCTGTGCGCACCATATGCTTGAGTTCCGCCTCGTCGGCGGCGGCCATGACGACGAAACCGGGCAGGGTGGCGAGGAATGCGGTGTCGAAGGAGCCGGCATGGGTCGGCCCATCGGCGCCGACGAAGCCGGCGCGGTCGATCGGGAAGCGCACCGGCAGGCCCTGGATCGCCACATCATGCACCACCTGGTCATAGGCGCGTTGCAGGAAGGTGGAGTAAAGGGCAGCAAAGGGCTTGTAACCTTCTGCAGCGAGGCCGGCGGCGAAGGTCACGGCGTGTTGTTCGGCGATGCCGACGTCGAAACAGCGCTTGGGAAAGATTTCCTGCAGCTTGTCGAGGCCGGTGCCGTTCGGCATGGCGGCGGTGATGCCGACGATTTTGTCATCGAGGGTCGCCTCCTGCACCAAAGCGTCCGCAAAGACGCTTGTGTAGCTCGGCGCATTCGGCTTCACCTTCGTCTGTGCGCCGGTGATGACGTCGAACTTGTTGACGCCATGATATTTGTCTGCGGCCGCCTCAGCGGGCGCATAGCCCTTTCCCTTCTGCGTCACGACATGGATCAACACCGGGCCCTGTGCATTGTCACGCACATTGCGCAGCACGGGCAGCAGATGCTCGAAGGAATGGCCGTCGATCGGGCCGATATGGTAGAAGCCCATCTCCTCGAACATGGTGCCGCCGGTCACATACCCCCGTGCGTGCTCGACCGCCCGCGTGATGGCGCGGTCGACCTTCTTACCGAGATAGGCGGTCAGCTTCTTTCCAAAGTCCCGGAAGCCCATATAGGTGCGGCCGGAGGCGAGGCGCGCGAGATAGGCGCTCATCGCTCCCGTCGGCGGGGCGATCGACATATCGTTGTCGTTGAGGATGACGATCAGCCGCGCATCGAGCGCGCCGGCATTGTTCAAAGCTTCATAGGCCATGCCGGCCGACATGGCGCCGTCGCCGATGACGGCGATGACGCGGCGGTCGGCATTATCGAGCTCGGCGGCAACCGCCATGCCGAGACCGGCCGAAATGGATGTCGAGGAATGCGCGGCGCCGAAGGGATCGTATTCGCTCTCGGCCCTGCGCGTGAAGCCGGAAAGACCGTTTTCCTGGCGCAGCGTGCGAATGCGGTCGCGGCGCCCGGTCAGGATCTTGTGCGGATAACACTGATGCCCGACATCGAAGATGAGGCGGTCGTTCGGCGTGTTGAAGACGCTGTGGATTGCAATGGTCAGCTCGACCACGCCGAGGCCGGCACCGAGATGTCCGCCGGTGCGCGACACCGCATCGATCATCTCGTCGCGGACTTCGCGGGCGAGCTGCGGCAATTCCCGGTCCTCCAGCTTTCGCAGGTCGGAAGGATATTGGACCCGGTCCAGCAGGGGCGTCTCTGGCATTTGTGTCAAGGCTGAAGCCTCTTTCTTGCTATTCTTGGGCGGTTGTCCGCCGTTACGTCAAAACAGATTGCGGCAAAAGGCGCCGAATTCAAGGTACTCCCGAACAAGAAACATGTGGGAGTGTTATGAACCCGTTAGCCCTCCGGCAGGGGAATGAACTCTTCCTCGTCGCCCGGCACGATATCGAAGCGGCCCGTGCGCCATTCTTCCTTGGCCTTTTCGATACGCTCCTTGGAGGACGAGACGAAATTCCACCAGATATAGCGCTTCGAATTGAGCGCTGCACCGCCAAAAAGCATGAGATGACAGCCTTTTTCAGCGGCTTCCAGTGTTATCGCATCACCGGGGCGGAAGACGAGAAGCTGATCCTGTTCGAAACGGTCGCCGGCGACGACAAGCGAACCGGAGAGAATATAGACCGCGCGCTCCTCATGTGCCGCCCCAAAAGGAAACGCCGTGTTCGGCTGCAGCTGAAGATCGACGTAGAGTGTGTCCGAGAAGGATTTCACCGGCGACTTGAGCCCTTCGAAATTGCCGATCACCACGCGCCCGGACACGCCACCATCGGCGATTACGGGCAGCTCGTCCTTTTCCGTGTGGGCAAAGGACGGGTCGATCTCTTCCTTGTCGTCGGGCAGCGCCAGCCACGTCTGCAGGCCGGACATGGCGAATGGGTGGTCGCGCAGGTTCTCCGGCGTGCGCTCGGAATGCACGATGCCGCGCCCGGCCGTCATCAGGTTGATATCGCCAGGGCGGATCACCTTGGCGGTGCCGAGGCTATCCATATGACGTATTTCGCCGTCGAACAGATACGTGACGGTGGAAAGGCCGATATGCGGATGCGGGCGCACGTCGAGCGCCTGACCCGGCCGCAAGATGGCAGGCCCCATCCGGTCGAAAAAGATAAACGGCCCCACCAGCCGGCGCCGGCTGCTCGGAAGCGCACGCCGCACGGAGAAACCACCGAGGTCGCTGGTGCGCGGAATGATGAGGTTCTCGATCGCGTCACAGGCGAAGGCGTCGCCGGCCTGGGGATCGTTGCCTGGGAAAAAGGACATATCGGCTCTCCTTTCGGTCGGAACGCAACCTACCGGGCCAACCTACCGGCAATGTCACCCAAACTCAAATTTTCTGGCTTTGTCTCAGGCGCCATCAAGAGCTTCAGTGCCCTGCGGCTTGCCGGCTCGGTCGAGCCTGATCTTCTCGATGCGATTTTCCGCAGCCGAAAGCAGCGCCTCGCAATGCTTCTTCAGCGCTTCGCCGCGTTCATAGATCGAAATGGATTCATCGAGCGCCACGTCGCCGCGCTCAAGCCGTGCAACGATGCTTTCAAGCTCCGCCACGGCCTTCTCGAAGGAATAGCCCGAAACATCTGCCTTGGCGTTCTCGCTCATCGTCAACCTCTCATCATGCGTAGAATATGCATCCCCGCCGACTCGGCAAGGCCTTCCAGATCATAGCCGCCTTCGAGCAGGCTGACGACCCGGTTCTTGGCGCTGCGGTCGGCAATCTCGAGCAGCCGCCCTGTGGCCCAGTCGAAATCCTCGCCGGTCAGGTTCAGCTGCGCCAGAGGATCGCGGTGATGGGCGTCGAAGCCGGCCGAGATGATGATGAGATCGGGGCTGAAGTCGGCGAGCGCCGGTAGGATGCGCGACTTGAAGGCTTCGCGGAAATGATCGCCGCCGGTATTCGGCGAAAGCGGTGCATTGACGATGGTATTGTGCGTGCCACTTTCATCCTTCTTGCCCGTGCCGGGATAGAGCGGCATCTGGTGGGTGGAACAGAAGAGCACCGAGGGATCGTCCCAGAAAATGTCCTGCGTGCCGTTGCCGTGATGCACGTCCCAGTCGACGATGGCGACACGCTCTGCGCCATGCGCCTTTTGCGCGTGGCGGGCGGCGATGGCGGCATTGTTGAAGAAGCAGAAGCCCATGGCTTTGGTCTTCTCGGCATGGTGCCCCGGCGGACGGGCCGCGACGAAGACATTGTCGGCCGCACCGGAGAAGACATCGTCGACCGCCGCCATGGCGCCACCGACGCCATGCATGATCGCCTGCAACGTCTTCGGGCTGGCATAGGTATCGGCTTCCAGCTGGTTGATCTCGCTGTCGTCGCCTTTGTCCGGCATCGAGCGCAGCACGAATTCCAGATGCTCCTCGGGGTGGGCAAGCAGGACCGCATCTTCATGCGCGGCAGGCGCCTTTCGCCGGTCCAGCCGCTCGAAATTCGGATGCTCCAGCGCGATGTTCAGCGATCGCAGCCGATCCGGCCGTTCGGGGTGACCTGCCGGAACGATGTGTTCAAGGAAGATCGGATGTTCGTAAAGACGTGTGCTCATGGGACCAATCTATAAATGAGGTGTGACGCCTATTACAGGACATGGACCATGTCACTACAATGTCAACAATCCATCTTAACCACTTTGGAATGGCGCCCGTTTACTTATCGAAGCGTGGTGTTAAGCTTTCATTAAGGTCAGTATGGCGTCGGCCAGGGTTATTGCGTCATGGCAAGAGTAGAACGATCCGATGTCATCGAGGTAAGGGTGCCGCCGCGCGATGTCGACCGGCACGGCCAGATGTTTATCGCATCCTATATCTCACAGGCAGAGACCGCACTCTCGAACTTCTGGCGCACGCGGCCGCTTGTCGACGATGAGCCCGTCTACATCGCCAAGAAGGTATCCTGTTCGCTGCACCGTGCCTTGCACTATGATGAACTCGCCCGCTACTCGATCAGCGTCAACAAGATCGGCGGCAAGTCGATCGGTTTCGTCGTGGCGGTCGAAACAGGCAACGAACTGGCGGCAGAGGTGGAAATCCTCTGGCTTGCCGTACGCGGCGACGAGCACGACCCCGTGCCGCTGCCGGAAGACACGCGCGACTGGCTCTATAAATATCTGGCCTGAGCCGAACTCTAGTTCCGCTGCGGCAGAATTGGATAGCCGGCCATGACGGCACGGCCGACCAGGGCCGCGACCACAGCCTTGATGATATCTCCCGGCACGAAGCCCAACGATCCCAGAAACGCCTTGCTGAAACCGATGTTGACGGCGAGCCAGGCAATGCCGAACGCGTAAAGCACCGCCACGCCGCCGATAACAGCGGCGATAAAGAAGCCAATTCCCTGCGATAGGCCGTTCTGCTCCGGCTTCACCAATCTCTCGGAGAGATAGCCGGTGACGAAGGCTGCGAAGATCCAGCCGACGAAGAAGCCGGCCGTCGGACCTGCAAAGACAGCAAGGCCGCCGCGACCGCCTGACAGCACCGGCAGTCCGATCGTGACCAACACCACCACCAGCAACACCGCGATTGTGCCACGCTTGGCGCCGAGCACGACGCCGGCAAGCATGACGCCGAGCGATTGCGCCGTGATCGGAACCGGAATGATGCCGATCGGGATCGGCGGCAACAGGCCCAGAGCCACGATGATGGCGGCAAACAGCGCCGAAAGCACGAGATCGCGGGTGTTCATGGCGGTTCCTTCCAACAAAGTCCCATGTTCATTGACGCCGAATGCCGCGCGCGTCAATCGCAGCAGCAATATTGTCCGCATCGCGCAGCGTCAGAATGATCAGCGGCGCGAGCGTGGTTGCGAGGCGAACCTTGATCCCCCGCGCCTGATGCGCTTCGCGGATTGCGCGGTAGCGATCGAGAATCTCGGGGACGAAGCGGATCACGAGGCCGATCGCAAGCCCGATATCGGCGGCTTTGAGCAGGCCAAGCGTTTCGAGCGGCATGGCAAGGGCGGTGATCTCGTCGATGAACGCGGCCATCGATGTCGTCGCCGTCACCGTGGCGGCAAACAGCGCCAGCGCGGTCAATCGCAGCGCCGTAACGATGGCTGCGTGCAGCGGGCCGACGATTGCCGCGAATATGGCGAGGACGGCAATCGAGACGAGGATAGGTCGCAGCCGCTTGAGCGCCTCTGCAACTGGCAGGCCGCTGCGAAGATAAAGGGCGGCACCGACAAAGTTTGCGCAGGCAAGCACTTGGATAGACTGGGCCAGGAACAGCAGGAGGCCGAGTGCGGCAAGCGCAAGCAGCTTCGCACGTGGCGAGAGCCGATGCATCCATGTATCCGCATCCACATGCAGCGTCTGCATCAGCCGGCCATCTCCTTGTAGCGGGCGATAGCCTCCATTGCGGGCGCATCGGCAACAAGCCGGCCCTGGTCGAACAGCAGCACACGCTCGAAATCCTCAAGCAGCGGCAGGTCGTGGCTGATGACGATGACATTCTCTGGAAGCGTTGCCATGGTCTTCTGCACGAGTGCCCGATTCTTCAGATCGAGCTGGTTTGTCGGTTCGTCCAGAATGAGGATATCCGGGCCGGTGACCAGTACCGAGCAGAGTGCGGCCATCTGCAACTCACCGCCGGAAAGCTCATGTGCCCGCCGCGCGCCGAGATGGCTAACGCCAAAACGGTCAAGAATGCTGTCGACCGCTGCCTCGATCTGCGCCTTGTCGTATCCGCGCGCCTTGAGCCCAAAGGCGATGTCGTCGCGCACGATGGGCAGGATGATCTGGTTCTGCGGCGACTGGAAGATATAGCCGACCTTGCCGAGCACTTTGGCAGCGTCACCGACCGTATCGAGCCCGTCGACCACGACCCGCCCGCTCGTCGGCTTGACGAGTCCATTAATCAACCGCGCAAAGGTTGTCTTGCCGGAGCCATTGAGGCCGATCACGCCGATGCGGCGCTCCTGAAGCGTCAGGCTCAGCGGAAACAGCGCAGTACGCTTGCCGTACTCGACGCCGGCATTGTCGAAGCGGATATCCAAGCAGCTTCCCTATTCGATAATGTGATCGCGGAGCTATAGCGCATCGCTCGGATTTATCAAATCAGGGCCTCTTTGAAAGCATGGGAATTTATGCCTATGATCCGCATATGACGAATCTGCTCTCGAATCGTGACGCCCGCCGCGTGTTCCTTGCCAAGCAGGGGCTTGCCAATCCGCCGAACCGCGCCTTGACCAAGGCGGGCCTGCTGCAGCTCATCCACGACATCGGCTTCGTGCAGGTCGATAGCATAGGCACCGTCGAGCGTGCCCATCACCAGATCCTGTTTTCGCGCAACCAGACCTATCGGCGCGAGCACCTGACGGAACTTCTGGAAAAGGACGGCACGCTCTTCGAGAACTGGACGCACGACGCCTCCATTCTGCCGAGCGCTTTCTTCGTCTATTGGAAGCACCGTTTTCGCCGCGAGGAAGTGGCGATCATCGAACGCTGGCGGAAATGGCGCGGCGAGGGGTTCGAGGCGGCTTTCGAGGAAACCTATGAACGCGTGCTGAAGAATGGCGCGATCACCGCCCGTGAGGTGAAGGCGGAGGATCATGTCTCCGGCGGCTGGTGGAATTGGCATCCCAACAAGACAGCGCTCGAATATTTCTGGCGCACCGGCAAATTCGCGATCGCCGGCCGCACCAATTTCCAGAAGGTCTATGACCTCGTGGAGCGCGTGCTGCCGGCCCATTTCCATGAGCCGGAAGTGGAGCATGACGAATTCGTCGACTGGGCCTGCCGCAGCGCGCTGCAGCGTCTCGGCTTTGCGACCTCGGGCGAGATCGCCGCCTTCTGGGATCTGGTGACGCCGCAGGAGGCCAAAAGCTGGGTCGAAACGCATCGCGACGAACTGACCGAAGTGTTGATCGAGCCTGCCGGCGGTGGCAAGCCTCGACCTTCGCTTGCTTTCCTCGACTTTCATGACACGCTCGACAGCCATGCCGAAGCGCCGGCGCGCATCCGTGTCCTCAGCCCCTTCGATCCAACGCTGCGCGATCGCAACCGCACCGAACGCCTGTTCGGCTTCTTCTACCGCATCGAGATTTTTGTGCCCGAGCCGAAGCGTGAATACGGCTATTACGTTTTTCCGCTCTTGGAAGGAGACCGTCTGATTGGACGGATCGATATGAAGGCTGACCGCAAGGCGGGAACGCTTGACGTCAAGCGCCTCTGGCTCGAACCGGGCGTCAAGGCATCGGCCGGTCGGCTGGAGAAGCTGGAAGCCGAACTGGAGCGCGTTGCCCGTTTCACCGGCGTCGAGAAGGTCGTGTTTCTCGAAGGCTGGCGGGGATGACCGCTACTTTTCGAGAGATCGGTGGTGAGCGGCATCCGGGGAACGGCCGCTGATTTTTGGGGACAGCGATCGCATGGATAATGTTCGGATCTTCGACGGGCACAATGATGCCGTCCAGTTCATGCTGGATTATAGACCCGACGGCCGTGATTTTCTGGCGCGGTCCGAGGCAGGGCATCTCGATCTTCCGCGGGCGCTCGAAGGTGGCCTGGCTGGCGGATTGTTTGCGATGTACGCCGCGCCGGAACAAGAACCGGTGGATGATCTGACGATCAATCATGAAGGCTACGAAGTTCGCTATGCTGAAGCTTTGCATTCGGACCATGCCCGCCGGCAAATCGACGGACAGCTTTCGGCCATAGAGAAGCTGATTGGACGTTCGGGCGATAAAATCCGTCTGGCAACGAGCGTCGGCGAGATCGAGGCGGCACGACATGCCGGCGTCTTTGCCGTCGTGCTCCATATGGAAGGCGCCGACGCCATCGGCCCCGATCTCGGTTATCTGGATAGCCTGTACAATGCCGGCCTTCGATCCCTGGGCATCGTCTGGAGCCGCCCTAATATCTTTGGTTACGGCGTTCCGTTCGCCTATCCGAGATCGCCAGATACTGGACCCGGCCTCACGGATTTGGGAAAGAATCTGGTCAGAAGGTGCAACGAACTGGGGATCATGGTCGATGTTTCCCATCTGAACGAGCGCGGATTTTGGGATGTCGCCGCATTGAGCACGGCTCCGCTCGTCGCCACCCACGCCTGCGCCCATGCCATATGTCCATCGACCCGAAACCTCAACGATCGGCAATTGGATGCCATCCGCGATACAGGCGGCGTCGTCGGGCTGAATCTTGCCGTCAACGATATCCGCGCGGATGCCAATCTTGACGAGGACACCCCGCTCGACGCCGTTATTCGCCAGATCGATTACCTCATCGCTCGCGTTGGGCCCGAGGGGGTCGCTCTGGGATCGGATTTCGATGGTGCGGTCATGCCCCGCGAGATCAAGGACGCAAGCGGCTTGCCGCGTCTCCTTGACGCCATGCGCCAAAGTGGTTTCGACGAGCTGACCTTGCGAAAATTCGCCTATAACAATTGGCTTCGCGTGTTCAGCCTCACATGGCCGGATCGATCATGAGCTTTGTCACCTCTCCCTTGAGAGGACAGAGCTAACTAAGTCCAATAGGCGGAAGAGCACCCGAGGAGGAGAGTTCATTGTCGTCGCTGATTCTAAAAGGCCGCAATGTCAGGCTCCGCCCGCCATGTGCCGAGGACGCCGATGAGCGCCTCCTCTTGGGCACCAATGCCGATATCGCGGAAATGTATGGCGTCAACAAGGAGGATATCAAGCCCATCACTCGGGAGGCTGCGGTCAGATGGGTTCAGGGTATTGCCGATCACCCCCACGCATGGGTTATCGAGATCAAGGGCGCCTTTGCCGGCGTGATCAGATTGGACAACGTCAATCCCCAGGACAAGCGTGCGACGATGGCGATCGGGATTTATGATCCGGCGTTGCTTGGCAAAGGCTTTGGCACGGAAGCGATCATGCTTCTACTGTGTCATGCTTTCGGCGAGATGGGGCTGCACCGCATCGGAATACGCGTGCTCGCCTACAATCAGCGTGCCATCCGCGCCTATGAGAAATGCGGCTTCGTTGTCGAGGGAAGGGAGCGGGAGACGGCCTATGTCAACGGCAGCTGGCACGATGACATCATGATGGGGCTGCTCGATCGCGAATTTTCGGCACCTTCCCCGTGAAGGGGGGAGGTCGCCGCAAAGCGGCGGGTGGGGGTGACAATTGTTTGGCTACAAACATCGACGCGATCACCCCACCCCGGAGCGCTACTCCGACCCTCCCCATCAAGGGGAGGGTTAAAGATCAGCAGATCTCCGTCTTGGCGATCTTGATCCCGAAACCTTCCAGGCCGACATAGTGCCGCTCGCGGCTGGTGAGCAGCTTGATCGAGCTGACGCCGAGATCCTTCAGGATCTGAGCACCGAGGCCGATTTCCAGCCATTCGCTATCCCGCGTCTGCGCTTCGGCATGCGCCTCGCGGCCGGCCTGGCGCGATTTGCGGCCGTTGTCGAAATGGCCGACGCCGACAGAGCCCTCACGCAGATAGACGATGATGCCGCGGCCCTCTTCGGCGATCTTTTTCATGTAGAAATCGACCGGGCTATTCTTGCCGAAAATATCCTCGGCAACGTTCTCCGGATGCAGGCGGACCGGAATGTCGATACCGTCGCGGATGTCGCCGAAGACGACGGCGAGGTGCTGCATCGGGTCCCAGGGCAGGGAATAGGTATGGGCGCGCGCCTTGCCGAAGGGCGTCTCGACGTCGAAGCTGGCGCCGAGTTCGATCAGCGTTTCCTTGCGCTGGCGATAGGCGATGAGGTCGGCGACGGAGACGAGCTTCAGCCCGTGCTGCTCGGCGAAGCTTATCACCTGCTGACCGCGCGTCACCGTGCCGTCGTCATTGACGAGCTCGCAGATGACGCCGATCGGCGGCAGGCCTGCAAGCTTGCAGAGGTCGACGGCTGCTTCCGTATGGCCGGAACGCATCAGCACGCCACCTTCGCGCGCGACGAGCGGGAAAATGTGGCCGGGGCGGACGAAATCCGTGGGGCCGACATTCGGGTTGGCGAGGTTGCGAACCGTCAGCGTCCGGTCGTCGGCGGAAATACCCGTCGTCGTGCCGTGCTTGAAATCGACGGAGACGGTGAAGGCCGTCGTGTGGGCGGAATCGTTTTCCGCGACCATGGCGTTGAGGTTCAGCCGCTTGGCCTCCTCGCGCGGCATCGGCGTGCAGACGATGCCGGAGGTGTGGCGAACGATGAAGGCCATCTTGTCGGGCGTGCAGTGAACGGCGGCAACGATCAGGTCGCCTTCGTTCTCGCGGTCGTTATCATCCATGACGACGACGATCTCGCCGGCCTCGAAGGCCCTGATGGCATCGACAACACGCTTCTGGTCGTAAGGCATCTCGAAATTCCTATCTCTCTCGGCCCGTCTGGCCGCGATCCCTCAGATAATGGTCGGCAACGGCGCAGGCAACCATGGCTTCGCCGATCGGCACGGCGCGAATGCCGACGCATGGATCGTGGCGGCCCTTGGTGCGCACATCGACATTGCGGCCATCGGCATCGATCGATTGACGCTCCGTCAGGATCGACGAGGTCGGCTTGATGGCGAAGCGCGCGACCACCGGCTCGCCGGTGGATATGCCGCCCAGAATGCCGCCTGCGTGATTGGAGAGGAAGATACGCTTGCCGTCATTGCCCATGCGCATTTCGTCGGCATTTTCTTCGCCGGTCAGTTCTGCGGATGCGAAGCCTTCACCGATTTCGACGCCCTTGACGGCGTTGATCGACATCAGCAGCGAGGCGATGTCCTGATCGAGCTTGCCGTAGATCGGCGCGCCGAGACCGGCGGGCACGCCTTCGGCCACGACCTCGACAACGGCCCCGACCGAGGAGCCGGCCTTGCGGATGCCGTCGAGATACTCTTCCCACACCGGCACGATTTCCGGATCAGGTGCAAAGAAAGGATTTTGGTCGACCTGAGCCCAGTCCCAATTGGCACGGTTGATCTTATGCTTGCCGATCTGCACCAGCGCGCCACGGATGGTCACGCCGGGCACGACGAGACGGGCGATGCCGCCGGCGGCAACACGCGCTGCTGTCTCGCGGGCCGAGGAGCGGCCGCCGCCACGATAGTCGCGAATGCCGTATTTGACGTCATAGGTATAGTCGGCATGGCCGGGACGATAGCGTCGGGCGATTTCGCCATAATCCTTCGAACGCTGGTCGGTATTCTCGATCAGCATCGAGATCGGCGTTCCGGTCGAGATCATCGTCTCGCCGTCCTCATCGAGCATGACGCCCGACAGAACCTTCACGAGATCGTCCTCGCGCCGCTGCGTGACGAAGCGCGATTGCCCCGGCTTGCGCTTGTCGAGCCAGGTCTGAATGTCCTGCAGCTTGAAACGGAGGCCCGGAGGGCAGCCGTCGACGACGCAGCCGAGCGCCGGGCCGTGGCTTTCGCCCCAGGTGGTGACGCGGAAGAGGTGACCGAATGTATTATGCGACATGTAAAACGACCGGATTAGCGCAGCCTGACGGCAGGCCGCGTCTTGTCACTTGCAATTGCGGCCCACTCATAGGCCAAAATGCCGACAAGACAAAATCTTTCTTTCAGTTGCCTCGGAAACGGCGCTGAGCCTTTTTCCTCCTCAAGCATCGGCATGGTAAACAAAGATTAATCCGAATTGTGGATTGTGACGATGCATTCACCAATTGGGCGAGCCAAGCCACTATTGGGGGCAACTTCTGCCATATTCGACGTGTTTTCTGCATCGCATAAGAAATCACAATCAAATTGACCTGAAGGGTAACGACGATGCGCTTTTTTGTAGCGACGCTTTTGGCCACGGCAAGCCTGCTTGCTCCTGTCGCTGGTTTTGCTGAGAGCGCGGATGTCGAGGCCGTCATCAAGAAGGTCGATGCGAAGAACTTCAATATCACGCTGGATGACGGCAAGAGCTATCAGGTGCCGGAGGATTTCGATTTCAGCGGCCTCCAGGCTGGTGTGAAGGTCGTGGTCTTCTATACGGAAGTCGACGGCAAGCGCGTCGTCAACGATCTGGATATCGTCCAATAAACCCAAGCTTCGCCAGGCACTCACCCGGCTCGGGTGAAATCCAGAGCTTTCGATTGATCGATTTTAAGCGTTCTCCGAAATAACGGTCCTCGGCCTAATCCCAAACCGGGGATGCGGATAAAAAGTTGGACTAATTTATACAGTTAGGCCAAGGCTTTCTCGATATTCGACTGGACTGCGTGAGCCCAGTGATAATTTGATGCGCTTTTCATTGTACCATCGGATGTAGGCATCAACCTCGCGGACAAACTGCTCGATTGTGATGCTCTTCCAGTCTCGAGGGTAGAAGAGTTCCGTTTTCAATCGGCCGAAGAAGCCTTCGCACGCTGCATTATCCTGTGAACAGCCCTTGCGGGACATTGAACGAACCAGCTTCGCATCGCTGATCCGAGTGAGCCAGCCGGGCCAGCGATAATGCGCTCCACGATCCGAATGGACGATTGTTCCGCCTTCGGCATCGGTAACTGTGTCAATAGCGGCGTCCAGCATCGTGTTGACTAGCCCAGCATCAGGTTGCGTTCCAATCGACCAACTGATCACCATGCCATCGAAGCAATCTATGATAGGCGAGAGATACACTTTACCGGCTGGGATCTGGAATTCGGTGATGTCCGTGAGCCATTTCTCGTTCGGTGTTTTTGCATGGAAGTCGCGGTTGATCAGGTTCTCAGGTGCAGGACTGATTTCTCCCAAGTACGAGCCAAAACGCCGTCGCCGTGGTCTGGCGGCGACCAGGCACTCCTGTTTCATCAATCGCTGCACAACCTTTTCCGAGATTGTCACACTCTGCCTGGCCAGAGACGCCTGCAGTCTACGATAGCCGTAGCAGCGATGGTTGCTCTCGAAGATTTCCGCCAGGCTGCGACGGATGGTGACGTACTTGTCTTCCAGGTTCGCTCGGGCGCGATGGTAGAAGTAGGAGCTTCGCGCAATTCCCAACTGCACAAGCAGTTCTGGCAATCGATAGATATCTTTGAGGGCGTCAACCAGCTGTGTCTTCTCCCGATTACTCAGGAGTTGCAGATCGACGCCCAGGCCTTTTTTTAGGAGTTCATTGGCCTTCTTCAGCAGATCATGCTCGAGCTGCAATTGGCGGACATCGCGTTGGAGGGCCTCAAGCTGTCGCTCGAGTTCCTCGCGCTCACGTGCCGGTGCAGAGGTTTTGCGGCGTTTCATCGATGAGGCAGCCTCATGACCGAGTAGCTGATTTCTCCAGTTGTACAACGTCGGTCTGCATACGCCTAGCCGGTCGGCTACTTGTTGGCCACTTTCCTCTCCACTGCAAAGCCCGATGACACCAACCTGCTTCAAGGCCTCGGGATAGGCCGGACGCCAGGATCGACCAGTCATCGAAGTCCTCGCCTCCGGAAACGCCTCTCGAACCCATGCCGTCAGAGTCCCCCGACCTGGATAGCCCAACGCTCTCATCGTTGAAGAGATACAGCGATCGTGAGTGCGGTAGTGGTCAAGCGCCGCCTGCTTCTCGGCCTCAGAAAATTTCGGCGCTCGAGCCACGCTGCGAACCCGCACGTCGAGATGCTGCTCGTACTCGCGGTACCAGCTCTTCAGGGCGTTCTTGGTCGGATAACCCAACTGCCGGATAGTCGCCTTAACCCGCTTGCCGAGCTTGAGATAAAGCTCCACTGCGCGAAGTCTGTCTGCGTAGGAATACATGAACTACCTCCTGGTGGTCCAAGTTTTCGTCCGCATCCCCACCGCGTTACATCCAGCCGATAATCTTCATTTCCGGACCGACTTTCAGGATCTGGTCCTGATGGATGGGGATTTCGGCCGCCTCTTCCTTTTCGACATCCCCGATCAGGCGAAACAGCGTGCGTATGACGCCGCCATGGGTGACGCAGACTGTCGGGCGGTCGATGGACGTCAGCCAGGCGCCAACGCGCCAGGAGAGGATTTCGTAGCTTTCGGCATCATCGCCGGGCGGGATGAAATCCCATTTGTTGGCCTTGCGCTCGGCAAGACGGTCAGGCTCGGTCGCCTTCAATTCCTTGAGGGTAAAGCCTTCCCAGGCCCCGAAGGACACCTCGACCAATCGGTCGTCGGTGCTGTAGTCCTTGGGCGGCAGGCCCATGGCCTGACGAACGATTTCCATGGTTTCGCGGGTGCGCCGCAACGGGCTTGCGACGAAATCGAAGGGGATGTTTTCGAAGGCAAGGATTTCCGCAAGATCGATGCCGTTCTGCCGCGCCTGTTCGCGGCCGATGGCATTCAGATCGATATCCTTCTGCCCTTGCAGCCGGCGCTCGGCATTCCAGTCGGTCTGACCGTGGCGTATCACATAGAGGATGGGCGACACGGTCAGATTCCTGTTGGTCAGTCCTTCGCGACGGAAATGTCGGGCGCGTCCACGGCCTTCATGCCGACCGTATGGTAGCCGGAATCGACGTGATGGATTTCGCCGGTCACGGCCGTCGACAGATCCGACAGCAGATAGAGGGCGGAATTGCCGACTTCGTCGATCGTGACGGTCCGCTTCAGCGGCGCGTTGTACTCGTTCCACTTCAGGATGTAGCGGAAATCGCCGATGCCAGAGGCTGCGAGTGTCTTGATCGGGCCTGCCGAGATCGCGTTGACGCGAATGCCGCGGCTGCCGAGATCGACTGCGAGGTAGCGCACGCTTGCTTCGAGAGCGGCCTTGGCAACACCCATGACGTTGTAATGCGGCATGACCTTCTCGGCACCGTAATAGGTGAGGGTGATCATGGAGCCGCCGTCATTCATGATTCGCTCGGCACGCTGCGCAACCGCCGTGAAGGAATAGACGGAGATGTCCATCGTCTTCGTGAAATTGTCACGGCTGGTATCGAGATAACGGCCGGTCAGCTCGTCCTTGTCGGAGAACGCGATGGCGTGCACGACGAAATCGATCTTGCCCCATTTCGCCTCGAGCGTGTCCATGACGGCATCGATCGTTGCCGGCTCGGTCACGTCGCAATGGCCGGCCATGAAGGCGCCGAGCTCCTGAGCGAGCGGCTCGACGCGCTTCTTCAGGGCATCGCCCTGCCACGTCAATGCGATTTCGGCTCCGGCATCCGAGCAGGCCTTGGCAATACCCCACGCTATCGAACGGTTGTTTGCTACGCCGAGGATGACGCCGCGTTTGCCTGCCATGAGGCCAGTGGCTTGAGCCATATTATGCTCCCTTGAACTTTAGATGAACCTGCCTATGGCATAGGCCGACCCCCGGTTCAAGCATCGTAAAGATCATCAACTGTTAGGGATCGTAACAAAGGGTGCTGTTGTCACCAAAATTTCACAGGAAAAGCCCTTCGCGCATACTCCGCATGAGATCCGTGACCTTGTCGTCGGGTTTTTCCCAGAGCATCAGCCGCAATTCGACAATGAGATCGCCTTTTGCGCCATTGCCGTCCGGCAATCCCTCACCGGAAATGCGAATGATCTGATCCGAACCGGACCATGCCGGCACCGTGATCCGGACCGGCCCGTTCAATCCCTCGACGGTTGTCTCGCAGCCAAGGACCGCATTTTCGATGCTGACGGGCAATATGGTGCGCACATCGCTGCCCTCGAGCGTGAAGCGCCCGTCGGTCGACAGATGCACAGTGACGGCGACATCGCCGCGCAGCATGCCATGCAGTTTCAGCCCCTGGCCCTTGAGGTGCAGCACCTGACCGTTGGAGATATCCGTCGTTGCCTGAAAGCGCGCCTCGCGGCCATCGGGCAGCGGCACGATGATCCAACGGCTCTTCAGCATGTCGTCGAGCGTCACCGTGGCTTCGGCAGCGACCTCCGGGGTTTTTTCCGGTGGCTTTTCGGGTACAGTGCCGCCCGTGATGCGCCGCACCAGGGAGCCGAGGATGCCGAAGGCCGAGCGCGAGCCGGCCGACGCGGAGACCGCTGCGTACTGCTCTTCTTCCATCTGCAGCTCTTCCGATGCTGCGGTAGTGGGCTGTTCCCGCGGCTTTTCCGCCTGTTGTGCGCCGACATCAGCCGTGGCTTGTGCCTGCTGCGCCTGGCCGGTCTTCACTCCGAAAATACGCTCGACCATATCTTCCGGCGATTCGGCGGCATTACCATGTTGGCCGGATGCCGCCGAGGCTGCTGCCTTGCGGGCATTGGCCCGGGCGAGCTCTTCCATGATCTTGTCGGCATTGGCACGCGCGGCCTTGGCTCGTTCGGCGGCCTCCCGTGCCGCCTGCCGCTGCTGTATGATCGTCTGTTCCTGGCTCTGGCCCTTCGCCTCGGCCATACGCGCGATCTGATCGTAACGGCTGCGCTTCTGGGGATCCTTCAACGTCTCGTAAGCACGGCCGATTTCGGCAAATCGCTCCGATGCCGTCGGATCGCCAGGATTGTGATCGGGATGAGCAGTCTTTGCCAGATTGCGCCAGGCGGATTTGATTTCGTCCGCCCCTGCATCCTTCCTAACGCCCAGCACCTTATACGGATCCCGCATCTTTCCCGCCATCATTCGTGGGTGTGCCCAGCCCCATCGCGGCACCCCAAGCAAAGAACCAATTGATAGCGCTTCGCCGTCCCGCCTCCTGTCATGGGAGGCAAGGGTGATGCGCCGATGAGCCGATCCTGCGGGAAGAGTTGCTAATCAGGCGTTACGGCGGAGAGGGGCAGCAGATCCCCATTTCGGGGCATGGTTAGCCAATCGCTAACAGGCGGTGCCAAAATCGCAGTCGGACGGAGAGCGCAGATGTCAACATCACGCGTACGGAAGCAAAAATGTTTTGGAGGCGATGGAAACAGGAGAAAGGCGATCAGCCTGCCTGCTGGAAGCTCAGCAACTGCCATTCGCCGAGGCCGACAAGGCAAGTCCTGCCGGAGAAGTTGGCAACGCCCTGATAGGAATGCCGGCTCGTGCGGAATTGGCGGCAGACCACGCCGGATGCATTGCTTTCGACAATCGTGTCGATGACGCCGGCGCTGCCGGTCGAGGTGTTTGCCCAGGGTATAGGCTGTCCGTTGAGCTTATTGAGATCCGCCGAGGTGACGGCATTGCGCACCGTGGTCTCGTCGGAGATGCTGTCCGCTGTCACCGGTGCCGTCGGCACGGTTCCCGTCGATACGCTGCGATCCACTTTGGCCGAGCTCAGGTAGTCCATGCCGCCGCCGACGCAGCCGCCAAGGGTGAAAAGGGAGATGAGGGCGACAGCCATCGTCACGCCTTTTGCAAGCTTGCGCTTTGTATGAACGATCGACTTTGCTATGACTTCCACCCGAACTTCTTGGCCAGCCAGAGAGGCCGGCGGTTATTAGGAATTGCGGAGCTTTTGAATTAATATGTCGGAAAACGAGTTAACAAGCGGTGACTTCACCGAGCAGAATGAACCTTTCAGTCTCTTTGCGTCCTGGCTGCGTGAGGCGGAGACCACCGAACCGAACGATCCGAATGCGGTAGCGCTGGCAACGGTGGATAAGGATGGTTTGCCAAATGTCCGCATGGTTCTTCTGAAAGGTTTCGATAGCGACGGATTCGTATTCTATACAAATTTCGAGAGCCAGAAAGGCCAAGAAATTCTTTCCCAGAAGAAAGCCGCCATGTGTTTCCACTGGAAGTCGCTGCGCCGCCAGGTGCGTTTGCGTGGCCTGGTTGAAGTGGTGAGCGATAAGGAAGCCGACGAGTATTATAAGACAAGGCCTCGCGGCAGCCGCATCGGGGCATGGGCTTCAAAGCAGTCGCGACCGCTGGAGGGCCGCTTCGCGCTGGAAAAGGCCGTCGCCGAATATACCGCCCGTTACGCGATCGGCGATATTCCGCGCCCGCCTTACTGGTCCGGATTCCGCATCCGGCCGCTGTCGATCGAATTTTGGCACGACCGCCAGTTCCGCCTGCACGATCGTATCGAATTTCGTCGCGATATGCCTGAAGGCGCCTGGCAAAAGGTGCGGATGTATCCGTAAACCTTATGCAGGCTCCCGGCGCCCCATCAGCCGCATGGGGATGCCGGATGCAAGTGCCGACGCATAGCGGGGCTTCTGGTAATGGCCGTTCAGCGATAGCCGCGGCAGCAGCAGCGGTGCATTGCCGTTTGTCGTCGTGATCGTGCCGGGGCGCGTGGTGACGCCGACAGAAAAGCCAAGCTCTGCCGCAAGCCGACCTTCGCGCGGCGCGGCGGCTTCGTTCGTGCCATAGGGGTAGGCGATTGTGGTGGGCCGCTTTCCGGTGATGTCGGCGACATAATCGGCGGAGAGTGCTATTTCCGCGGCCGCCTCCGCCTCGGGGAGCCTTGCCAATGCCCGATGGCTCACCGTATGAGCGCCGAGCGAGGCAAGGGGATGGCGTGCCAGCTGCCGCAATTCGTTCCGATCCATGATCGATGCGCGGACGATGTCGAGTGGTTCCAGGCCATTACGCCGGGCAAGCTCATCGATCCGGCCGACGGCTTCGCTTTCTTCGTCGCTGTGGACGAAAGCGGCGAAGCGGGCGAATGCGGCATGCTTCTGGCTGTCTTTGCCGAGCGGCAGAAACTCGTCTCCCGATCCGAAATCGAATGTCACCCGATCCAGCCGGCCAAGCAGTTCAGCCAGCGTCTCCCACCATATGCTATGGGTTCGCTCCGAAAGCCCCTGGGCGACGAAGACGGTGAAAGGCACATTGTGGCGCGCAAAGATCGGCAGGGCATAATCGAGATTGTCCCGGTTGCCGTCGTCGAGCGTGAAGGCGACGAAGGGTAGTCTGCCGGCAGCCTCGTTTGCCCGTGACGGAAGAGCGTCGAGTGCAATGAACTCGTAACCGTCCTGTTTCAGCCGGACGATCGCCTGATCGAGAAAGTCGGGCGAGACCTCCAGATGCGCATTGGGCGCAAAACGGCGGGGGAGGGCAGGGCGGACGTGATGAAGGGTGAAGATAGTGCCGAGGCCGGCAACGTCGCGCATCAGCCCCGCACCCTTCAAGATTGCGGCAGCTTCCAGTCCGCTTGAGATCATCGTGCGCTTGAGGCGGACCTTGATGCCCTGTTCCATGCGGCTCGACCCGGTTGACCAATGTCAACGCTGTAGCGCATCCCCGTTAAACCTTACTGAATCTTTGTCATAATTTCCAATGCGTTAATGCTTATTTTACCAGGAAAGGCAAAATTGGAGAACTATCGAGGCTGTTGCCTCAATATCGCACCGGTATCAGGCTTTTTGTCGCAAAATCATACAGGGATTGATGCGGTGTGTCGGCATTCTTTCGGTTGGGGACAATTATGAAACGACTTCTGATGGCTTTGTCTGCGGCCGTCTTGCTGTTGAGCGCTCCCGTGGCGAGCTTCGCTGGCAGCGCCTATTTCATCATGGATGCAAAGACCGGCAACGTGCTGGCATCCAGCAATGCGGATGACCTCAACCATCCGGCATCGCTGACCAAGATGATGACGCTGTACATGACCTTCGAGGCGATCCATCGCGGCAAGCTGAGCTGGAATACCAGGATCCCGGTTTCGCGTTTCGCCTCTGCCAAGCCGCCCACCAAGTTGGGTCTCAAGCCCGGTGGTACGGTGACCGTCCGCGAAGCCGTCGATGGCATGATCATCAAGTCTGCCAACGATGCCGCCACCGCCATGGCGGAAGCGCTTGGCGGCAGCGAAAGCGGCTTTGCGCGGATGATGACGCAGAAGGCGCGCGAACTCGGCATGCGCCGCACCACCTTCCTGAATGCCTCGGGCCTTCCGAACATGCAGCAGTGGACGACAGCGCGAGATATGTCGACGCTTGCCGTCGCGCTCATCAACAACTATCCCCAGGAATACCGGCTCTTCTCGCAGACGAGCTTTAACTACCGCGGCCATTACGTGCGCGGCCATAACAATCTGATGTATCGCTATGAAGGCATGGACGGTATCAAGACCGGCTATACCAATGCCTCCGGCTTCAACCTCGTCAGCGCCGTGCGCCAGGGCAATCGCCGCGTGATCGGCGTCGTCATGGGCGGCGCTACCGCGCGTGGCCGCGATGCGATGATGGCGTCGCTGCTGGACCGCTATGTGCCCAAGGCAGCCCCCGCCGCGACATCGCGCCTGATGGCGAGCGTCGGCGGTGGCAAGATGGCCAAGCAGGTCGAAGTGGCGTCTGCATCGGACGATGTTGCCGTGGATGTCGATACGCAGACCACCGCAGCCACCCCGCGCAAACGCGCGGAGGTCGTTCCGATGGCATTCGCTGCCGCCTCGAACGTCACCGTGCCCATGGATCGCCCGGCTGCGATGGACGAGATCCTGGTCGATAACAAGCAGACGGCAACCGCCAGCAAGCCGGTCGTATCCGGAAGCTGGCAGGTGCAGATCGCCGCGACGCCGACCGCCCAGGCTGCAAAGGATCTTCTCTCGGAAGCGAAGTCCAAGGCCGGCAATGCGCTCGCCAATGCCTCGCCCTATACCGAGGCCGTCGGCAAGGGTGCCAGCACGGTCTATCGCGCCCGCTTCACCGGCTTTGCAAGCCGTGACGATGCGAGTTCGGCTTGCTCCGCTTTGAAGCGGAAGGACTTCGATTGCATGCTGCTACCAAGCAAGGGCTGAGCATAATCTTGAATTGGATAAACGCGAGCCGGCGGAGCGATCTCCGCCGGCTCGACTTTTTGGCGGGAATCGTTCATTGATATCTAGAACATAAAGGGAACGATTTCGATGCTGAAAGAACTGATGGAGCAATTCGAAATGGCTTCGGCACGCTACGCCGCCGATAACGGCATGGAGCGTGACGACGATTGGTTCGTGCTGAAACTTCAGGAGGAGATGGGCGAGCTGATCCAGATCTGGAACAAGGTCACCGGCCGTGGACGGCGCAAGGGCATGAGCGATGCGGAACTGGCAACCGCACTTGCCGACGAAACGGCCGATGTGCTCGGCCACATTCTCTTATTCGCGCATCGCAACGGCCTGGACTTGACGGCTGCGGTGGAGCGCAAATGGCGTTTTCGTCCCGAGGCGTGATAAGCGCCTCAAGAACGATTAGGTCTTGGTGCCGCCCACCGTGATCTGGTCCATCCTCAGATGCGGCTGGCCGACGCCGACCGGAACCCATTGCCCTGCCTTGCCGCAATTGCCGATGCCGGTATCGAGCTTCATGTCGTTGCCGATCATCGAAACGCGCTTCATCGCATCCGGCCCATTGCCGATCAGCATTGCACCTTTGATCGGCGCGCCGACCTTGCCGTCCTCGATGAGATAGGCTTCGGTGCAGCCGAAGACGAATTTGCCTGAGGTGATATCCACCTGACCGCCGCCGAAGGAGACGGCATAGATGCCCTTCTTCACCGAGGCGATGATTTCTTCCGGCGTCTTGTCGCCGCCGAGCATATAGGTGTTGGTCATGCGCGGCATCGGCGTATGGGCATAGCCCTGGCGGCGGCCGTTGCCGGTCGCCTTCATGCCCATCAGCCGGGCATTCTGCCGGTCCTGCATGTAGCCGACCAGCTTGCCGTTCTCGATGAGGACATTATAGGCCGAAGGCGTGCCTTCGTCGTCGACCGTAATCGAGCCACGGCGGTTCTCGATCGTGCCGTCATCGACGACGGTGACGCCGGGAGCGGCCACCATCTGGCCAAGCAGGCCGGCGAAGGCCGATGTCTTCTTGCGGTTGAAGTCGCCTTCGAGCCCATGCCCGACGGCTTCGTGCAGCATGACGCCCGGCCAGCCGGAGCCGAGCACGACGTCCATCGTACCGGCAGGCGCCTCGCTCGCCTCCAGATTGACAAGCGCCTGACGCAAGGCCTCGTCGGCGCCGTGGTGCCAATTGTCTTCTGTGACGAAATCTCCGAAGCCGATCCGGCCGCCGGTGCCGAAGGAGCCGGATTCCTGCCGGTCGCCGTCACCCACGATCACGGAGATATTGACACGCGTCATCGGCCTCACATCGCGAACGCGATGACCGTCAGCGCGCAGAATGTCGACCACCTGCCAGCTTGCGGCGATGGATGCCGTCACCTGGCGGACCTTGGCGTCCTTGTCGCGCAGATAGCTGTCGATCCGCTGCAGGAGCTTTGCCTTCTCCTCGAAGCTCGGCGTGCCGATCGGGTTCTCGTCGCCATAGAGCACCTTGTTGGTGCGCTGGGGCGCGGCCGCGTAGGAGCCGGCATAGCCCGATGTCACCGCGCGCACCGCATCGGCGGCGCGCTTCAATGCAGCCTCGGAAAGATCACCCGCATGGGCATAGCCCACCGCTTCGCCGGCGACGGCGCGAAGGCCGAAGCCCTGCTCGGTATTGAAGCTGCCACCCTTCATCCGGCCGTTGTCGAATGTGAGCGATTCCGCCTGGACATGCTCGACGAAGAGCTCGCCGTCATCGGCGCCGGAAAGAGCTTCGGCAACGATGCCGCGCAGCTTGGCTTCATCGGCATCGAAAAGTGTAAGGAGATCGGTATTCATGGATCAGGTGCTCCGTTCAGAGCCGATGTAGGCTTCGCACCGCGCAAGAGCAAGCCCATCCGGTCAGGGAAGGGCGTCGTAGCCGTCCGCAAAGCCCTTCAAATCCACAGGGATGCCGATGCCTTCTTCCGGCGACTGGAAGACGATGAAGGTTGCCGTGGCGCCGCTGCGCAGCGTCTTCAGCAACTGGTCCTCCAGCACGACTTCGGCGTAGCAGCCGTCGGAGAAGCAGCGCACGAAATAGGCGCGGCCGATATCCTTGCCGTCGATATTGAGGCCGAGACCGTTTGGCAGCAGCACGCCGAGCGGCGCCAGCACGCGCAGGATCTTGGACTTGCGGTCAGCCGTCTTCAGCACGACGACGGACAGACCGATTTCCGGACGATCCTCGGCGATCACGTTCTGCATCAGCGCACACTGCTCGGTCGCGGCACCTGCCGGCTTGTCGCAAACGACGGACCATGCACCGTGGCTGGACCGGACCGTACCCGGCGGTTGCGGAACCTGGCTGGTCGGAACTTGCTGCGTATGCGGCTGCTGCTGGCCCGGCTGGTCCGGCTGCAACTGTTGGGTCTGCTGCGCCGGCGGCTGAGTCTGCTGGCCCTGCTGCGCCCATGCGGGTGCGGCAACTGCGGCAGCGACGCTGCCGGTAACGAGCAAAAGCCGGGCGAGGGAACGAAAACCCATGGAAACCTCTAGATTCGAATCAGTGCCGCTATTGTTGAAGCCCAGGCCGGCAAATGAAAAGCCCCGGCTGCTGGATTCCAACCGACTACGGCGGAAATACGACGTCTACTCCATTTTGTCCCGGCGGCGCCATGGACCGCGATGCAATTTTTCGTATGATGATGAAATGCTTGTCATGTCCGCGACAAGCATGGGGGGATATTCGCGCAAAAATGCCGCACTAACAAATGTCGTGAGTTGTTGCGGAGCACCCCAAACTGTGGTTTGAAGCGCAATGGATTGTAGGGATACTGCGTTTGAGGAAGATCTGGGATCAAACGCTGGAGGGAGAGACATCGTGATGAAAAGAGCTTACGCGGCTCTGGCGGCTATGATCTGTCTGCTTTTTGCGACGGGTAGCTACGCCGATCAGCCGAGACCTTGGGAAACCGGTATGCAGCAGGCGGCAACCGGCAACATGCATCAAATCCGCTGGTTTGAGGCATACACGCTTTGGTTTATCATTCCGATCACGCTGCTTGTTCTGGTCCTGCTGGTGGTGGTCATGGTCAAGTTCCGGGCGTCCAAGAACCCGGTTCCGTCCAAGACGAGCCACAACACGCTGGTCGAAGTCATCTGGACCATCGGACCGGTCCTCATTCTTCTCTTCCTGGCTATTCCCTCCTTCAATCTTCTGACCGATCAGCTGACCTTCCCGGAAAAGACGGATGTCACCGTCAAGGCGACGGCGACGCAATGGCAGTGGAATTATGAATATGAGGGCAGTGGCGCGGCGCCGCTCGCCTTCGATTCCTTCATGCTGAAGGAGCAGGACCGCGCCGCCGCCGGCAAGGACGACAAGTCGAAATATCCGCGGCTGCTCGCCGTCGATAACGAAATGGTCGTTCCCGTCGGCAAGAACGTGCGCCTTCTCATCACTGCCGCACCGACCGACGTCATCCATTCCTTCGCCTTGCCTGCATTTGGTGTCAGGATTGACGCCATTCCGGGCCGTCTGAACGAAACCTGGTTCAATGCCGACCGCGAAGGCCTGTACTATGGACAGTGTTCCGAGCTCTGCGGCAAGGATCACTCTTTCATGCCGATCGCCATCCGTGTCGTCTCCGACGATCAGTACAAGCAGTGGCTTGCCGCTGCTGCAACCGATGTCGGCAAGGCGAACAAGGCTCTGATGGCCGCCGTCGATCAACCGACGACCGTCAAGGTCGCGGAAAACACGGCGAAGTAAGAGGGTAGGAACAATGGCTGGATCCAAGGCACACGACGATCACTCGCATGATCTTCACGACGCCCACGCGCACGACGATCATCACGCACACAAGCAGACTTTCGCCGAACGTTGGCTGTTTTCGACGAATCACAAGGACATCGGCACGCTCTATCTGATCTTCGCGATCTTTGCGGGCGTGATCGGCTTCCTCCTCTCCGTTGCCATCCGCATGGAGTTGCAGGAGCCCGGCATCCAGATCTTCAGCGGTCTGGCGTCGATGGTCTATGGCTTTTCGGGCGATGCCGCCATCGATGGCGGCAAGCAGATGTACAACGTCTTCGTCACCGCCCACGCGCTGATCATGATCTTCTTCATGGTCATGCCGGCGATGATCGGCGGCTTTGCCAACTGGATGGTGCCGATCATGATCGGCGCGCCGGATATGGCTTTCCCGCGCCTCAACAACATCTCCTTCTGGCTGCTCGTTCCGGCTTTCCTGCTGCTCATCCTCTCGATGTTCGTCGAAGGCCCGGCAGGCGCTTACGGCGCGGGCGGCGGCTGGACGATGTATGTGCCACTGTCAGGCACGGTCGGCCATCCCGGCCCGGCGATTGATCTGGTCATATTCGCGCTGCATATTGCGGGCGCTTCGTCGATCCTCGGTGCGATCAACTTCATCACCACGATCCTGAACATGCGCGCTCCCGGCATGACGCTGCACAAGATGCCGCTGTTTGCCTGGTCGGTTTTGATCACCGCATTCCTGCTGCTTCTGTCACTCCCGGTTCTCGCCGGCGCCATCACCATGCTGTTGACCGACCGCAATTTCGGCACGACCTTCTTTGCGCCGGAAGGCGGCGGTGATCCGCTGCTCTACCAGCACCTCTTCTGGTTCTTCGGCCATCCGGAAGTCTACATTCTGATCCTGCCCGGTTTCGGCATGATCAGCCACATCATCTCGACCTTCTCGCGCAAGCCGATCTTCGGTTATCTCGGCATGGCCTACGCCATGGTCGCGATCGGCGCCGTCGGCTTCGTCGTCTGGGCCCACCACATGTATGTGACCGGCCTGTCGCTCGACACGCAGCGTTACTTCGTCTTCGCGACGATGGTCATCGCGGTTCCGACTGGTGTTAAGGTCTTCTCGTGGATCGCGACGATGTGGGGCGGTTCCATCGAGTTCCGCACGCCGATGATCTGGGCACTCGGCTTCATCTTCCTGTTCACGCTCGGCGGCGTCACCGGCGTCCAGCTTGCCAATGCCGGCCTCGACCGCGAACTGCATGCGACTTACTTCGTTGTGGCACACTTCCACTATGTTCTGTCGCTTGGCGCCGTCTTCGCCATCTTCGCCGCCTGGTACTACTGGTTCCCGAAGATGACCGGCTACATGTACAACGAGCGGATCGGCAACTGGCACTTCTGGATCACCTTCGTCGGTGTGAACATGGTGTTCTTCCCGCAGCACTTCCTGGGTCGTGCGGGCATGCCGCGCCGCTACATCGACTATCCGGATGCCTATGCCGGCTGGAACTTCGTCTCCTCCATCGGCTCCTATGTCGCAGCCGTTGGCCTTTGCTTCTTCTTCTGGGGCGTTATAGATGCCTTCGCAAAGAAGCGCGTCGCAGGCGATAATCCCTGGGGTGAGGGCGCAACCACGCTCGAGTGGCAGCTGTCGTCGCCGCCGCCTCACCACCAGTGGGAAGAGCTGCCGCGCATCAAGTAGCTCATTTCCGGACGCCGTGATAAGCGGCGTCCGGTTCAACGGATAATTGGAAGAAAGAATGACGGTCATCGACAATCACGAAGCGCTCGCGAAGCAAGGCGAAACCGGCCTGTCGGAAGCGGGTGCGCGCGATTATTTCGAGCTCCTGAAGCCGCGCGTGATGTCGCTGGTCGTCTTTACCGCCTTTACCGGCCTCGTATTGGCTCCCGGCCATATCAACCCCGTTCTCGGTTTCATCGCCATCCTCTGCATTGCGGTCGGCGCGGGCGCATCCGGCGCCCTGAACATGTGGTATGACGCCGATATCGATGCTGTCATGACCCGCACCAAGAGCCGGCCCATACCTTCGGGCCGTATCAATCCATCGGAAGCGCTGGCCTTCGGCCTCGTGCTGTCGGGCTTTTCGGTCGCGATCCTCGGTCTTGCGATCAACTGGCTTTCCGCCGGCATTCTCGCCTTCACGATTTTCTTCTATGCCGTCGTCTACACGATGTGGCTGAAGCGTTCGACGCCGCAGAACATCGTTATCGGCGGTGCGGCCGGCGCATTTCCGCCCGTCATCGGCTGGGCTTGCGTGACAGGCACCGTGCCGATGGAAAGCATCGTGCTTTTCCTCATCATCTTTCTCTGGACGCCGGCCCATTTCTGGGCACTGGCACTCTTCAAGATGGGGGACTACGAGGCTGTTGGCGTACCGATGATGCCGAATGCCTCCGGCATCCCGACAACGAAGAATCAGATCGTCGTCTATGCGGTGCTGACCGCCATCTTCGGTGTCGTGCCGGCTTTCATGGGCTTTGCGAGCTTCGGCTATGGCGTCGTTGCAGCGATGCTCGGCGTAATCTTCGTGCACTGTTCCATCGCCGTTTGGCGCATGGCCGATGACGACGTGAAGATGGTGCCGGCAAAGAAGCTCTTCGGCTTTTCCATTTTCTATCTCTTTGCGATCTTTTCCGCGCTGCTGATCGACCGGCTCGTTGCGGTGCTGGTGTCGGGTGGTGCCGGAGGCTGGCTATGATCGAGCTCGTCAAGTTGACCGAGGCGCAGAAGAAATCACGGCGAGGGCGCAACATCGCGCTCGGGCTGGTGCTTGCCGGTCTGGTGGTGCTGTTCTACGCAATCACCATCATCAAGGTCGGTTCCGGACACGTTTGAGGAGGCGTAATGGAGGGGGAGGTCACAAAAAGCACGAGGAACGGCGCCCGTAACAACGGGATGATCGTTGCCATGTGCCTGAGCTTCGTCGTCGGCATGAGCGCCATGTGCGCCGCCGCCGTGCCGCTCTATCGCATGTTCTGTCAGGTGACGGGCTATAACGGCACGACGCAGCGTGTCGAGCAGGTGTCGAACCTCATCCTCGACAAGCAGATCCAGGTTTCCTTCGACGCCAATGTCGCACCGGGCCTGCCATGGGATTTCAAGCCGCTGCAAAAGTCTGTAAGCCCGAAGATCGGTGAGACGGTCGAGGTCAAGTTCCAGATCGAGAACAAGTCGGACAAGATGGAGCGCGGCCAGGCGATCTTCAACGTCACGCCGCTCGAAGCCGGGGTCTATTTCAACAAGGTCCAGTGTTTCTGCTTCAATGAGACGGATCTGGCGCCCGGCGAAAAGCGCGAGATGTCAGTGGTTTTCTATGTCGATCCCGAGATCGCTAAGGCTCCGGAAACCAAGACGATCAACGCGCTGACACTATCCTATACCTATTATCCACGGGAAGGCGCAAAGCCCGTGGCATCCAATGACGGCGGTACGAAGCCGGTGGAAAAGAAACTTTGATGGAGAGTGCTTTTCGGTCTGACCGGAAGCAATATGGGAAAAAGTTATTCGGGGATTGCTGATATGGCCGAAGTGCATCAGAGAAAACACGATTATCACATCATCGAGCCCAGCGCGTGGCCGATTACCGCGGCCCTCGGGGCCTTCGTGATCACCTTCGGCGGTGTCTGCTTCATGCGTTACCTGAATGGTGGCGCGATGCATTTGTTCGGGATCAATTGGGCGCAGCCTTGGCTTTTCTTCATCGGCCTCGCGGTGATCCTCTACGTCATGTACGGCTGGTGGGCCGACACGATCAAGGAAGCGCATGAGGGTGCGCATACCCGAGTCGTCTCGCTGCATCTGCGCTACGGCATGATTATGTTCATCGCTTCCGAAGTGATGTTCTTCGTCGCCTGGTTCTGGGCCTATTTCGATGTCAGCCTGTTCCCGAACGAGGCGATCCAGGCATCGCGCACGGCCTTCCTCGGTGGCCAGTTTCCGCCGAAGGGCGTTGAGGTTCTCGATCCCTGGCACCTGCCGATCTACAACACCATCATCCTGCTGCTGTCGGGTACCACGGTCACCTGGGCTCACCATGCACTTCTGCACGGCGACCGCAAGGGACTGATCCAGGGCCTGACGCTCACCGTGCTGCTCGGCGCGCTGTTCTCCTGCGTCCAGGCCTATGAATATGCCCACGCTCCATTCGCGTTCAAAAACTCGATCTATGGTGCGACCTTCTTCATGGCGACCGGCTTCCACGGTTTCCACGTGTTGGTCGGCACGATCTTCCTGCTGGTCTGCCTGGTCCGCGCAATCCGCGGCGATTTCACCCCGAAGCAGCATTTCGGCTTCGAAGCCGCCGCCTGGTATTGGCATTTTGTCGACGTCGTCTGGCTGTTCCTGTTCTTCTGCATCTACATCTGGGGCAGCTGGGGCGCACCGCTCGCGGCGGGCTGATCGGTATCGATCTTTCGAAAACCAAAGGCGGGCGCTCGGCGTTAGCCTCTAATTGAAATGTGGAATGCTTTCTGTCGCAAAACTCTCACTTTGCGGGCGAGTTTTGCGACAGATTTTCCTCTGAGAATTCAGAGGTTCCGATTTTGTCACAAACTTAGGATTTTCGCGGCACTATCCAGCGCGCTTCACGCTCGCCAGTCCAGCAGCTGCAGCAAGGTAAAACGAGCCGGTAAGCCGATTCCGAATTGATCCGCGTGTTGCGAGAAACCACCGGAGATGATCGGCAAGCAGCGCCCAGCAACAGTCCAGAGCGGACGCGATCACGAGAAACGAAAAAGATAGCGCCAAGAGCTGCGGTCCGACATCGGCAGACGAAGAGATGAACTGCGGGAAAAACGCTCCATAGAACAGCAAGGTCTTTGGATTCGATGACGACACGAGGAAACCGCGAAGAAAGATCGACCTTGCTGATCGGGGCTCCGGCTTGACCTTTGTGAGATCAGCAGCAGGCGCGCGCCATGCTTGAACGCCTAGATATACGAGATAGGCAACGCCGCTCCAGCGAATCCATTCAAAAAGCTCTCCAGCTAACGCCAAGACACCCGTCATTCCAAGGATTGTAAACATCAGCTGTGGAACCATGGCCGTGCTCGTACCGGCGACGGTAATCAAGCCAAACTTTCGCCCATAGGCGATGGAGTTTGCGGTGATGAGCGCTACATTAGGCCCGGGTAGTATAATCAGAGCGACAGTTGCAGCGACAAATGCCACATATGATTCAAATGACATATTTTCTTCCCTCCGATTGTCGCGAAATTCCCGAGTTTTGCTCGATATCTTAGCCGGACTTTTGCGCCGTTCGAAAGTCAGGAGATTTGCGGCCTTTGCACTACACAGAAAAGATTACCGTCAGGGTCTTGCAAAACCACATAGTCAGCATTTTCCGGATACCGCCACGGGTATTGTTTCGCTCCGATTGTCAGCAAACGATTGACTTCCTCCTGCTGGCGATCGGTATAAAGGTCCAGGTGCAGCCAGCTTCTCCGCCAGCCACTTCGATCATGGGCCTGAAAGGAAACATTCGGGCCGTGGCCTTCAGGATCACGAAGCACAACCCAGTTATCGCTCACAGGCTCACGTGGGACGTAGTGCAAGGCTTCCTGCCAGAAGGCGACCATGCGCTCAAACTCACAGCAATGGATCACGATCGAGCCAATTTTGATCATTGTGGCTGCCTTCTTCGCGACATGGCGTGCTCTCGAGCGGAATAAGGTGACAGAGACTGTCACTAAAATCCCCTAAACCTGCGACACATTTTGCGACTGAAACCAGTGGCGTAACAAGTCTCAAGATTCTGCGACGGTATGATTGCCAGATTGCTGCCCCTCTGAAACGCCCATGCCATAGGGGTTCGGCAGCAGTATTTACTTGGATTCCACTTTAAGGCAGGGGCGGTGCTCAGCGCCCGCCTTTGTTTTGGCGCCTCAATCCCCTGAGGCAATCTTCTCGAATGCCGTCGGATGGGGCAAGTCTCTGGCGAGCAACTGCCGGATTCCCTCCGCACAGGCCTCCGGGCTTTTCACCGACGTATCGATTTCCAAATCGTAAATGCCGGGCCGATGGACATGGTCCTGCCAGGCAATGACCGGCGCCGGAACAGGCATGCCTGCCTCAACCTTCACATAAGTACCCTGTCTTTCCGGTCCCTCCGCCTGCCGCCGCCCCATCACGACGTCGAGCGGGCAGCGCACGCCGACGAATAAAACGGGCAGCCCTGCCAGAAGCCGGGCGCAATCGGGGAGAATGCCGAGCGGTTGCGAATAGCTGTCGTGATGACCGAATTCCGCGACCACATTCAATCCCATGCGGCTATGCGCGGCGATCGAGGCATAGAGTGCGGCATAAAGGCGCGCAACCAGCGGTTCGAGATTAGGGCGCTCGCCGCCGGGACGCAAGCCGATGCCCGGGCGATAGCGTGGAGGCGTGATATGCCGCACATAGGCATCGACGCCGAGATTGACCCACACGCCCTCGAAATCAGCCTGTATCACCTCGACGATGCTGCTTTTTCCGGATCGCGGCGCGCCATTGAGAATGATGATCTGACCAAGAGGCAAGCCTTCGCTGGTTGCCATGAATCCAATCCTTTCTGCATGCTTTTCCCGGGCTGCTGGCGCGGCGTATCCGCGCTTTTCGATTGGACGGACGCGCACATCGTGTTTACTGATAGTGACAGGGGCGAGATCGATAGGTTCGCCCGCAATGGCAGCCGATCGAGACAGAACTTTGACCTCAGAGCAAGACAAGACGTCGGACAAGACATCTCATAGTGATAGCGCTCTCTTTGCGCCCGTCGATCCATTCAAGGTCGGCATACAGGGATGTTGTCCGCGTTGCGGTCAAGGCAAGCTCTTCGATGGATTATTGTCGCTGAAGCCGCGCTGTGCCGCCTGCGATCTCGATTACGCCTTCGCCGATGCAGGCGATGGGCCAGCGGTCTTCGTCATCCTGATGGTCGGCTTTATCATCATCGGTTCGGTCTTGTGGATGCAGATCAATTATGCGCCGCCGATCTGGGTCTACATAGTGCTGTTCGCCCCGCTGACGATCATTCTTTCGCTATTGTCCCTGCGCTGGTGCAAGGGCATCCTGATCGCCCTGCAATATCGCAATAATGCAGCCGAGGGGCGCGTCCACCGTGACTGAGTCCACAGTGCCTGTGCGCCGCGCCAATCCCTTGTGGCAGATCGCCAAGGCGCTGCTTCTGCTCGTTGCCTTCGTCATTCTGATCGGGCTCGGTACCTGGCAGGTCGAGCGACTGCAGTGGAAGGAAGGTCTGCTGGCCGACATCGCTGCCCGCAAGGATGCACCCGCCATACCTTTGTCGGCGATCGAGACCGTGGCGGCATCCGGCGGCGATATCGAATATCGCGTCGTCGCGGCGACGGGCCATTACCTCAACGACAAGGAGCGGCATTTCCTCGCCACCCAAGATGGCGATCCCGGCTATCACATCTACACGCCTTTGCAGCTCAACGATGGCCGCTTTATTTTCGTCAACCGAGGCTTCGTTCCCACCGAGGCGAAGGACCCCGAAAAGCGCAAGCAGGGTGAATTGACCGGCGAACAGACGGTTACCGGTCTCGCTCGTGCGAAGCTCGTCGACCGGCCCGACGGCATGCCGGACAATGATCTCGGCAAGAACATCTTCTTCTGGAAGGATCTGGACGCCATGGCCTCCAGCATCGGCTTGCCGAAGGACAAGGTGCTGCCCTTCTTCATCGACGCCGACAAGACGCCCAATCCGGCGGGCCTGCCGATCGGCGGCGTCACCATCGTCGATCTGCCGAACAATCACCTGCAATATGCGGTGACCTGGTATGGGCTGGCAGCGGCGCTGGCAGCGATCGTCGCCATATCCTGGTGGCGCAAGCGCCATCCAGACGCACCCCGACAATAGAGGCATGCAATAGAATAGCTTCATTTCGATGAAATATTCGGCTAGAGCATGATCCCAAAAAGTGCGCAGAGGTTTTTGGATAAGACCATGCGTACTGAATGGAGCAGGCGGCAGGGCAGCCCTATCTATGGCTCAGCCATCGTCGCGCATTTCGGAAGAGATATGAACATAGCTGTTTCCAAACCTGACTTGACCATCCGGCTTTGCGGGCCGCGCGGCTTCTGCGCAGGCGTCGACCGCGCCATTCAGATCGTCGTTCTGGCACTGAAGGCCTATGGCGCGCCTGTTTATGTCCGCCACGAGATCGTCCATAACCGCTATGTCGTCGAAGGGCTGGAGGCCAAGGGCGCCATCTTCGTCGAGGAGCTGGACGAGATCCCGGCCGAGCATCGCGCCCAGCCTGTCGTCTTCTCCGCGCATGGCGTGCCGAAATCCGTGCCGGCCGATGCCGATGCGCGCAATCTCTTCTATCTCGATGCCACCTGTCCGCTGGTCTCGAAGGTGCACAAGCAGGCCATGCGCCACAATCGTCTCGGCCGCCACGTCGTGCTGATCGGCCATGCCGGCCATCCGGAAGTAATCGGCACCATGGGCCAGCTGCCCGAAGGCGCTGTGTCGCTGATCGAAACGGTCGAGGATGCCGACGTCTACGAGCCCGCCGATCCCGACAATCTCGGCTTCGTGACGCAGACGACGCTCTCGGTTGACGATACCGCCGGCGTGATCGCGCGGCTGCAGGAGCGCTTCCCCAATCTGACTGCACCGGCTGCCGATTCGATCTGCTACGCCACCACCAACCGCCAGGAAGTGGTGAAGGAGGCCGCTCCCGGTTGCGATCTCTTCATCGTCGTCGGCGCGCCGAATTCCTCCAATTCCAAGCGTCTCGTCGAAGTGGCGCTCCGGGCGGGGGCGAAGAAATCGGTGCTTGTGCAACGCGCCTCGGAGATCGACTGGGACAGTATCGGCGATATCAGAACCGTCGGCCTCTCGGCTGGTGCATCTGCGCCAGAAGTCATCGTCAACGAGATCATCGAAGCGTTCCGCGCCCGCTATAATGCCGTGGTGGAACTTGCTGAAACTGTGAAGGAAACCGAGAATTTCCTCGTCAATCGCGAGCTTCGCAGTATAGAGCTGACGACAGCAGACATGGCTTTCGTCAACGGCGAATAGCCGACCCAAGGCGCTCAAGTTCAGGACTGTTTCGTGGCCGTTTATACCGATATTACCGAAGACGATTTGAAGTGGTTCCTGACCGAATATGATGTCGGCGAGTTGCTCTCCTACAAGGGCATTGCCGAAGGCGTCGAGAATTCGAATTTCCTGCTGCACACGAGCCGCGATCCGCTGATCCTGACGCTTTACGAAAAGCGCGTCGACAAGGGCGATCTGCCGTTCTTCCTGGGGTTGATGCAGCACCTGGCGAGCCGTGGACTGTCCTGCCCGCTGCCTCTGCCGCGCCGCGACGGCGAATTGCTCGGCCATCTCTCCGGCCGTCCTGCCGCCCTGATCTCTTTCCTTGAGGGCATGTGGCTGCGCAAGCCCGAAGCGCATCATTGCCGCGAAGTCGGCAAGGCACTGGCCGCCATGCATATTGCCGGCGAGGGTTTCGAGATCCGTCGCTCGAATGCATTGTCGCTCGAGGGCTGGCAGGCGCTCTGGGAAAAATCAGAGGCACGCGCCGACGAAGTCGAAGCCGGCCTGCAGAACGAAATCCGCAGCGAACTCGATTTCCTTGGAAAGCATTGGCCGAAGAACCTGCCCGAAGGCGTCATCCATGCCGATCTCTTCCCGGACAATGTCTTCTTCTTGAGCGATACGCTGTCCGGCCTGATCGATTTCTATTTCGCCTGCAACGATCAGCTCGCCTACGATGTCTCGATCTGCCTGAATGCCTGGTGCTTCGAGAAGGATCACGCCTACAACATCACCAAGGGCATGGCGCTGCTCGAGGGCTATCAGAGCGTGCGGCCGCTGAGCACGGCCGAAATCGCCGCATTGCCGACGCTTGCCCGCGGCTCGGCCCTGCGCTTCTTCCTGACGCGCCTCTACGATTGGCTGACGACCCCGGCCGGCGCGATGGTCACTAAGAAAGACCCGATCGAGTATCTGCGCAAGCTGCGCTTCCATCGCCAGATCGCCTCATCAGCCGAATATGGGCTGAAGGCATGAAGCACGTCGATATTTTTACCGATGGCGCCTGCTCCGGCAATCCCGGACCTGGCGGCTGGGGGGCGGTGCTTCGCTATGGCGAGGTGGAGAAGGAGCTTTCCGGCGGCGAGGCGGAGACGACCAACAACCGCATGGAGCTGATGGCGGCGATCTCGGCGCTATCAGCCCTGAAGAGCCCATGCGAGGTCGATCTCTATACCGATAGCGTCTACGTCAAGGACGGCATCACCAAGTGGATTTTCGGCTGGAAGAAGAACGGCTGGAAGACCGCAGACAAGAAGCCGGTGAAGAATGCCGAGCTTTGGCAGGCGCTGGACGAAGCCTATAACAGGCACAAGGTGACGCTGCACTGGGTCAAGGGCCATGCGGGACACCTGGAGAATGAGCGGGCCGACGAGCTGGCGCGCAAGGGCATGGAGCCATTTAAGCGGAAGTAGAACCTTCTATCGTCCGCTCGCGCGATACGCAGCCGCTTTTAGGCCCGCAAGCATTGGACCGCCAACCGACAAGGATGCATAATGGAAATCCGCCCAGAGCAGCCGGGAGACGCCGAAGCGATCCGCCGTACAACGAAGATAGCCTTCGCCTCGATGAAGCACAGCAGTCAAACCGAAGCGCAAATCGTCGATGCTCTTCGCAATGCTGAGGCGCTGACGATTTCTCTCGTGGCGATCGAGGACGGAGACGTCGTCGGACATATCGCTTTCTCGCCGGTTACGATCGATGGAAAAGATTGCGGCTGGTATGGGCTTGGCCCGCTCTCCGTGACGCCTAGTCGCCAGAAACACGGCATTGGCGGTGCGCTTGTTCGCGAAGGTCTTTCTCGTCTGGCGAATATCGATGCCAAAGGCTGCGTCGTTCTTGGTGATCCGGATTACTACAAGCGTTTCGGTTTCGACAATGATCCCGGCCTGGTGCTCGATGGAGTGCCTGCCAGGTATTTCATGAGGCTGGTCCTGAATGGGGGCGCCGTGCTCTCGGGACGCGTCGACTATCATGAGGGCTTCAACGCGACTTGATGCTGGCTGTGACCGGAGCGGACAGCAGGACTTTCCCACGCTCATAGCCATCAAAGCGGATAGTTCGAATAGATCATCTTGAGACTTGGATCATTGGCGATGCTGACCGGAGTGACCAGGCTCTGGTTGAGAATATATCGGTAGCACTGATCGAAATCAAAACCGCGCTCCGTGCATTCGCTGTCGCGCTTCCATCGCGACTGGGCCAGCTTTCTGACAAGCATATTGTCGATGTTCAGCTCCGATATTTTCTGCACCTTGCCGATCTCCATACCTACGGCCTTGTAGGCGAGATAGGGCAATTCGCTGCAGTAGATCGCGTCGTTGTTGAAGGAGAAGAAAAGGTCGTAGGGTTTGCCGTAAAGCGTGCGGGAGTAGGATATGAGCCGCTGCGCCATCTCTGGCGTGAGGCGCTGATCGCGATATATCGCTGCCCGCTTCAGCAAGCCGCGACTGACCCATGCGTTTAGCGGCGTTTCTTTGACCTTCTCTGCGGCCTCAATGACTGTGATGGTACCGTGGTCATTCTTTATGATACCCATATGCGAAAAGGTCGAACCGGTCGCGAATATGATGGCGCTTGATTGATTGCTGGTCGATGTCTGAAAAATCAGATCACCATCCCTAAGCGGCGGATAATCGCCACCAGCAGTGGCATAGAGTGTTCCTGCAATAAGACAGGCGCACAGGATCGCGACGGCTATCAGCTTCTTCATGCCATCCCCGGCACCCATTGAAGTTTTCAATCAATTTGGCTTCTTGACGGAATATCTCTCGCTCAAAGATGGCATCTGAAAGGCCGGCCGCAAAACAGATGAGGATTTGGCGGCATCCCAGCGAGCATCATCGAACTCGATCAAGTCAGGATGTAATCGAGCGCGCTTCTCACTCTCGGCTTTTCGGAGACGGGCAATGGCAAGATCGGGCGCGGGGGATCGACCCTGCAAAGATCCAGCGCTTCGGCAATCGCAAACATGACGCGGAAGCTGCCGAACTCCTTGAACAGGCTCCACAGCGGCTGGAATTTTTGATCGAGCCGTTCGGCTTCAGCGGCGTCACCGGCTTGAGCAGCCCGTGTGAGCGCCAGCGCCTCGGCGGGCAGGAGGCCGGCGACCACGCTGTACCAGGCGTCGGCGCCGGCCAGCAGCCCGGCTGTCGCTCCCCAATCGCCGCTATAGCCGATGGCGAAACCCTTTGGCGTTTCCTGACGCAGACGCCCCATCTCCCCCTCGAAATCGCCTCCTTGCGGTAGAGGCATCTTTACCGCCACGATATTCGTCACCTTTGCCAGGCGGGCAATCAGACCATCGCTGAATGTGAATTTCGTCGTGCCGGGATTGTTGTAGATGCAGAGCGGCAGCTCGCCGGCCTCCCCGACTGCTGCAAAGTGCTGATAGACCTCTTCCTCCGTGAGTGGAGTATAGGATACGGGGGCCAGCAGCAGCCCATCCGCACCAGACGCCTTGGCATCGCGCGCCAATGCCTGTGCTTCGTCGGTTCGCAGCGCTCCAACCCCAACGATGACGGGGATCTTGCCGCCGACGCTGGTTGTTGCGGCCTGTACGGCCCGCCGGCGCTCGTCGCGTGACAGGAAGGCGTAGCCGCCCGTACTACCGAGCAACCCGATGGAATCAGCGCCGGCCAGTTGGATGCGTTCGAGCAGGCGGGCAAACACTACAATATCGACGTGTCCGGAAGCATCGGTCGGGGTAATCGGAAAGGCCGAAAGGCCAGTAAAGAGCGTCACGATTGTTTTCCTTCTCTGTCAGGCTCCGAACCGCGATAGCGCTCGAAAAGCAGAAGCTGAAATCGTCCTACGCTTAGCGGCGTGTGACTGTCCATGAATATGCCGCAGAAATCATACTCCGCGCAGCAGCTTGGTGGCGATCATCCACATCGTTAGGGCAATGAGCGTTTCCAGAATGCGCCAGGACGCGGGTTTCGCAAAGATCGGCCTCAGCCACCTCGCGCCAAAGCCGAGCGAAAAGAAGAACAGGAAGGAGCCCGTCATGGCACCCGTCGCAAATGAAGCCTCGTTCCCCGGAAATCGGGTCGAGATCGTGCCGAGCAATGCGACGGTATCGAGATAGACATGCGGGTTGAGCCAGGTGAGCGCCAGGCACATGACAAGCGTTTGCCGGAAGCTTGATGACTTCGCCTCTCCGGCAGCCAGCACAGCGGACGAACGAAAGGCGGAATAGAGGCTCCTGGCTCCGTACCAGATGAGGAAGGCTGCTCCAGCGTAGCGCATGACGGGATCGAGCCAGGGCAGCAGCGCGGAGATCTGGCGGAAGCTCGTCACCCCGAGCACGATCAGCGCTGCATCGGAAAGCGCGCATGCAAGGCACACGGCGAATACATGCTCGTTGCGAAGGCCCTGACGCAGGACGAAGGCGTTTTGCGCGCCGATCGCGACAATCAGGCTGAGCCCCATCATCAGGCCCGTCATATAAATCGAAAAATTCATCCTCGTCGAAATGCTCCAAAACCAGTGAGCATTTCCGGTATCGGCATATGAAGATTTAGGCTACTTAATGTTGCTAACCCTGATTAAGAAAAACTAATCCATGCTCGATTATTCCGCTCTCCGTGCCGTTTCCATGGTCGTCCAGACCGGCAGCTTCGAAAAAGCGGCAGCCCTTCTCAACGTCACGCCTTCGGCCGTCTCGCAGCGGGTGAAGCAGCTTGAAGAACGCCTGGGCATCGTCCTGATCGTCAGGGGCAATCCCTGCACCGCGACGGAAAAGGGTGATTGGCTCTGCCGCCATATGGAGAATGTCGGCATGCTGGAAGACGAGCTGTTCGGACGTTTGCCGGCACTCGTCGATCCCCACGAGCCCAAACAACGGGTTACGCTTCACATTGCCACGAATGCCGACAGTCTTGGGACGTGGTTCGTGGAAGCCATATCCGGTTTTGCCAAACGCTCTCCCTATCTGCTGAATATCGCCATCGACGACCAGGATCATACCGCCGAATGGCTGCAGCGCGGGCGCGTGATCGCGGCCGTCACCGGCCTGGAAAAGCCGATCCAGGGATGCCGGCGCATCTCCCTCGGCGCACTTCGCTACCATGCGACGGCAAGCCCCGCTTTCATTGCCCGGCATTTTTCAAAAGGTGTTACTCCGGAAGCGATCCAGAACGCGCCCGCCCTGACCTTCAACCAGAAGGACAGGCTTCAAAGCCGCTGGATACGCCAGACATTCGGGGAGGATTTTGCCTATCCGAGCCACTGGCTGCCTTCGACACAAGGCTTCGTCGATGCCAGCCTTGCAGGCATGGGATGGGGCATGAATCCCATCCAGCTTGTGCGGGAGCATCTGGAGGCCGGGCGCTTGGTCGAGCTGATCCCCGACACGCCACTGGACACTCCATTATATTGGCAGGTGAATCGTCTCGCAGCCGACCGGATTGCGGAATTGACACGCGAAATCACTGCCACAGCCAAAGCCCATTTGTCAGCGTGAGCTGTGCTCCGCGCTGAACGCGTTGCCATTCGCTTGGCTGCCGGAATGCAATGTTCGCGAATTGGTGCCTTGCCCGGTTGCCCTTTCCCTCTATGCTGCCGCCGACTTCCAGGGAGATTGCCTTATGATCCTGCATTGCGTTTTTCTTAGACTCAAGTCCGCCCTGACACAGGACGAGAAGGCGGCGCTCTTCGACTCCGTCGTCGCCCTACAGAAGGTCATCCCGGGCATTGTTGACGTGAAATATGGGCCGAACGTCTCGCCTGAGGGCCTGCATGGCGGCTTCGCCGATGGATTTGTCGTCACCTTCGAGAGTGTCGAAGCGCGCGATGCCTATCTGGTGCATCCCGATCATGTCGCCGTCGGCGAGCGGATCGTTTCGTCCACGGACGGCGGTCTGGCCGGCCTGATGGTCTTCGATTTCAACGTTTAAGCGGTGTGGTCGCAGGCAGTGTACGCCTGCGACCTCGATCGTTGAGCGATCAGCTCGACTTAGCCATGGCTGTGGCGAGTTGATCAACGTTATAACGGAACATTTTTTCGTAAGTCGAAGCCGGTCCGCTGGCCTTTGACAGCGATTCGACATAGAGCTCACCACCAGGCTCGGCGCCGGTTGCCTTGGCGACCTGCTTGACGAGGCGCGGATCGTTCGAGTTTTCGAAGAAATAGGTCTTTACATGCTCGGTCTTGATCTGCTCGATCAGCTGGGCGACCTTGGCAGCCGAGGCTTCCGTCTCTGTCGAAAAGCCAATCGGAGCAAGGAAGTTTACCTTATATTCGCGGCCGAAATAGCCGAAGGCGTCATGGCTCGTCAGCACCTTGCGGCGATCGTCGGCGATCTTGTCGAACTTGCTGTGGGCATAGGCATCAAGCTCGGTCAACACCTTGGTATAGCGCTCGGCATTGGCCTTGAAGTCAGCCGCATCTGCCGGATCCGCCGCAGAAAGCGCCTTCTCGATATTGGCGACCCAGACCTTCACATTGACCGGGCTGTTCCAGACATGCGGATCGGTGACCGTCCTGCCGTCATCGACCATCGTGCGGGTGTTGATGCCGTCTGAGGCGACCATAGGCGTTCCCTTGTAGCCGGATGCGCTGATGAGCCGATCCATCCAGCCTTCCAGCCCTTCGCCGCTGACGAAGACGACCTTGGCGGCGTTCAGCGTTTTGGCATCGGCCGGTGAGGGCTCGAATTCATGGGGGTCGCCGTTCGGGCCGACGAGGCTCGACACCTTCACATGATCGCCGCCGACATGCTTGACCACATCGGCAAGCACGGTGAAGGACGCCACCACATTGAGGGTTTCGGCGGAAGCCGGTGCGGCGACGCCGAAGGCAACGAAGGCCGTTGCTGCCGCCGAGAGAAGCAGTCTCTGTTTGTTCATGCGAGTCTCCTTGTTCGGATTAGCCCCGGAGATGGGGACGGGGGAAGAACCGCCGGGCAAGGCCCGAGGGTGCGAAGAGAATGGAGAAGCCGTAGATCAGGCTGGCGGTGATGATGATGGTCGGGCCGGAGGCGAATTCGAGATGGTAGGAGGCGATGAGGCCGACATAACCTGAAGCCATCGCCGTTCCTGTTGCGATCATCATCATGGCGGGCAGGCTGCGCGACCAGAGCTGCGCCACGGCCGCTGGCAGCATCATCAGCCCGACGGCCATCAGCGTGCCGAGCGCCTGGAAGCTGGCGACGAGATTGAGCACGACCAGCAGCAGGAACAGGAAATGATAGAGCGGCCCGCGCCCGCCGACGGCACGCAGGAAACCGGGATCGAAGCATTCCATGACCAGCGGTCGGTAGATGACGGCGAGCGCCAGCAGCGTCACTGTCGTGATCGCACCGATCTGGTAGAGAGCCGGCGCGTCGATTGCGAGGATCGTGCCGAAGAGCACATGCAACAGATCGATATTGGAGCCGCGCAGCGACACGATGAGGACGCCGAGCGCCAGCGAGGTCAGGTAGAAGCTGGCAAAGCTTGCATCCTCCTGCAGCACGGTCACCCGACTGACGAGGCCGGACAGCAGCGCTACCGAAAGGCCGGCCACGAGCCCGCCAAGCCCCATCGCCGTCAGCGACAGCGAGCCGGCGATGAGATAGCCGATGGCGGCACCAGGCAGGACGGCATGGCTCATGGCATCGCCCATCAGGCTCATGCGCCGGAGCATCAGGAAGACGCCGATCGGGCCGGAGCCGAGGCCGAGGCAGACGCAGGCAATCAGGGCGCGCCGCATGAAACCGTAGTCCGCAAAGGGTGCAAGGAAGATGTCGTAGACGGTCATTCGGCTGGCTCCCGCTTCACGAGGCCGCCTTCGTCATGCTCTTCTTCGGGCAGGCATGTCGCGGCCTCCTCATCCCAGCGCTCGGCCATGGCGCGCGCCTTGATGAGGTTCTTTGGGCTCATGACATCCTCCGTCCTGCCCCATCCCACGAGTTCGCGGGCGATCAGCAGTGTCTCGGGAAAATAGCTTCGCACCTGCTCGAAATCGTGCAGGACGGCGATGACCGTACGTCCCTCCCGGTTCCATCGCAGCACAAGGTCGAGAAGATCGCGCGTCGTGCGCTGATCGATCGCCGTGAAGGGTTCGTCCAGGAGAATCACGCGGGCATCCTGCAGCAGTAGCCGTGCAAACAGCACGCGCTGGAACTGCCCCGCCGAAAGCGAGCCGATATGCCTTTTTTCGAAGCCCGAAAGTCCGACGATGCCGAGCGCCTCTTGCGCCCGCTCGGCATCCTTGCGCGAGAACCGGCCAAAGGCGCCAGCATTCTTCCAGGCGCCGAGCATGACGGTATCGGCCACCGAAATCGGAAAGCGTCTGACGATATCGGCCGCCTGCGGCAGATAGCCGAAATCGTTGCGCGTCAGCGCCCCTCGATCGATCGACCCTTCCGCCGGCCGCAATTCGCCGACGATCGCCTTCAGCAGCGTCGATTTGCCGGCCCCGTTCGGCCCGGCAATTGCCGTCAGACTGCCGGCAGCAAAGCCGCCCGAGATGTGGTGAACGGCCGGATGGCGTTCATAGGTGACGGTGAGATTGTTGAGGCGGATGATATCGTTCATGCCAGCGCCACCGCCCAGCCAATCGCCGCCCAAAGCACTGCAATGCCAACCGCCACATAGGCCAGGCGCATCAAGGCCGAGCGTCCCATGAGGGACGATGCAAAGGGATCACGGTCGAAGGGCATTTCGGGGCTTTCGTTTATGTAATAACATAACGTGTAGTAGCCGACGAAATGCGGCAAAAAAGAGGCGGGCGGTGAACTGCCAGGAATTTGCGGTGAACAAGGCTGGAATATTTGCCGGTAATAATGTCCGCGCGTTATCGCCGCGACGCTTATCGTCCGTTGTATTTTCACGCGGTATCGAGCGACAAAGTTTACGACACGGGTAGGAGAGAATGTCATGAAGCTAAGGCTTGAGCTGTTTGTCGCCGATGTGACGGCGTCGATAGAATTCTATCGAGGGGCACTGAACTTCCAGGTGGTTGGCGAGACAAGCGAGCAATACACGATGCTCTCGAATGGCGAGGCTATCATTTCCGTCAACAAGCGGGAGGCTCTTGGGCCTGATCATCCACTTCGGGCTGTCAATGGCGAACGACCAGGTCTCGGTGTCGAAATCGTGTTGAGCGTTGGGGATGTGGAAAGTTTTTATGACGCCGCCAGAACCTGCGGCCATACGGTATCGGAGCTTGCCCTACAGCCATGGGGGTTGCGCGATTTCCGTATCGTGGATCCGGATGGTTATTATATCCGGGTAACAAGCAGTGAACTGACCCCCGAAAGTTGGACCACCAACATCGGGGGTTTTGCATGTCGAAATACAGCACGTCGTTCAAGCAGAGTGTTGTGGCGTTTTATGGCGGCGGCGCGCGCAGCCTGCAGGAGGTGAGTGCGTATTTTGGGATCGAGCATTCGACGGTGCGCACATGGGTTGCGATGCACGCGGCGCATGGAGTTGACGGTCTGGTCAGGAAGTTCGGCCACTACACTGCTGAGTTCAAGCTATCGGTTCTGCGCCGGATGTGGGAGGATGGGCTCTCTTACCGTCGGACGGCGGCGTTGTTCAACCTGCGCAATAAGAGTTGCCTGCCGGATTGGGAGCGCCGCTATAAGGCCGGTGGTATTGACGCCCTGATGCCACGTCGTCGAGGAAGGCCCCGATCGATGCCCGAGCCACCTGTGCTGTCCGACAAGACGGATGCCCCGCAGAGCGATGAGGCCAAGAGCCGCGAGGAACTCCTGGCGGAGCTGGCCTATCTGCGTATGGAGAATGCCTATCTAAAAAAACTGGAAGCCTTAACGCAGGCACGACAAGCGCCGACAAGACGCAAGCCGTCCAGGCGTTAAGGCCGCTCTATCCATTCGACGGTCTGCTGAAGCTTGCGGGCCTGGCCCGCAGCACGTTCTATTATCAGCAGAAGGTCTCGTCCCCGGCCGATCGGCATGTAGCGCTGAAGACCAGGATCAAAGCGATCTTCGAAGCCCATAAGGGGCGCTATGGCTATCGTCGGGTCACGGCTGCGATCCGCACCCTCGGGCAGACGGTCAATCACAAGACCGTCCAGCGTCTGATGATCGAGATGGGATTGAAGTCCCTGGTCCGGCCGAAGAAGTATCGCTCCTACAAGGGGCAGACGGGACGCGTGGCCCCGGACCTCCTTCAGCGGCAGTTCACCGCCGAGCGTATGCATCAGAAATGGGTGACGGACGTCACCGAGTTCAACATCGCCGGCCAAAAACTCTTCCTCTCGCCGGTCATGGACCTCCACAACGGCGAGATCGTTGCCTTCGAGACGGCTAGGCGGCCTGTCTTCTCGTTGGTCAAGAACATGCTGGACAAGGCCCTGGACCAACTCTGCAATGCCGAGAGGCCGATCCTGCATTCCGATCAGGGATGGCAATATCAGATGCCGGCCTGGGGCCAAATGCTTGAAAGCCGCAACATTGCCCAAAGCATGTCACGCAAAGGCAACTGCCTCGACAATGCCGCCATGGAGAGCTTCTTCGCCACCCTCAAATCCGAGTTCTTTTATCCCAACCACTTCGACAGCATCGAAAGCCTGCGTGATGGTGTCGAGGACTATATCCGATATTACAACAACGATCGCATCAGGCTAAAGCTTAAAGGGCTGAGCCCTGTTCAATACAGGACCCAGCCCTTAAATCAGCCAAGCCAATAAACCGTCCAACTTTACGGGGTCAGTTCACAGGTAGAAGAAATGAGGAGGGGCTTACATTTTACCTTTAGTTGGGAAAGGCCGGTTCAGGGCGCCCAGCCTTTCCAAATCCATCAAAATCTCAAAGCTGCTCCATCATCGCAGCGGCGCCCGAAACCGTCGCCTGACCGGGGCTTTCCTCGATGTTCAGCGTCTTCACCACGCCGTCTTCCAGCAGCATGGAATAACGCTTGGAACGAATGCCAAGGCCGCCGGCGGAAAGGTCGGCTTCAAGACCGAGCGCCTTGGTGAAGGAGCCGTCCCAGTCGGCGAGGAAATGGATCTTGCCGAGGCCACCGGACGATTGCGCCCAGGCGCCCATGACGTGCCAGTCATTGATGGAAACGACGGCGATGTCATCGATGCCCTTGGCAAGAATGGCGTCGCGGTTTTCGAGAAAGCCCGGCAGATGATTGAGCGAGCAAGTGGGCGTGAATGCGCCGGGAACGGCGAACAGCACCACGCGCTTGCCGGCAAATAGCTGCTCGGTGCTGATCTCGACCGGGCCGTCGGCGGTCTTTTCCTTGAAGGTGGCGGCAGGCAGCGTGTCGCCGATGGCGATGGTCATGGCTCTCTCCTTGGGTGGTGTTTCGGGGCGCTCGAATGGCCGCCGATGGCTTGAAGACGGTTCAGGGAACTATAGGCCGGGCCTATTCAAGTGCAAGGGTGGTTTCCATCGCCCGATCGCCATCGACGACGAGGATGCTCCAGCTCTTGCCCTTCGGATTATAATCCTTCGGCAGCTTGCCGATCTCGATATCGGCCGAGAAGGCGGTTCCCTCCCGCTTTGCATTCGCCTGCTGAAAGAACACATAGCCTGACGGCCCCGTGATGTAGATTTCAGGTGCCTTTCCACTCGCTTCCGGCAGCGTCAGCTGCAGCGAAAGGGTCTTGGCGTCGGCTGAGATCTGATGGCTCCGAATGGCGAAATCCGCGGAAGGGGCTTGGGGCAGCACCGCTTTCGCCGCATCGAGCAAGGCCAGCTCACGCGAGGTCGGCTGTGCATTGGCCGGCAAGGGCAGGGAGTATTCCGTCTGAAAAGGGATGCAGATATCCTTGCAGAGGCCGATGAAAGCCGTCAGCTCGAGCTTTTCCGGCGCCTTGCCGGCGACGCGAAGATCGAGTGGAAACGTCACCGGCGCGTCGTAGCCGATTTCCTGGATAGGGCCGACGCTGATCGGCTTCGGTACAGGATAGCCCGCCCTTTCCAATGTCACGCCGCTGCCGGGTGCCGGCGTTATTTGCGGCGGAATTCCACCCTGACCTGGCTCACGCCAGTAGGTGATCCAGCCCGGCTCCGGTTCGACCTGCAAGGCGGCGCGGATATGCCCTTCGGCGTCCGGCGCCAGCGCGATCAGACGCATTCTGCCGCCCTCATTGTCTACCCAGTCGCTCGTCGCGGCATGGACTGCCACGGCGCTGAAAAACAAAGCGGAGAGAAGGGCCGTCAGCCGGCCAACGGTACTGAATTCGATCATGCAACAAGGATTTAGCCGATTGAGCTGCCTGGAGCCAGCACGGCCGAAGAAGCAAATGATCATTTTCAGTTGATTGATTTATGACATTGCCCCATCTTGATTACAGGCGGTGCAGTTGCGGACTGCGGTCAGGAGGCACGATGTCCCTATCGACGCTGAAGAATAGACGCGAAAGAGGTTTTCTCGACGGTCAGTTCCTGATCGCCATGCCGGGCATGGAGGATCGGAACTTCCATCGAACGGTGATTTATATCTGCGCCCATTCCGATGCCGGTGCCATGGGCTTCGTCATCAATCGGGCTCAGAAGCTGACATTCACCGATGTCCTGCTGCATCTCGAAATGATCAAGGACGACGATGCCATCGTGCTGCCGCAGAGGGCGCGCGATTTCCCCATCCAGACCGGCGGCCCGGTCGAAAGCGGCCGCGGCTTCGTTCTGCATTCGGACGATTACATCAGCGACAGCAGCATTCCGGTCAGTGATGACATCAGCCTGACGGCGACGCTCGACATCGTGCGGGCGATTTCCAAAGGAAGCGGCCCGAAACGCGCCACCATGTTGCTCGGCTATGCCGGCTGGGGAGCCGGCCAGCTCGAAGCAGAGATCGGCAATAATGGCTGGCTGAACTGCCCGGCAAACGAAGAAATGATCTTCGATCGGAGCCTCGACAACAAATATGATCGTGCGCTGGCTCTGATGGGCATCAATCCTGCGATGCTGTCACTGCAGGCGGGCCATAGCTAAGCCGATTTGCGTTATCTTGGAACGAAATAGCTGAAGTGACGTTTTCCTGATAGAGCGACGGCAATTCCGCCGTCCCAGCCAAGGAGGCGTCAGACATGAGCAGCACGACCGACAAGGTGTCCGGTAAGGCGAACGAAATTGCCGGCAAGGCCAAGCAGATGGCCGGCAAGGCAACCAATGACAAAGAAATGCGCACCAAGGGCGCCGCGCAGGAAGCTAAGGGTAAAGTACAGACCGCCGTTGGCAAAGCCAAGGATAAGGTCAAGGGCGCAGTCGACCGGATGTGACTGCTTGAATTTTTCAAATCCATGGTCGCCGCTCCATCGGAATTGATGTTGTAGCGGCGATGTTGGGAGGAAGGGCCTGTTACGGAAACGTGGCAGGCTCTTTACTATCGGCCAATGATTTTTCGAGGGGAGACATGCGGCTTTTCACTTGTGACCATTGCGGCCAGCCCGTCCACTTCGATAACAGGCAGTGCGTGCGTTGCGGCCATAAGCTTGGTTTTATCCCCGACCGCTTGGCGATATACGCCTTGGAAGCTGAAAATGCTGTCAGCTGGCATCCGGTGTCCGAGCCGGCACAACACGTTCGGTTCTGCGCGAATGCCGAACTCGATATCTGCAATTGGCTGATTGATGCGGACGACCCGCAACCCTATTGCGTCGCCTGCCGGCACAATCGTCTCGTGCCGAACACCGGCACGGAACAGGGCATAGATCGCTGGCGGCGCATCAGTCAGGCGCAGCGGCATTTGTTTTATTCGCTCTTGCGCTGGAACCTGCCGCATCCCGACCGTCAGCAGGACCCCGAAGGTGGGCTCGTCTTCGACTTCCTTGAGGACGAGGTGCAGGGCAATACTGTGGTTCCGGCGATGACGGGTCATGAGGAGGGACTGATCGCCATCCGTGCCGCCGAGGCGGACGATGTCACGCGCGAACAGGCGCGCACCTCTATGAACGAGCCTTATCGCACTTTGCTCGGCCACTTCCGCCACGAGACCGGCCATTTCATCTGGAACAAGCTTGTCCGCGACCGCGGGCAATTCAATGCCTTTCGCGCCGTCTTCGGCGACGAGCGCGCCGATTATGGCGCAGCACTTCAGACTCACTACGAGAACGGGCCACCGGCGAATTGGCAGGAAAGCTTTATCAGCGCCTATGCCAGCTCCCATCCCTGGGAGGATTTTGCCGAATGCTTCGCGCATTATCTGCACATCGTCGATACGCTGGAAACGGCGCGCTCCTTCGGCGTGGTGATCGATCCCCATCGCTATCACGACATGGCGGCCGAGGTAGATTTCAATCCTTACAGGGCGGAAAGCGCCGAGCAGCTCGTCAGCGCCTGGATCCCTTTGAGCGTGGCGATCAATTCCATCCAGCGCAGCATGGGGCAGCCGGATTCCTATCCCTTCATTCTCTCGCCGCCCGTGGTCGCTAAGCTCGACCATATTAGGGAATTGATCGACAGCGCGTGATCGACACTCAGGCGCGCTTCGTCAGCGGAAAGCGTTCCTTCAGCAGGCGTATAACCGAATCCGAACCCATCGGCGGACCGAAGATGAAGCTCTGCCCGTAGCTGCAGCCGATCTTGGCGAGCTCCAGCGCATCCTCCTCCGATTCGATGCCTTCAGCGACCACGCGCATGTTGAGTTCACGCGCCATGGAGATGACCGAACGCAACAGAACCGCCTTCTTGTCGCTATCGTCGCGGACCATCGCCTTGTCGAGCTTGATCGTATCGAAGGGGAAACGGGTTAGGTAGGCGAGCGAGGAATAACCGGTGCCGAAGTCGTCGAGCGCCAGGCCGATGCCGGCATCCCGCAGCTTGTCGAGCACGAGCCGTGCCTGTTCCGGATTTTCCATCACCTGCGATTCCGTCAGCTCCAGCTTGATCCGGTGCGGATCGCAATGGGTTTTGGCGAGCAGTGCACGGATATCGTCGTAAAGCTCGTTGTTGAGCAGCTGAACGCTGGAAAGGTTGATGGAGACGAACAGCGGCAGGTCGCCGGTCTGTCGCTGCCATGCCATCAGGTCATTCGTTGCCTGCTCGAGCGCAAACATGCCAAGCGGGCCTATGATATCGGAAGCCTCGGCGATCGGGATGAATTCCGATGGCGGAATATTGCCGCGCTTTGGATGCTCCCAGCGCATCAGCGCCTCGAAGCCGGCAACCTCCGCATCTTCCAGTCGAACAATCGGCTGATAGACGAGCGAGAGTTCCTTGCGTTCGACGGCGCGACGCAGGTCGGTTTCCAGCTGAAGCCGGTCCGTGCCGAAGCTGCGGAAGGCTGGCTGGAAGGGTTCGACGCGATTGCCGCCGGCGCGCTTGGCGCGGTACATGGCGAGCTCCGCATCGCTCAGCATACCCGTCGCGTTCTCCTGCTGATCGACCCAGGATGTCAGCCCCACAGATGCCGTCAGGATGATCTCGCGGTTGGCGAAATTGATCGGTACCATGATCGCCTTGCTGATCGCATCGGCGAAGTCGGCGACCTTTGCCGGATCGCGTTCGGAAACAAGGATAAGTCCGAACTGGTCGCCCGAAAGGCGGGCGAGCGTATCCTGCGGTTTCATCAGCCGACGAAGACGCCGTGTCAGCGCGATCAGGATATTGTCACCAGCGGCAAAGCCAAGCGTATCGTTGACCAACTTATACCGGTCGATATCGATAACGATGACCGTCGGCCTGAGCTGATTGCCGTCCGAGGCAAGTGTTAGAACCGCCTGCAGGCGATCGAGGAAGACCTGGCGGTTCGGCAGTCCCGTGAGATTGTCGTGCACGGCGTCGTGCAGCAGCCGCTCGATCGAATTCTTCTGCTCGGTAATGTCGACGATCGTACCGACGCAGCGAATGATCTCGCCGTTGGAGCCAAGGACCGGCCGTGCGCGGATCGACAGCCAGTGAAAATGCCCGTCTTCGGCGCGAATGCGGAATTCATGGTTCAGCCGGCCGCGCCGATGTTCCAGAAGCACGTCGAGCGTCGCGCGGAAGCGGTCGCGATCGTCCGGATGCAGCCGCGGCAGCCAGTTGCGCGCAGCGCCATGCATGGTCCCAGGCGAAAGGCCGAGCTTCATCGAGATATCGGGCGTCGTCACCACGCGGTCGCGCGCCACGTCCCAATCCCAAACGGTATCGCCCGAACCTGTGAGCGCCAGGGATTGCCGTTCCAGATCCGAGAACAGGCCCTGCTGGAATGCGCCGCCGGCAAAGGCGTGCTGCATGACGGTGAAGCCGATCAGCAGGACGATGAGAACAAGGCCGCCGCCGAGTGCCGGCTGGATGATGTCGTTGTCGAGCTTGCCCATGACCGTCATCCAGGCCCCGAACAGCCAGACGAGGATCAGTGCCCAGGCGGGCACGAGCAAGATCGCGCGGTCATAACGGCTGAAGCCGAGATAGATGATAAGCAGCAGGCCTGCCGTCGCGGTCAGCGCCAGCGACAGCCGCGCAATGCCGGCCGCAATCGACGGATCGTAGATTGCCACACCGAAGAGCAGGGCAAGGCCGAGCACCCAGGCAAGCGTCACATAACCGAGATGGGCGTGCCAGCGATTGAGATTGAGATAGGTGAACAGGAAGATCACCAGGCTCGACGCGAGCGCCACCTCCGCACAGGCGCGCCATATTCGCTGGTCGCTGGACGTGATGCTGATGAGCTTGCCGAGGAAGCCGAAATCGACGCAGATATAGCCGAGCACCGCCCAGGCAAGCGCCGCCGTCGCCGGCAGCATCGAGGTTCCCTTGACCACGAAAAGAATGGTCAGGAACACTGCCAGCAGGCCGGCAATGCCGAGCACGATGCCGCGATAGAGCGTGAAGGCGTTGACCGTATCCTTGTAAGCGTTCGGCTCCCAAAGATAGAGCTGCGGCAGGTTTGGTGACGAAAGTTCGGCAACGAAAGTCACGACGGCGCCGGGGTTCAACGTGATGCGGAAGACATCGGCTTCGTCGCTCGGCTGACGATCGAGCGCGAACCCTTCGCTCGGCGTGATCGCGACGATGCGCTGCGAGCCGAGATCCGGCCAGAAGACTTTCGAATTCACCAGGCGGAAATGCGGGGCGACGATGACGCGCTCCAGCTGCTCTTCGGACACATTAGCCAGTGCAAATACGGCCCAGTCACCCTGATGGTTCGGCGAGGAGGATCGTACCTCAATGCGGCGTCGGATGCCGTCGGCGCCTGCGGCTGTAGAGACCTGAAAGGCTTCACCCTGATTGGTATAGATCTCCGTCGTCGCCGTCAGGTCGAGAGCGGTATCGTCGCGCGAGATCTTCACAGGCTCGGCTGCGTCGGCCACTCCGGTGAGCAGCAGCAACATCACGGCTGCGAGCGTTGCGATCAGCGCGCATAGCCGCCGGGCCATCGGCCACGTCTGCATCATTCCGGCGATCATCGCTGGTCGAAGCTTCGGTTCGGGTTGGTGTCGGATGCCAACCTTGAAAACATCACATGGTCGCGCCACTGACCGTTGATTTTAAGATAACCGCGCAAATGACCTTCCCGTTGGAAACCGGCTTTTTGCAAAAGCCGCATGCTACGCTCGTTATCCGGAATACAGGCTGCTTCAATTCGGTGCAACTCAAGTCCGGAAAAGATATAGGGTATAACCAACTGAAGTGCGGCGAACATATGGCCCTGACCGGAGTAGCGCTCGCCCATCCAATACCCGATCATGCAGCTCTGCGCGGCACCTCGGCGAATATAGCCGATCGTGATGCCGCCAACCAGCGTCGTGTTTTCCCGGAGAAAAATGAAGAGCGGTATGGCCTGGCCGGAGCTGTATTCCTGCTTGCCCCGAATGATGCGGGCCCGATAGGCAGCTTCGGTCAGCTCGTCATGTCGCCAGGTAGGCTCCCAAGGTTCGAGAAACCGGCGGCTTTCAGCCCGAAGCCTGTGCCATTGGTTGAAATCGGAGTAGCGCGGCAGCCGCAGCAAATAATTGTCGTTTTCGAGTTCAACCGCGTCCGAATGACGTGAGAGAAACCGAAAGACAGATTTTTGCATGCCGCCAAGCACTCCCCCGAGAATTGCACCCATAGGCCTGCGGCGTGCCCTTAGCCGCTTGCGCTTCTGGAAGCAGGGACCGGCGACGACAGCGAAGTGACGATGTCCTCCATCGGCGCGAGCTGCTCCAGCGGCCCGATCGCAGAAAGCGTCGGTACTGTATCGAAGAACAGGCGGCCGGCAAGATCCGTCAGGCGCTCGATCGTGATGCCTTCCAGGCGCTCCAGCATCTCCTGGTTCGGGATGGGGCGGCCATAAAGCATCATCTGCCTTGCGACCTGGCCGGCGCGAGCGGCCGGGCTTTCCTGACCCATCAGCAGCTGTGCGCGGATCTGAGCGCGGGCGCGCTCGATTTCCTGCTGCTGAATGTCATGGGAGGATTTATGCAGCTCGTCGACGATGACGGGCAGCAGTTCCGGCAGGTTCTCGCCGCCGGTCGCGGCATGGATGCCGAAGATGCCCGTGTCGGAGAAGCCCCAATGGAAGGCATAGACCGAATAACAGAGGCCGCGGAATTCGCGCACTTCCTGGAAAAGGCGCGAGGACATGCCGCCGCCGAGGATGTTGGCGAGAATCTGCGAACAGTAGAAATCGCGGGTGTGATAGGCGCGGCCTTCAAAGCCGAGCAGGATCTGCGCATCCATCAGGTCGCGCGTTTCGCGAATGTTGCCTCCTATATAACGCGCTGGCTCGATAACGGGCGGAGCGGACGGTTTGGTCGGAAGGCTGGAGAAGCGCTCCTCGACCTGGCGCACGAAGCTTTCATGGTCGACAGCGCCTGCCGCCACCACGAACATGCGGTCGGTCGTATAGTTGCGGCCGAGATAATGGCGGATCTGTTCCGGCGAGAAGGAGACGACGGTTTCCGGCGTGCCGAGAATGGCCCGTCCGAGCGTCTGACCGCGATAGGCGACCTCGGAAAACTTGTCGAAGACGACATCGTCGGGCGTGTCGTTGGCGGCATTGATTTCCTGCAGGATGACCTGTTTTTCGCGCGCCAGCTCTTCTTCGTCGAAGGCCGACTCGGTCAGGATATCGGCAAGGATATCGACGGCGAGCGGTACATGGTCCTTCAGCACGCGGGCATAATAGGACGTGGTTTCCGTCGAGGTGGCGGCGTTGACTTCGCCGCCGACATTCTCGATTTCCTCGGCGATCTGCCGGGCCGTGCGCCGCGCCGTACCCTTGAACGCCATATGCTCGAGCAGATGCGCGATACCGTGTTCTGCTTCGGTCTCGTTACGCGAACCCGACTTGATCCAAACTCCGAGAGCCACGCTTTCGAGGTGTGGCATCGATTGGGTCGCTACTGTCAGCCCGGACGCTAGCCGGGTGCACTCCACTGTCATCGCCTGTCTTTCCGCGTCTGCTATTCGCCGGTCCGGATATGCTTGCCGATAAAGCTTTCGACGGCTTTAAGTTCCGGATCGAGAATGTCGAAACGCTCCTCCCTGGTCATCAGACCAGCAAGCCACGTCGGAAGCGCCGGGTCAATACCGGATGCGGATTTTACTGCGGCAGGGAATTTTGCCGGGTGGGCGGTCGCCAGTGTCACCATCGGGCTGCTGGGACGCTCGTTCTTGTTCGCAATGAAGACGCCGATCGCCGTGTGCGGATCGAGCAGATAGCCCGTATCGGCAAGGGTTTTGCGGATCGTTTCGGCCACCTGCTTCTCGCTGGCGCGGCCGGCGCGGAAGTCCTTCTTGATGAACTTCAGAGCCTCTTCGCTGACCGAAAATCCGTTCGACTGCTTCAGGCTTTCCATGGCGGCACGCACCTTGGAGGCGTCTCGGCCGTTCGCTTCGAACAGAAGCCGCTCGAAGTTGGAGGAGATCTGGATATCCATCGATGGCGAAGTCGTGGCCTTGACCGAGCGCATCTCATAGCGGCCGGTCTTCAGCATGCGTGCCAGGATATCGTTCTCGTTGGTGGCGATAACAAGCTTTTCGATCGGCAGGCCCATGCGCTTGGCGACATAACCGGCGAAAATATCACCGAAATTGCCTGTTGGTACGGTGAACGAGATTTTCCGGTCCGGACCGCCAAGGGCGACAGCTGTCGTGAAGTAGTAAACCACCTGCGCCATGATTCGCGCCCAGTTGATGGAATTGACGCCGGAAAGCTTGACCCTGTCGCGGAAGGCTGCGTCGTTGAACATGGCTTTGACGAGGTTCTGGCAGTCGTCGAAATTGCCCTTGATGGCCAGCGCATGCACATTTGCCGCGGTCGAGGTGGTCATCTGCCGCTGCTGCACCGGCGAGACTTTCTCATGCGGGAAGAGAATGAAGATATCGGTGCGCTCGCGCCCGGCAAAGGCGTCGATCGCCGCACCGCCGGTATCACCCGAGGTCGCGCCGACGATGGTGGCTCGCTGGCCGCGCTTCTCCAGCGCATAGTCCATCAGCCGCGCCAGCAGCTGCATGGCGACATCCTTGAAGGCGAGCGTCGTGCCATGGAAAAGCTCCATGACGAAGCTGTTCGCTCCCGTCTGGACGAGCGGCGCCACGGCCGGATGCCGGAAGGTGGCATAGGCATCATCGATCATGCCGCGAAAGACATCGGCCGGGATTTCGCCGTTGGTGAAGGGCGAAAGGACGGCGAAGGCGACATCCTGATAGCTCTTGCCGCGGAACGCACGGATTTCCTTCTTCGTCAGGACAGGCCATTCACGGGGAACATAAAGCCCGCCATCACGAGCGAGGCCGGCCAGGAGGGCGTCGCAGAAGCCAAGGGCAGGGGCTTCTCCCCGCGTTGAAATGTAGTCCACGGTCTAGAATTCCTTTGGTCGCAAAATTGCCTGAGTGATCGATTGAGAGGGTAGAGGAACGAAGCGACGGCGGCCGGTCTTTTTGCGTCGGATCAGCCGCGTGGTTTTCGCGTTTGCGCAAGGCGCGTGGGATCTGCGCCGGGCGGAGGCCGTTTGTGGCAATCTGTCGATCTCGAAAAGTGAGCCAAAACGGTGTCTACCCAATCGATTTTTCGCTGCGTCGCTGGTATAGACCATCGCCAAGTGTCATAAAAGGCCCGTTTGACAGGCTGCGGGCCGATAATGTGAAATATATGGAGAGGGTGGAATAATAGTGTTTGGCAAGGTTTCGCGTCGTCTTTTCTCCGCTTCGCTTCTGGCATTGCTGACGGGCTGCAGCACTCTCGGCATCGGCGGCAACAGTGAAAAACAGCCGGCAACGGATGTAACGGTGGCGCCGCAAACGGGAGCCGCGACGGCTGCTCCGACTGGCGGCCAGTCTTACGTCGCGGGCAAGTGCCCGCAGGCCGTTATCCGCGACGAGGATTCCGTCTACCGCACCTACGCCAAAGGCGCCAAGGACGACCCGAACCAGCTGATCTATCAGGCTTCGCTGGCTCAGGCGACCCGCCAGTGCACCACGGACGGCACCAGCCTCGGCATTCACGTCGTGGCGCAGGGACGGCTGGTTGCTGGCCCCATGGGCAGCTCCGGCAAGGTTACCTTGCCGATCCATGTTGCCGTCATGGATAACGACAACGCGCTCTATAGCAAGACTGTTATGTATACGGCGGAAATCCCGCCGGGCGAGACGACGGCGCAGTTCCTCTTCACCGATGACGACATCCAGGTTGCCGGCGGTTCTGGCGGCTTCACCATCGTACAGATCGGCTTCGATCAAGGCCCGCAGAAGCCCGTGAAGGGTGCGAAGCCGGCGCACAAGAAGCGTCACTAAGGTTGGGATCAGGCAGTAGGCAGTAGGCAGTAGGCAGTAGTAAAAGATCGCCTTGTCCTTGCTGCCGACGGCACCATAGCGGCAACATCTATTGCCTATTGCCTATTGCCTATTGCCTATTGCCTATTGCCTATTGCCTGTTGCCTCACAAAACGCCGTCCCATTCGGCGAGCGCCATGACGACGCCCGGCAAGTCGGCCATGCGGCTGACGACGGTTTCGGCACCGGCGTCCGTCAGACGATCGGCATGCGAGGGATAGGTATGCGATGCCCCGGTAAAGCCGATGACGCGCATGCCGGCGGCGCGCGCGGCCTGAACGCCGTGGACCGAATCTTCGACGACGATCGTATTGGCCGGGCTGACATTCATCTGCTTGGCGCCATGCAGGAAGATGTCCGGTTTCGGCTTCACGCGGTCGGCACCGAGGTCCTTGGCGGAAAAGATGTTCGGAGCAAACAGCTTGATGTAGCCGACCTTCGTCAGCATCATCTCGAGACGGGCGGAGCTGGAATTAGAGCAGATGCAGCGCGGCATCGGCAGCCGCGACAACGCCTGCGGCACGCCCGGGATAGCCTGGACATCACTGGCAAGCTTCAGGTCGAGCAGCTTCTCGGATTTGTCGAGCAGCGATGCAGAGAGCGGAATGCTGGCCTCGCGCTCGACTTCGAACAGGATGTTGCGCCAGGTCATGCCGGCGAAGCGCTCGCCCATTTCCTCGGTGCTGATCGGATAGCCCGCATCGGTCAGCAGTTTCGATTCGACCTCGGCCGCGATGATTTCCGAATCGACCAGAACGCCGTCGCAGTCGAAAATGATGAGGTCGAAACCATTGCTCATGAAATTACTGCCTTTGATGTGGCTGGGATCGGCACGCTCCAGGAAACCATCGGTGTTTCGGGAGGTGCTCTGAAAAACGACCGCCGGGCTTTACACGATATGTCGGCAAAGCTCAACCAATTGGCGGGCATGGCTGCGCTGCAGTGAGCGAAAGGGTCGAAATGCGCAAAAGAGGCGACGAGGGTTTCTTGTCGCTCGACATCCGGCAGGCCCGCCTTTAAGGATCGGCCATGGCCAAGGAGCGCGACGACACCATTGCCAGCCGCATCAGCCGGGTGCTTGCCGACCGCATCATCCGCGGCGAGATCGCGCCCGATGCCCGCCTGCGGCAGGATCACATCGCCGAAGAGTTCGGCACGAGCCACGTGCCCGTGCGCGAGGCGTTCCGTCGGCTGGAGGCGCAGGGGCTGGCAATCAGCCTGCCGCGCCGTGGCGTCCGTGTCGCCTCTTTCGATCTCAAGGAGGTCCGCGAGGTTGCGGAAATGCGCGCAGCCCTCGAAGGTCTTGCACTCAAGCATGCAGCCCCGCATCTGACTTCAGCTATTCTGGATGAGGCGGAACAGGCGACGCGCGATGGCGATGCCGCCGGTGACGTCCACGCCTGGGAGGAGGCCAATCGGCGCTTCCATCGCCTGATCCTGGCGCCCTGCGGCATGGTACGTCTGCTCGCGGCGATCGACGATCTGCATGCCGTGAGCGCCCGCTTTCTCTTCTCCGCCTGGCAATCCGGCTGGGAAAGGCGCACGGATCACGACCACCGCGCCATTCTGGCGGCGCTCCGTCAGGGCCGGGCCGAAGAGGCTGCCGCGATCCTGCAGAAGCATGTGCAATGGATCGGCCGCGCGCCTGTGCGCACGCCTTCGGGATCGACACGCGACGCCTTCGCAATCGTCGGCTAAAAATTATAGATAATTTTGAGAGGCATGGTGGAGTACGTCCCTGCGAGCTGTGCTCCGTTAGGAGTTTTGTCGCCTTGCCGCTGCTGTATGTCGGTCAGCATTCAGCGGCAGCTCGCCGCGCTTTCCGGATTTATTGCCATTATTTTTCAATGGAATTTCGTGCTCGGTCAAAATATCCGTCGCTTGCCACTTGCCTGATTTCGCGATCTCTCTCATAAAATAGATGAGACTAAAAAATTATCTATAATTTTAAAAGGAGAGCCAATGTCCCTGTTGCAGCATCATGATGAAGTCGCTTTCGATCCGCTCCGCCTCGGGCAGCGTTCGCTTGTTACCAAGGCTGTGTTCGTCCTCGCCGGAACGCTGATCCTGGCGCTTGCATCGCGAATCTCTGTGCCGATGGTGCCGGTGCCGATCACCATGCAGACATTCGCGATCACCATGATCGGCGCGCTCTATGGCTGGCGTCTTGGTGCGATCACGGTTTTCGCCTGGCTAGGCGAAGCCGCGATCGGCTTTCCGGTGCTCGCCGGCGGAGCAGGCGGCGTTGCGCCCTTCGTGGGGCCGACTGCGGGTTATCTGGTCTCCTTCCCGATTATCGCAGCCCTTGTCGGCTGGCTTGCGGAGCGCGGCTGGAGCGGCAATCGCGTCGTGCGCAGCTTTCTTGCCCATTTCTCGGCCAACATTCTCTGCCTTGCGATCGGCGGCGCATGGCTTGCAGCGCTGATCGGCGCGGAAAAGGGCTGGCTGCTTGGCGTAGCGCCCTTCATTCTCGGCGCCGTGCTCAAGTCGGCGCTTGCAGCTGCCGTGCTGAAGATTATCCAGGTCTATAGCGGCAAGGCGCGCCTGAATTGACCGTCAGGCTTCGCGCCCACCATCTGCTCTGCATGCTGACCTTTGTCGGTGAAGGCTATACTTCAGCCTTCACCGACAATTATCGCAACATCGCCGAGCGGCTGTCGGATGGGGAGGAGATCAAACTGGTCTCCGGCCCCGATGACATCTGCGCGCCGCTGCTCGGCGAGGAAGAGCCGCACTGCCTAAAGGTTTCGGTCATCGAGCGGGATGCGGTAGCTCTCGCCGATATCTCGACATTGCTCGGCGAGGAGATCGGCATAGGTGCGGTGCTGGTGCCTGATGCCAGCTTGCTTGCAAAACTCCGTCGCAATTTCGCCGGCGGTGAAATCCGTCACGCCTGCCTGGGCTGCGAATGGGGTGAGCTCTGCAGCCGCATTGCTGCAACCAATTTCAGCGGTGTCCTGATCAAAGCAGCCTAGGGCTTGTCATCCGGCTCAGGCTGCGAGGCGCCATCGCTCAGCTCAAGCGGAAAAAGCGCCAGAAAGCGGCGCTCGCCTTCGGGCGTGAAGAAGATCGAACGGCTGTTTTCGGTGCGCCGCGCCCATCCCTTGTCTAAGAAATTCGAAAGCAGCGCCTTGCCGAGGCTGCCGGCGAGATGCGCACGCCGCTCGCTCCAGTCCAGACAGGATCGGCAAAGCGGGCGGCGGCTCGAGCGCAACCCGGAGAGGTCAATGCCGATCGATACCAGATGCTTTTCGCCGTTCGCCGTCAGGCTCAGGCCTTCGCCCACGGCGGAGATCGATCCGGCCTCGATCAAGCTGTCGAGCATGCGCACACCATAGTCGCCGGCCAGATGATCGTAACAGATGCGCGCCTTTCGCAGCGCCGGCTCCTTCGGGCCGGGACGATGGCGCAGATGGCCGCGGCTTGCGGCAAAGCCCATGATGCCCTCGAGCAGCTTGCCGACCCGATCGTCGGCCAGCGTGAAATAGCGATGCCGGCCCTGCTTGCGCTGTGCCAGCAGGCCGCCTGCTTCAAGCTTGGAAAGATGGGCGCTCGCAGTCTGCAGCGTCACGCCGGCAGCAGCCGCCAGTTCCGTCGCCGTCAGCGCGCGGCCGCCCATCAGCGCCGTCAAAATGTTCGCTCGCGCGGGGTCGCCGATCAGCGAGCCGATCTGTGCTATGTCTGGACCTTCTTTCATACTTCGATCGTAACCGAACCATCTCCGTCCTGCAACGTGCGAAAACCTCTGCATCAGCAAGGGAGAAAGCCTATGATCACCTGTTTCATCCGCTATCAGATCGACCCATTCAAGCAGGACGCCTTCGCGGAATATGGCAAGGCCTGGGGCCAGGTCATTCCGCGCAACGGCGCCGACCTGATCGGCTATTTCGCACCGCACGAGGGCTCGCTGACAACGGCTTGCGGCATCTACAACATCGACAATCTCGCCGCCTACGAGGCCTATCGCAAGAGCCTCGCTGCTGATCCGCTGGCGCAGGTCAATCTCGATTTTGCCCGGCGCGAGCGTTTCATCTTGCAGGAGGATCGCATCTTCCTAAAAAATATCTCCCTGCCGCACGCTCCAAGGATATCGCCATGATCGCAGTCATTTTCGAAGTCATTCCCCATCCCGACGAACGTCAGCGCTATCTTGACATTGCCGCGAGGCTGCGTTCGGAACTGGAGACAATCGACGGTTTCGTCTCCATCGAACGCTTCGAGAGCCTCACTCAGCCGGGCAAGATCCTCTCGCTGTCCTTCTGGCGCGACGAGGGAGCCGTTCGCGAATGGCGAAACCGCGAGGCGCATCGCGCCGCCCAGAAAGCGGGGCGCAAGACGGTCTTTGCCGACTATCGTTTGCGTGTCGCGCAGGTGCTTCGTGATTACGGGATGACGGAACGCGCAGAGGCGCCCGACGACAGCCACGCAGTGCACGACATCTAGGGCTTTCAACGCGATAGCGCCTTTTGACGAGGCCTGCATTCTCGGCGGCTTCGTCGGGAATGCAGAAAATATGACGCCGCTTTAGTCTTTGGTAACCAAGTTAGGTAACCATAACACTCAATTAAGAGCACCGAGTAAGTGTAACAGCGAGTATCAAATGGCGTCAGTTTTCCCGCTTGCCGACCTCAGGACCTCCGCAATCCCGGGTTCCTGGATCGACACGATCATCAAGGGCGATTGCGTGGCCGCTCTTGAGGCACTGCCCAATCAATCCGTCGACGTCATCTTCGCCGACCCGCCGTACAATCTCCAGCTCGGCGGCACGCTGCACCGTCCGGATCAGTCGCTGGTCGATGCAGTCGATGACGAGTGGGACCAGTTCGCCTCCTTCGAAGCCTATGATGCCTTCACCCGCGCCTGGCTGCTCGCCTGCCGCCGCGTTCTGAAGCCGACGGGCACGATCTGGGTCATCGGCTCCTATCACAATATCTTCCGCGTCGGCGCAACCCTGCAGGATCTGAACTTCTGGATCCTCAACGACATCGTCTGGCGCAAGACCAACCCGATGCCGAATTTCAAGGGGCGCCGTTTCCAGAACGCGCATGAGACGATGATCTGGGCAAGCCCGAATGCCAAGGCGAAGGGCTACACCTTCAACTACGATGCCATGAAGGCCGCCAACGACGACGTGCAGATGCGCTCGGACTGGCTGTTCCCGATCTGCAACGGCAATGAGAGGCTGAAGGGCGACGACGGCAAGAAGGTGCATCCGACGCAGAAGCCGGAAGCGCTGCTGGCTCGTGTCATCATGGCTTCGTCCAAGCCCGGCGACATCATTCTCGATCCCTTTTTCGGATCGGGCACGACCGGTGCGGTTGCCAAGCGTCTCGGCCGCCACTTCGTCGGCATCGAGCGCGAGCAGGATTATATCGACGCGGCAAGCGCCCGCATCGCCGCCGTAGAACCGCTCGGCAAGGCGGAACTGACCGTGATGACCGGCAAGAAGGCCGAAGTACGCGTGGCGTTCAACGTGCTCATCGAAAGCGGCCTCATCAAGCCCGGCCAGGTGCTGACGGATGCCAAGCGCCGCCATAGCGCCATCGTCCGCGCCGACGGCACGGTTGCCTCCGGTGGCGAGGCCGGCTCCATTCATCGCCTTGGCGCGAAAGTCCAGGGCCTTGATGCATGCAATGGGTGGATGTTCTGGCATTTCGACGACGGCCGTTCCCTGCGCCCGATCGACGAACTCAGGGCCATCATCCGCAGCGATCTGGCCAAGGTTGAGTAGTCTCAACCGCTAAACAGGTCCGGTTTCAAAGCCGCCCCACGGCTGCCGGATGCCTTTCAGATCGACATATCCGTCTTCTTCCGTCGTGTACCTCCAGTTGGGAAGAAGACGAAACACCCAGGGCCTTATCGGATATATTGTACGGTAAGGCCCTGGATTTTTCAGCTTCGGATCTCAGAAGTCTTTATAATCCGTGACATCGACGCGCACGACACGGCCGTCTTCGTTAAACGTGATCGTTTCCTCGCCTTCGCGGATCAGCGGCTTGCCCGTCTTGCTGTTGGTGGCCCGGACAGACCAGACGGCGCGGCCGGACAGCGGCGTCAGCGTTTCCACGAGGGAATTCGATGCCGTCTGGTCCGGATAGGTGTCGAAATAGCCGCGGAAGGCTTCCATGATCGCCGCGCGGCCGGCAAGGCTGCCGACGCCGTTGGAGACATAGGTGGCATCCTCTGCGAAGAAGTTCTCGATTGCCTCATAGTCGAGGCGATTGATTGCGTCATGGAACAGATCGATGCGCTGTGCGGGATCGAAGGTCATCGGCTCAAACCTTTATGCCATGGGCGGCGAGATCGCTGCGCAGCTTCTCGGCGCCGGTGAAGTGAACTGCATGCCATCCGGCAGCCCGCGCGCCCTCGACGTTCGGATAGGAATCGTCGATGAAAATCGTCGCGGCCGGATCGAGGTCGAAGCTCCTGGCGTGGGTATCATAAATCGCGACATCCGGCTTGATCAGCCCGATATCACCGGAAACCGTGACGCCGCGTGGCTTCCTGAGGAAGGGATAGCGCTCCTGCGCCTCACGAAACGTATCGGAGGCAAAATTGGTCAGCATGGTGACGTCGCGTCCCTCAGCGATCAGCTGTTCCAGAATGGCGACGCTGTCTTCATAGGCATGTGGAACCATCTCGTGCCAGTATTTGCGGAAGCTGCGGATCTGCTCCTCGCGCTCCGGATGATCGGCGACCAGTAGCGCCTCGGCATCGCTCCAGGTGCGGCCGCGATCCTGCTCAAGGTTCCATTCATGCGTGCAGACATTGGCGAAAAACCATTCGCGCTCGGCATGGTCCGGAATGATCCGGCTGTAGGGAAGGTTTGGATCATAGTGGATGAGAACCTTGCCGATATCGAAAACGATATGCCGTATTTCCGTCGTCATGAATGAATTCCTGATTTTTGCTCTAAAGGCATTTTTGCGAACGCATTGGGAATAGCCCGCGCGATCGCTTTTTTCATGACTGTTGGCAGTGCCTGGTCTTCAAGATTTGTAACCGGCGCCCACCATCCGTCATGGTTGTCATTCTGCGAGACCGACCTGGCACGCCAGATCGACAGCCGCAGTTCGAAATGCGTGAAGACATGCGTCACCGTTCCCGCCGGCTGCCAATCGGCCGGGAAGGGGGCTGCCTCGATGCCGGTCTCGCCATCGATGCGCGCCGTCCAGCCCGTCGTCGGCACTTCCGTCATGCCGCCCAGCAACCCGCTTTCAATGCGACGGCGCAGGAAGATTTCCCCCTCGTCATTGATTGCGACGAAGGCCGCGCCCTGGCGCACCGGCTTTTCCTTCTTTGCTGCCTTGACAGGGAATTGCTCGGGATCATGCCCAGCCAGCGCCTGACAGGCGCCGTTGAAGGGACAGAGCGAGCAGACCGGGCGCTTCGGCGTACAGATCGTCGCGCCGAGATCCATCATCGCCTGGGCGAAATCGCCCGGCCGGTCCGCCGGCGTCAGAAGGGCGACCTTCTGTTTCATCAGCGGCTTGGCGCCGGGCAAAGGCGCCGAAATCGCATAGAGGCGGGAAATGACGCGCTCGACATTGCCGTCCATCACGGCTGCCTGGCGATTGAAGGCGATGGCGGCGACGGCGGCGGATGTATAATCGCCGATGCCGGGCAGCGCGCGCAGGCCTTCTTCAGTATCTGGAAAGTGGCCGCCATGATCGGCTGCGACTGCCTCGGCGCATTTCTTCAGGTTGCGGGCGCGAGCGTAGTAGCCGAGCCCCGCCCAGGCCGCCATGACGTCTTCATTCGCAGCGGCGGCAAGATCATCGACCGTCGGCCAGCGCTCCAGGAATTTGGCGAAATAGGATTTAACCGCCGGCACTGTCGTCTGTTGCAACATCACTTCTGACAGCCACACGCGATAGGGATCGGGCTTGATGCCACGCGCGGCCATCGGCGGCGAGACCCGCCAGGGCAAGTCGCGGTGGTGTCGGTCGTACCAGGCAAGCAGGCGTGCGGCCGTGGGGGATTCTAAAGTCGTGGTCATGATTTGCCGCGTCGAGGGGAAGTGCTCTATACTTGGCCAAGCTGCGTCGGGCGATCAAGGTCCGCGATGCACAAAGCATGCACCGGAAGCCGATTGAGATGAGTTATCCCCGAAAAGGCGAAAAGCAGATTTCCGAGTTGACCAACGGTATCGTCGATCCGGTGCTGGCAAAGCGCGCCGGCATCAATACGACGCTGCTCGGCTGCTGGGATGAGATCGCCGGCGAGGAATTCGCCGATTGCACGCGGCCGGAAAAGATCGCCTGGGCCAGGCGAACCGGCCCTGGCATGGATGACCGCTATCAACCCGGCGTGCTGACGATCGCCTGCGAGGGTGCCCGCGCACTCTTCCTGACCCATGCGCAAGGCGAACTCATCCAGCGTATCAACAGCTTCTTCGGTTTCTATGCCGTCGATCAGATCCGCATCGTGCAGAAGCCAGTCTCGGTCGCCTCCAAACGCTCCCGCACGCCACCGCCTCTGAAGGGCGAGGCGGCGCGGAAGCTGGCTGACATGATGGATGGCATCGAGGATGAGAAGATCAGGGCTGCCGTTCAGCGTTTGGGTACGGCGATGGTGTGGAAGCGGGGTAGGACGTAATCCAGACTTGCCTTTGCTAATGACACTGTCATACTCGGGCGGAGTATTTGTAAGGAAACTGGATATGCGAAGCAGTCGGCCGATAACGGTTACACTGGGTAATCAGCAGCGCGGTGTCGATGCGAGACTGGAATCAGGAGCATACGATTCTGCTAGCGAAGTCCTGCGCGCTGCTTTGAGGGCATTGGACCGCGAAGAAGAAGTCATAAATCAAATCATGCGCGCAAAGATCCAGGAAGCGCTTGATGACCCGCGACCCGGCAGAGATGCCGACGAGGTTTTCGATAGAATTAAAAGAATACATGCCGAGCGAATGAAAGCAGCTGGTCGTGAATTATAGGATTGTTTTCAGCGCTCTTGCCGAAGACGATCTTGTAGGCATTTATGAATTCATTGCGAAAGATAGCCCGAGCCGCGCATTGTCGTTTATCCAACGGCTCCAACAGCAGTGCAAAACACTCGAGACTATGGCCGATCGAGGTCCTCAACGTGAGAATTTAGGGCCGGGTGTTCGCATATTGGTGTTTGAGCGGCGGGTTACCGCCGCTTACCATATCAAGAACGAGCAAGTCATTATTCTACGTCTCTTTTATGCTGGTCAGAATACTCCATCGACCTTGCTCGACGAGCATTGAACTCGCATGCGTTCCTATCAATTCCGACGAAAATTTAACCTCTCCGTCTTTCCCAGGTCACAATTCTTTGAAGAAAGTTGGTCAACCGTGCCTTGTTAGCGGCAAGCTGCCGTTATATCGCATGAAACATTCGAAGACCTCTTTCAACGACGGGTGACTCTATGCCGATGTCCGACATGCTCTTGACCAAACGCCACCTGCTGGGCGGCTCTGCCGTTGCCGCCCTCTCCGTGGCGTTCTCTGCCGTTGCCGGCACCGCATCCGCCGCGACTGCCGAAGATGAAGTGCCGCCGTCCGACGGCAATGTCGACATGAACGAAGTGCTGAAGCCCGGCCCGCTGCCGGAGATTGCGCTCGGCAAGGAAGATGCGCCCGTCAAGATCGTCGAATACATGTCGCTGACCTGCCCGCACTGCGCGCATTTTGCCGTCACGACTTTCGACACGATCAAACAGAAATACATCGATACCGGCAAGGTTCGCTTCATCATCCGCGAGTTCCCGTTCGATCCGCGCGCTGCCGCGGCCTTTATGCTGGCGCGTTGCGCCCCGCAGGAACAGTACATGCCGATGGTCGAAATGCTGTTCAAGCAGCAGATCGCCTGGGCCTCGCCTGACGTCGACGGCCGCGCCGCATTGCTCCAGATGTCGAAACTCGCTGGTTTTACTGAGGATAGCTTCACGAAGTGCTTGACGAACCAGAAGCTTCTGGATGATGTCAACTCTGTACGGGAACGCGCAGCCAAGGATTTCGGAGTCAACGCCACGCCGACCTTCCTGATCAATGGCAAGCGCTATGCAGGGGACATGTCTATTGCTGCCATGTCGAAGCTTATCGACAGCCTGCTCTGATCCGCGCCTTTTTACATCACAGGCGGGCGGCTGGGGCCGCACGCCTGTTTTTTATGATCTCCCCCTCCAGGGAGGAGGTTGCGCGGACCGCGCGAATGAGGATGATTTCCGGGGTGAACGCTTGATCGTTCGACATCCCACCTCCAGTCCGATCCGCCCTCTCAAGGGAAGGGTGGAGATCAGCCTATGAAATTCAACAGGCTGAGACTCGTCGGCTTCAAATCCTTCGTCGAACCGGCGGAATTCGTCATCGAGCGCGGCCTGACCGGCGTCGTTGGGCCGAACGGTTGCGGCAAGTCCAATCTTGTCGAAGCACTGCGTTGGGTGATGGGCGAGAATTCCTACAAGAACATGCGCGCCTCCGGCATGGACGACGTGATCTTCTCGGGATCCGGCAACCGCCCGGCCCGCAACACCGCCGAAGTGGGTCTCTATCTCGACAATAGCGACCGCACCGCGCCAGCCGCCTTCAACGATAGCGACGAAATTCAGGTCACGCGCCGCATCGAACGCGAGCAGGGCTCTATCTATCGTATCAACGGCAAGGAAGCGCGCGCCAAGGATGTCCAGCTGCTGTTCGCCGATGCCTCCACCGGCGCCCGGTCGCCGTCCATGGTGGGGCAGGGGCGTATCGGCGAGCTGATCCAGGCAAAGCCTCAGGCCAGACGCCAGCTTCTGGAAGAGGCAGCAGGCATTTCCGGCCTGCATTCGCGCCGGCATGAAGCCGAGCTGCGCCTGCGCGCCGCCGAAAGCAATCTCGAGCGGCTGGATGATGTGACATCGCAGCTCGAAAGCCAGATCGAAAGCCTGAAGCGCCAGGCGCGGCAGGCCAACCGTTTCAAGACGCTCTCGGCCGAGATTCGGGCCCACGAGGCCATGTTGCTGCATATCCGCTGGGTGCAGGCCAAGGAAGCCGAGGCCGAGGCCGATAGCGCGCTCAACCAGGCGACTGTGCTGGTCGCCGAAAAGGCGCAGATCCAGATGGAAGCGGCAAAGGCGCAGGGCATCGCCAGCTTCAAGCTGCCGGAACTGCGCGAGGATGAGGCAAAGGCCGCCGCCGCCCTGCAGCGTCTGCAGATCGCCCGCTCTCAGCTGGAGGAGGATGTCAACCGTATCCTGCGGCGGCGGGATGAATTGATCCGTCGGCTGGCACAGTTGGCGGAGGACATCAGCCGCGAACAGCGCCTGGTCGCCGATAACGCGTCCATCCTTGCCAAGCTGGACGCCGAAGAGGCTGATCTTGCCGACATCCTCGCCGATTCCGGCCGGCTCGCGGAAGAGACGCGTATCGCCTTCGAGGAAGCCGCTGCCAAGCTCGCCGACAGCGAGCGGGTTTTTACTGTTCTGACCGCAGAACGCGCCGAAGCCGCTGCCGCCCGCAATCAGCTGGAGCGCGCCATCCGCGATCTCGCCGATCGCAAGATGCGGCTCGAGCGGCAGGTCGACGAAGCAAACAACGAGCTTGCCGCCATCGACGAAAAGATGGCCGATCTGCCCGACCCAAGCGAAAAGCGCGACATGGTCGAGGCGGCTGAGAATGTCGTCGCCGATGCGGAGGGCGAAATCCAGCGTATCGAAGCCGTTCTCGCCAGGGCGCGCGAAACCGAGGCGCTGTCCCGTGGTCCGGTCGAGCAGGCGAGGGCGCGCCTGAACGCGCTGGAAACCGAAGCGCGCACCATTTCCAAGATGCTGGCGGCGGGCGATACGTCAGGCGCCTTTTCGTCTGTGGCCGAGGAGTTGCGCGTCGACCGTGGTTTCGAGACGGCACTTGGCGCAGCGCTCGGGGACGATCTGGAGTCCTCGCTCGATTCCAAGGCGCCCGTCTATTGGTCCGACAATGGCAGTGGTGCCGGCGATCCGGCTCTGCCGGAAGGTGCCGCCCCCTTGATCACCCATGTCGGCGCGCCGGCGGCACTGGCGCGGCGCCTGCGTCAGATCGGCATTGTTTCGGTGGAAGATGCGCTGCGACTGATGCCCGAGCTGAAGCCGGGGCAGCGGCTGGTGACCAGGGACGGCGCCGTGTTCCGCTGGGATGGTCATGTAACCGGCGCGGATGCACCGAGTGCGGCTGCCCTGCGGCTTGCTCAGAAGAACCGTCTTTCCGAGTTGGAGGCCGAAGCCGAGCTTGCGCGTGATGTGCTAGCCGAGGCCGAGGAGCGCCTTGCGGCAGCCGCCGATGCGATCCGGGCCGAAGAGGGCCGTCTCGCGACCGCCCGCGACGCCAGCCGCCTTGCCGCCCGGCATCTGGCCGAAGCGCGCGAAGCGCTCGCTGCAGCGGAGCGTGCGTCCGGCGATCTCATCCGCCGCCGCGATGTGATTGTCGAGGCCGTCAGCCGGCTCCAGGAGCAGCTGGAAGATGTGGCCGTGCAGGATGAGAATGCCCGCATCGAACTGGAAGATGCGCCGAATCTCGACGCTATCGATCTGAAGCTGCGCGATCAGCAGGCTGAAGTCGCGACGGATCGCGGCGTCCTGGCCGAAGCCCGGGCGCGACACGAAGGCCTGAACCGCGAAAACGAGGCGCGGCAGCGCCGTCTTCTGGCGATCCGGCAGGAGCGCGATACCTGGCGTCAGCGCGCAGCCAGCGCCGAGGAGCACATTCAGACGCTGCGCGACCGTGAGGAGGAAGCGCGAGACGAAGCGGCCGAACTCGATTTGGCACCCGATGAATTCGATGACAAGCGCCGCGCCTTGATGAATGAGCTTCAGAAGGCGGAGGAGGCTCGACGCCGTGCTGCCGATCGTCTTGCCGAAGCGGAGGTCGTTCAGCGCGAGGCCGATCGTCATGCGACCACGGCTCTCTCCGAACTGGCGGAAAGCCGTGAGAAGCGCGGTCGTGTCGAGGAGCGGCTGGTGTCGGCTCGCGAACGTCGGCAGGAAAGCGAATTGCGCATCCGCCAGTCCCTCAATGTCGAGCCGCATGAGGCCATGCGCCTGACCGGCCTTTCGCCATCGCAGAATGTACCTGATCTCCGCGAGGTCGAACGCGAGCTGGAACGGCTCAAGATCGAACGCGAGCGTCTTGGCGCCGTTAATCTGCGTGCCGAGGAAGAGAGCAAGGAGCTGACGGAGCGGCTGCAGGCGCTGATCAAGGAACGCGATGACGTTATCGACGCCATCCGGAAGCTGCGCGGCGCGATCCAAAGCCTCAATCGCGAGGGGCGTGAACGTCTGATCGCTGCCTTCGACGTCGTCAATGCGCAGTTCCAGCGTCTGTTCACCCATCTCTTCGGCGGCGGCACAGCGGAGCTGCAGCTGATCGAGTCGGACGACCCGCTGGAGGCAGGCCTCGAAATTCTCGCCCGCCCGCCGGGCAAGAAGCCGCAGACAATGACGCTGCTTTCCGGCGGCGAGCAGGCGCTGACGGCCATGGCGCTGATCTTTGCGGTGTTCCTCACCAATCCCGCGCCGATCTGCGTTTTGGACGAAGTGGACGCGCCGCTCGATGACCACAATGTCGAGCGCTACTGTAATCTCATGGACGAAATGGCGGCCTCCACCGAGACCCGCTTCGTGGTCATCACCCACAATCCGATCACCATGGCCCGCATGAACCGGCTCTTCGGCGTGACCATGGCGGAACAAGGCGTCTCGCAACTCGTCTCCGTCGATCTGCAGACCGCCGAACGGCTGCGCGAAATCGCTTGAGCGTCGTTCCACGTCTGGATTGAGAAAACTGTTCCCGTTTCGACAAGAAATTGCTGCATCGGCTGCCGCGCATTATGAAAGCGTGCTAGTTTCGTTTTTCGATCAACAACATGGGCGCTGATCCGCCCGGAAGGGAAGTATGTCTGACTCGACTGGCGGTATTTTCGATATCCTCGGAATACTTGCCGTATTGCTGCTCGTCGCTGCCAACGGCTTTTTCGTTGCGGCGGAGTTCTCTCTGGTGTCCGTTCGCCGCAGCCGCGTTACGGAACTCGTTGCCGAAGGCCGCATGAACGCCAAGGCGCTGCAGAAGGCGGTCGATAATCTCGATGCCAACCTGGCGGCGACACAGCTCGGCATCACCATTTCGTCGCTGGCGCTTGGCTGGGTCGGCGAACCCGCTCTTGCTCATCTGCTCGAGCCGCTGCTCGATTTTCTGCCTGGAACATGGGCCGCGGCCGGATCGCATGCGATCGCCGTCGCCATTTCCTTCATCATCATCACGGCGCTTCATATCGTGCTTGGTGAACTCGCGCCGAAGAGCCTGGCATTGCAGCGCAGCGAAGGCACGGCTCTTGGTGTCGTGCGCCCGCTCGGCCTGTTCCTCTTCCTGCTGCGCCCGGCCATCACCGTGCTGAACGGCCTCGGCAATCTCGTCCTTCGCCTCTTCGGCCTGCGCCCCGGCGCGGGCGAGGGGTCGCTGCATTCGCCGGCCGAGATCAAGCTCTTGATTGCCGAAAGCCAGGAGGCGGGCCTCCTGGAACAGGCGCAGCAGGATCTGGTTGAGCGCGTCTTCAACATCGGCGACCGCGATGTCTCCGACATCATGACGCCGCGGCTCGAGGTCGAATGGATCGATGCCGAAGATCCGCCGGAGGAAATGCAGAAAACCATTCGCGAAAGCCGCTTCGAACAGCTCCTGGTTGGCCGCGGCTCAATCGACGAGCCGATCGGGATGATCCTGAAGAAGGATCTGCTTGACCAGCTTTTGAACGGCGGGCCGCTGAATCCCATGGCCGTCATCCGCCAACCGCTGGTCGTTCACGAATCCACGGCCGTCTTCAAGGTGCTTGAAAATTTCAAGCGCGCGCCGGTCCGCCTCGCCATGGTGATCGACGAATATGGCAGCCTCGAAGGCATCGTGACGCAGACGGACCTGCTGGAAGCGATCGCCGGCGACCTGCCCGATATGGACAACGACACGCCCGATGTCGTCGAGCGGGCCGACGGATCGCTGCTGATGGAAGGCATGATGCCCGTCTATGATGCCTTTGCGCGGCTGGGGCTTCGCTTCAGCGAGGAGGAGGTCAATTTCCATACGCTCGCGGGCTTTGCACTCTATCAGCTCGGTCATCTGCCCGAGGTGGGTGAAAGCTTCTCCTTCGGCGACTGGCATTTCGAGATCGTCGATCTCGACGGCATGCGCATCGACAAGATCCTGGCCCAGCGCGAGCCGCAGGCTTAGCCATCAAGTCGCTCTGGATGGACCCGGAGGCTCCCGATTTCGATCAATCGATTGAAATCGGGAGCCTCCGGGTCATATTTATTGTGCGGTGCAACATTTTGCCGTATTTGTCGATTTTCATTTGTGTTGCAGTGAATTAAGTTCAACCGGAGGAGTTGGACGGAGACAATGACGAATTGGGTCTATACATTCGGCGACGGCAAGGCCGAGGGGGGCGCCGGCGATTTTGAGCGGCTCGGCGGTAAGGGCGCTAATCTTGCGGAAATGTGCAATCTCGGCCTGCCGGTTCCGCCAGGCCTGACGATCGTCAGTGACGTCTGCACCTTCTATTACAAGAACGGCCGCAAGATTCCCGAAGAGCTAAAGCCGCAGGTCATGCGGGGTTTGCAGCGGATGGAGGCCATTACCGGACGCAGGTTCGGCGATACCGCGCGGCCGCTGCTGGTTTCCGTGCGTTCCGGCGGCCGTGCCTCGATGCCGGGCATGATGGATACCGTCCTCAATCTCGGCCTCAATGACGCCACGGTGCAGGCCCTCGGCCACGATGCCGGCGACGCGCGGTTTGCCTGGGACAGTTACCGCCGCTTCATCCAGATGTATGCCGATGTCGTCATGGGCCTCGACAACGAGGTCTTCGAAGAGATTCTCGGGGATGAGAAGGCGCGGTTTGGTCATGAGTTCGATACCGATCTCACCGCCGTCGAATGGCAGCACGTCGTCTCGATCTACAAGAGCGTCATCGAGGAAGAATTGGGCGAGGCCTTTCCGCAGGAGCCGGAGGTTCAGCTCTGGGGCGCTGTCGGTGCCGTTTTTGCCAGCTGGATGAATGCGCGCGCCGTCACCTATCGCCAATTGCACAATATTCCCGAGGCATGGGGAACCGCCGTCAACATTCAGGCGATGGTGTTCGGCAATCTCGGCAATTCGTCCGCGACAGGCGTTGCCTTCACGCGCAATCCATCGACGGGGGAGAAGGAGCTTTACGGCGAATTCCTCGTCAATGCGCAGGGCGAAGATGTCGTTGCCGGCATCCGCACGCCGCAAAGCATCACTGAAGTCGCCCGCATCGCCTCCGGCTATGAAAAGCCGTCGATGGAAAAGCTGATGCCGGAAGCCTTTGTCGAGTTCCGCAGCATCTGCGCGCAGCTGGAAGCGCATTACCGCGACGTGCAGGATCTGGAGTTCACCATCGAGCGCGGCAAGCTCTGGATGCTGCAGACCCGCAATGCCAAGCGTACCACCAAGGCGGCGATGAAGATCGCCGTCGACATGGTCGACGAGGGGCTGATTACCGAGGATGAGGCGGTTTCCCGCATCGATCCGACGTCGCTGGATCAGCTTCTGCATCCCACGATCGATCCGCGCGTCCCCCGCGAGGTCATCGGCTCCGGTCTCCCAGCATCGCCGGGTGCGGCGACGGGCGAAATCGTCTTCACCGCAGAAGAGGCGATCGTTGCCGAGGAAGAGGGCCGCAAGGCTATTCTCGTGCGGATCGAGACGAGCCCTGAAGATATTCATGGCATGCATGCCGCCGAGGCGATCCTGACCACCCGCGGCGGCATGACGAGCCACGCGGCCGTCGTTGCCCGCGGCATGGGCATTCCCTGCGTGGTCGGCACCGGAACCATGCGCATCGACATTCGCAATGAAAAGCTGATCGGCATCGGTGTCACCTTGAAGAAGGGCGACATCGTCACGATAGACGGCTCCACCGGCCAGGTGCTGAAGGGCGAAGTGCCCATGATCCAGCCGGAGCTTTCGGGCGATTTCGGCCGTATCATGGCGTGGGCAGACCGCTCGCGCCGCATGACGGTGCGCACCAATGCCGACACACCTGCCGATGCGCGGGCTGCCCGCTCCTTCGGTGCCGAGGGCATCGGCCTTTGCCGCACCGAACACATGTTCTTCGAAGGCGATCGTATCCACGTGATGCGCGAGATGATCCTTGCGGAGGACGAAGCGGGGCGCCGTGCCGCCCTTGCCAAGCTCATGCCGATGCAGCGGCTCGATTTCACCGGCTTGTTCACCATCATGCATGGCCTGCCGGTGACGATCCGCCTGCTCGATCCGCCGCTGCACGAATTCCTGCCGAAGACGGATGAAGAGATCGCCGAAGTGGCTGGGATCATGGGCATGGAGCCTGCCGCGCTGCGCCAGCGGGTGGATGCGCTGCACGAGTTCAATCCCATGCTCGGCCATCGCGGCTGCCGCCTGGCAATTTCCTATCCGGAGATCGTCGAAATGCAGGCCCGCGCGATTTTCGAGGCCGCGGTTCTCGCCGCGCGCGAAACAGGCGCGGCGGTCGTGCCGGAAATCATGGTGCCGCTGGTCGGTCTGCGCTCGGAGCTTGATTACGTCAAGGCCTGCATCGACGAGGTGGCGCGCGCCGTCATGACCGAAGCGAAGATGAAGATCGACTATCTCGTCGGCACGATGATCGAGCTGCCGCGCGCGGCCTTGCGTGCCCATATCATCGCGGAGGCTGCCGAGTTTTTCTCCTTCGGCACGAACGACCTGACGCAGACGACGTTCGGCATGTCACGCGACGATGCCGCCGCCTTCATTCCGACCTATCAGCGCAAGGGCATCATCGAGCATGACCCCTTTATATCCCTCGATTTCGATGGGGTCGGTGAACTCATCCGTATCGCGTCGGAGCGCGGCCGCCGCACGCGCAACGACATGAAGCTCGGCATCTGCGGCGAGCATGGCGGCGACCCCGCCTCGATTCACTTTTGCGAGGATATCGGGTTGGACTACGTGTCCTGTTCGCCGTTCCGCGTGCCGATAGCGCGGCTCGCGGCGGCGCAGGCGGCGATCAAAGGGCGGGCTTGATTTTCCAAATCTGGATGTTCGTGGATCAGTGGCGCCAGTAGCCGCGATGATAGTAATATCCCGGGCCGCCAACGACGACGGTCGGACCCCAGAAGAAGTCGTCATTGCTTTCCATGAAAGCCCGCTGATCCGCGCGCCGGCTAAGGTCCTGATTCATCAGGCAATTAGCAAAGTTCTGGGTACCTGGTTTAAAGCCATAGCCGCTGCATCTTGACGCGTCGGCCGCCCGGATTTCCTCGGCCGTCTGGCAGGAGGAGAGTGCAAGCATAATGGCGAGAAGAGATAGTGCGGAAGCTGCGATGCGCATGACATGTTATCCCGAATGCGGATTTACAGGCACAGACTATAGCGTCGCGCGTGGTGGCGCGAAAGGCGTATTACCACCGCAGCCATGTTGCTTAGGCCGCTTCCCTCGGTTTTGCCGGCATCCGCTGCAAGAGATCGACGAAGGCATCGGCGAAGCGCAGCAGGTGCTCGGTCTCCCCGTCGGGTTGCAGGAGACGGATTTCCGCGCCATCTTCGTCCAGAGCGGCAAAGAGGGTGCGCATCGTCGCGTCTCCTTCCGGAATTCGCAGCACCGCCAATCTGCGGCAATCCGGTATCAGCCCTTCAGCCGGCAGATCGAACAGGAAATCGCCCTGTACGGCCGAAGCCGCCTTGCGCACGGCTTCGCAGAAGCCGGGCTCGCCACCGGAAAAACCCTCGAGCGAAAGCTCCAGTTCCAGCAGTTCCAGCGGCAGAAACGGGTCGCTCGCTTCGGCTCCGGTAATCGTTGCCCCCGGCAGCGACTGGGCCGCGACGTCTTGAGAAAGCATCGGTTCCATCTCATCAAGTCCTTTCACAGCCTCGATAAAACGCTAAAGCATGGCCTTTTTTAGGAATTTAAGCAAGTGCTCACGTTTTTGGTCTAGGCGTTACTGGTTTGAGCTTCGACAAAACATTGGACGACGATGCCGTGACATTCGATTTATTTTCGGCATTTCTTGATCTAAACATAAGTCGCTTTCCGGGATTCGGTGCATCCGGCTTCCGATCCGACGCGCCGACGAGCCTTTGATGACCATTCGTTTCGACCGTCCTGTTTCACATGCCGCCCGTGCCGCGCGTTTGATCGCTTCATTTGCATCGGTGCTCTGTGGCGTGACGCTGATCGGCCACCGTTTTGCGCCGCTGGAAACGCCTTATTTCGTCCTGCTGCTACTGATTTCTGCCGGCTGCGCGATCCTGGCGGTGCTGCTGGCGCTGGTCGGCCTGGCGCAGCTCTGGCAGAGCGCTGCCATTGGCGGCGTCTCCGCCGTCAAGGCGCTTGTCTATGCCGCTCTGCCGCTCGCCATTCTCGGCCTCGGTGTCGAGCGTTACTGGACGCGCCCGCATATTTATGAGATTTCGACCGACCTCAACGATCCGCCGGACTGGCTGGCGACCCCGGATACACGGCAACTGTGGCTGCCGCCGCGCCATCTGGTCACGCAGCAGGAACGCGAGGCGCAGTTCGAGGCCTATCCCGCCTTGATCAGCCGGCGTTATGAAGGTGCGTCCGACCGCGTGTTGGAAGCGGTGCGCAAGGTCGCGCATGATCGCCACATCACCATCGTCAAGGCTGAAGGCGCCGATGTCGCGGATCCGAACGGCAACGTAAAGCCGAAACGCCGTACACGCCCGCAGACCGTCAATCCGGCGCAGGACGGCAGCGCCGCCGGCGATGTGCCTGCCATCGTTCCGGTGCCGACCCCGCGTCCTTTCCGTGATGGAGTGGCGGAACTCATCCGCCAGAATACCGACGTCATCCTGCAGGGTGAAACACGAACCCGCATCTTCGGCCTGCCATGCGATATATTGATCCGCATTCGCGAGGAGGCGGAAACGACGCTCGTCGATATTCGCGTCGCCTCCCGCTACGGCCAGGATGATCTCGGCGTCAGCGCCGATCTGGCCGATGACTATCTGAAGGCACTGGATGCGGAATTGCTCGGCATCGCCGGAAGCTGAGGCTTGCGTCCTCTCCTTCTCCTCAAGGGGGTCCGAAGGACGGGTTGAGACCCGCGGCTCAACCCCGGCGAGGAGGCCCGAAGGGTCGAATGAGGGGGGTTGCCGCTTTGGATGCGGGAATTTTCGTGCTCTTGATACCCCTCACCCTGCCCTCTCCCCAAGGGGAGAGGGGGAACCGTGCCCGCCATCAAACTTCTGAAATCGCGGATAATCACCCGTCTCAGCTCAAGCCGGGCGATAGGCCCCGAAAAGCGCCGGCGGTCCATCGGTTTCCACCTGACCCTTCTCGACCAGGTCTTCCAGATGTGCCAGCACCGAAAGGGCGGCTGCGCCATGCAGGCGCGGGTCCGTATCGCGATAGATGGCTTTCACCATGTCCGGGATCAGCCGGTCGCCGGCCTTGATGCGCTCCAGCACGGCGCGCTCGCGCATGCGGCGGTGGGTTCTGAGGCCGCGTAGGAAGGAGGCTGGCTCCTTTACCGGACCGCCGTGACCGGGCAGAAACAACCGGTCGTCGCGGGCAAGAAGACGTTCCAGCGAGGTCATATAATCCGCCATGGAGCCATCCGGCGGCGCGACGATCGAGGTCGCCCAGGCCATGACATGATCGGCCGAGAAGACGATGCCTGTGCCGTCGAGCGCGAAGCAGGCGTGGTTGGCCGTATGGCCCGGCGTCAGCAGCGCCGTCAGCTGCCAGCCGTCTCCGGCGACGCTTTGGCCATCGGCAAGCACGATATCCGGCTGGAATTCCATGTCGGAGCTTTCGGCAAAAGGATTGACCTCGCCCTGATGGAGCGGACGCGCCGCGCGGTGCGGCCCTTCGCCGGCGGTCAGTGCCCCAGTTGCTTCTTTCAATCGCTTGGCCAGCGGCGAGTGATCGCGATGGGTGTGGCTGACGAAGATATGCGTGACCTCACGTCCTTTCAGCGCCGCCATCAGGGCAGCGAAATGCTCATCATTCTCCGGACCGGGATCGATGACGGCGACGGAGGAGGTGCCGACGATGTAGCTGTTAGTGCCGTGGAACGTGAAGGCGCTGGGGTTGTTGACCGTCATCCGCTCGATGCCGGGCGCAATGGGAACGGCCCGGCCATAGGCGGGTTCGAAGGCGAGGTCGAAGTCCGGCGTGCTCATGATTGCTTGTATTCGATTTCGATGAATGACATCGGCTCGGTGCCGGCATTGACGACATTGTGCTCGGCGCCTGCCTCACGCCGATAGGCGGCGCCCTTGGCAATATCGACCCGCCTGTCGCCGCCCGGCTCCTCCAGCAGAAACTGGCAATCGGTCATCGGCACCACGACATAGCCGAGGCCATGGACATGATGCCCGGTATCGGCGCCCGGCTCGAAATCCCAGCGCGTGATGCGGCAGACGGCATCGTCGAGAAGTACGGTGGGGACGGCCGGAGGGCGCGCGCGAAACTGGCTCATCAAGCCTCCTCATTTCGAATGCAGTGCAACAAGACCTATCATAGCCGCCTGGAAAGCACACAGAAATATGCGTCCCTGCATCACTTAGTCATTGTAGCGCGATGCGACCTTTGCTAATCAGACGCCGGTTTGGCTGGCATGACAGCCATTTCCCATGTTGGGGCGTCGCCAAGCGGTAAGGCACCGGTTTTTGGTACCGGCATTCCCAGGTTCGAATCCTGGCGCCCCAGCCACACTCCACTATCGACAAAGTAGTGATCAGTTGACCTTCTTCGGCTTGACGACCGTGGGCGCAACAGGTGTTGATCCTACCCATGCGAGCTTGTTCATGAATGCGCTGCAAGTCTGCATGTCGCCAACCAAGATCGACGCGCCTACGAAGTTTCCGTTCACCCGGTCGCGAGCCTTCTTAACGTCCGCGTCCGTCGCGCCGAGTGCTTTCGCCTGGGCAAGGTTCTTTTCCGCATCGGCGCGCATCTGTGCAACCGAACTGTATCCGCCATAAGCCGGACAGTTCGTAGCAATCGTTTCTGCGCCAGCATAGCGATTAAGATAAGTTTCCATCGGCGATCCGGGGGTGGTTGCACAGCTTGCTAATGCAGATACCACAGCTAATGCCGCAAGAGCTTTCAACTTCATATTAGCACCAATAAAAGTAAATTAACGCTGAAGTTGTAACCAACGATATAAATTTTGGGATGTCTATAGTGAAATAACGAAGAGTGAGAGGGAAATCTCTTAGGCGCGTGACTTGCAAACAAAAACGGGCCGCCCTCGCAGGCCGCCCGTTGATATTGTCTCGGGATGAAGCTTTTGGCCTCAGTCCGCTTGTTCAGCTTTTGCAGTCTTTTCCGGTGGAGCCAGAAGCTCGGCGCAATAGGACGAACCGCTGACGCCAGGCTGGTCGCCGAGGATTTTGACGGAGCGGATTTCGTAGCTCTGGTTGGTGACGATGTCGGCCTTGCAGCTGAGGGAGCGCTTGCCGGCTTTCTTGCCTTCCTTGTTGACGATGGTGACGTTCTTGTAGCCGCCGCGCCAGGTGTAGACGCGATTGCCGCCTTCGTCGCGGTCGGAGAGCGGCGGTCCGTAAGCCGCGAAGAAGCGGCCTGCAGACTGGCCCTGCCAGCGATCTTGAACGGGGTTCTTCGCAAGCAGCGGCAGGGCTGCTGTCGTTGTTGTCGTCGTGGTGCTGCAACCGGCCAGCGCCAGCAACAGTCCAGCCGCGGTGATCATGCGGATATTCATCGTGTCGTCCTTGAGCTTCTGTCACGCAAAGGTCGCGGAAAAGCCGCGCTGTCCCACGACATTTCCACCTGTCCCGCTTAGGGCTTTAGCGCCAAAGCCGGCAAAAGAAAATTCCTATCATTGTGTACAAACGGGATTTTACTTGATCTGTTGCGTCTTTTGCACGCCGGCATTTTCGGCCGCTGTTTCCTGCCGATTTTCTAGGCAGATGCGGGTGTAATTTTTTCGTCAAAAATCAAAAGGTTTTTTGAGATTGGTGCTTGTGCATCAAAAATGGCTGGTCTATAGAAGCGCCGCTGGTCACGGAGTGTAGCGCAGTCTGGTAGCGCACCACGTTCGGGACGTGGGGGTCGAGTGTTCGAATCACTCCACTCCGACCAGCTTAAATTACTGATCCTGTTCCCGAAAAATCTCCCGTTTAGGAATGCTGTCTGGCTGGCTTGCGCAAGGCCGGAGTGGTTCCGCCAATATCATCGCGGCATTTCTATCACGCTGTCCCGCTTCCGGCCGCGGGCCGTATGGAGTTTTGCTACAATTCTGCTGGTGCCCTTCGGCCCTTTCCCCACTCCATGGGCTCACATCCAAGCTACGTCTTAGATATGCTTTTGCAAAACCGGCTCTTTTTGTCGCCCGAAGCACCATGTACAAGGAAGAGGGACGTGCATCCGACTCAAGGCGAGAGTTCGGCTGGCAGTAGCGGAGTAACGGAATGGATCTTGTGGACGGGGTGGCCAGATTGGTTGGGGAGACGATCATGGGGTGGCGCCAGCATAACGATGCTTTGCGCGGTAATGCTGTCGGGAAGAGATTGAGAATCGCAACCTTCTTTGGGGTGCTGGCGTTGAGCGCCGCATTTCTTCTGGGTTCCGGCGGTACTGCCCTGCGCGCCGGCGATTGCGGCAATGTCGCCGGGCCGGGACTGGATTGGAGTGGCTGCAGCAAGGCCAATATCATGCTGCAGAGCAGCGACCTGAAAGGCGCCAATCTGGCCGGCGCGCATTTCGACAGCACTGATCTCAGCGACACCAACCTGACCTCGGCCAATCTCGAAAAGGCTACACTCGTGCGTGCCTGGCTGAAGAATGCCAAGGCCGATGGCGCCAACTTCGCCAAGATCGAGGCATACCGCTCCGATTTCAGCAACGCTACTGCCAACGGCGCGTCCTTTGCCAATGCCGAATTGCAGCGGGCCGAATTTGCCGGCGCACAGCTGAAGAACGCTGATTTTCAGAAAGCGGAGCTCGGCCGCGCCGATTTCGACAAGGCCGTACTGACGGGAGCGAATTTCTCCTTCGCCAATCTCTCGCGCGCGACCTTGAACGGTGCGGTGATGGACGGATCGACTTCCTTCAGCGGCGCCTTCATGTATTTGACGCGCATCGAGGGTCTCGATCTGTCGAACGCAAGCGGTTTGCAGCAGGCCCAGGTCAATCTGGCTTGCGGGGACAATACGACCATATTGCCGTCTTGGCTGAAGGCGCCGTCCAGCTGGCCTTGCCCTCCCGACGATAAGGACTGATAGTCTCTCCAGGACGGAACTTCGAAAGACCAAGTCAATGTTTGCAGAAAAAGCGGTCCAGCACGACAGCAAGCCCGAATTCTATCGAGAACTTGCGGATCAGCTGAAGGCCTTGCTTGATGGTGAGCACGATTGGATTGCCAACGCGGCCAACACCTCTGCATTGATCTACCAGATGCTGCCGGACCTCAATTGGGCGGGCTTCTATTTCCTTCAGCGGGAAGAGGGGCTTGTGCTGGGGCCGTTCCAGGGAAAGCCAGCCTGTGTCCGCATTGCCGTCGGTCGCGGCGTCTGCGGGACGGCGGTCGAAAGGGCGCAGTCGATCCTCGTCGAGGACGTGCATGCCTTTCCCGGTCACATTGCCTGCGATGCGGCCTCGCGCTCGGAGCTGGTCGTGCCGCTCCTTCGCAATGGAAAGGTCTTCGGCGTCATCGATCTCGACAGCCCGCTTCTCGGCCGCTTCGATGGTGACGATCAGGCCGGCATCGAGGCGCTTGCCGCCATTTATGCCGCCTCAAGCGAAGCGAATAGGTAAGCGCGGGAAGGGCGAGGCGTCACGCCGTCGTGATCGATATGGCAAATCGTTCATGCGATGCCTATATTGGCTCTGCAACCACTCCCTTAGCGCTGATCGAGCTCATTCCGGCCTTCTCCAGTCCTCATTGAGGGCGTCAGGCCAAGCTCGGAAGACGTGCCAAGGGGCAAGGAGAACAACAATGGGCAAATACAGCAAGACGGCAGAGGCAGTAGCCAAGCTTACCCCTGAGCAGTATCGCGTGACGCAGCAGAGCGGCACGGAACGTCCCGGCTCCGGCGAATATCTCTACAACAAGCAGTCCGGCATCTATGTCGACATCGTCTCCGGCGAGCCGCTTTTTGCCTCGGCCGACAAGTTCGATTCCGGCTGCGGCTGGCCGAGTTTTACCAAACCGATTGAACCCGCCAACGTCAGCGAATTGACCGACAAGTCGCATGGCATGATCCGCGTCGAAGTACGCTCGGCCAATGGCGATAGCCATCTGGGCCATGTTTTCCCGGATGGGCCGATCGATCGCGGCGGCCTGCGCTATTGCATCAATTCCGCCTCGCTCCGCTTCGTGCCGCGTGACCGCATGGAAGCAGAGGGCTATGGTGCCTATATTGATCAAGTGGAGGATGTAAGATGACAACGGAACGTGCAGTTCTCGCCGGCGGTTGCTTCTGGGGTATGCAGGATCTCATCCGCCGTTACAACGGCGTCATCTCGACGCGCGTCGGCTACAGCGGCGGCGATGTCCGCAACGCCACTTATCGCAACCATGGCACCCATGCCGAGGCGATCGAAATCATTTTCGATCCGCAGAAGATCAGCTATCGCGATCTATTGGAATTCTTCTTCCAGATCCATGATCCCTCCACTCGCAATCGTCAGGGCAACGATGTCGGCTTGAGCTACCGCTCGGCGATCTTCTACACCAGCGAAGAGCAGAAACAGGTCGCGCTTGATACGATCGCCGATGTCGACGCTTCCGGCCTATGGCCCGGCAAGGTCGTCACCGAGGTCGCGCCGGTCGGCGACTTCTGGCAGGCAGAACCGGAGCACCAGGATTATCTGGAGCGCTATCCGAACGGCTATACCTGCCATTTTGTCCGGCCCGGCTGGAAACTGCCCCGCCGGCAGGCTGACGCAACGCAGCGTGCGGCCTCATGATGAAAGGATCGGCCGGTACTGACCGGCTGAACCTCTATCTCGGCACATGGGAGGTGAAGCGGCGAATCCTCGATCGCTTCAACCGCTCCCTGCTCACATTCGAAGGGCAGGCGTTTGTCACGCCTGTCCAGTTCGAAGAACACGGCGATACGCGAAGCGACCAGGCGACGCTGAGAAGCAGCCGCACCTATCGGCTTGATGAAGCGGTCGATAATCTCGTCGTGCTCTTCCCCAATCTTTCCGAATTTATTCGCATCGGTGACGGCGCCGCGCAGCGTGTCGCACATCATTGCGGTGACGATCTTTACCGGGGTCGCCTGTTCTTTCGCTCGCCCGACTCCTGGGCGGAGATGTGGCAAGTGCGCGGACCCAGAAAGAACTATCTGAGCCTCGCGCACTACCGACGCATTTGACCCGAACCTCTCTCGAATGAGAGACGGTGTTAGCGCGTCTGGCGCCGTGCCCGGACGGCCTTTGCCAGGTCTTCCAGCGTACGCACGGAGGTCGGCCAGTCGATGCAGCCATCGGTGATGCTCTGGCCATAGACCAGCGGCTTGCCCGGCACGAGATCCTGGCGGCCTGCAACGAGATTGCTCTCCATCATCATGCCCTTGATCCGCCGGTTGCCGGCTGCAACCTGCTCGGCGACTGACGTGACGACGAGCGGCTGATTTTCCGGGTTCTTGCTGCTGTTGGCATGGCTGGCATCGATGATGATGCGTGGCTCAAGACCCACCTTGAGAGACTGTTCTGCCGTCGACTGCACGCTGGCTGCATCATAGTTGGGCTCTTTGCCGCCGCGCAGGATGATGTGACAGTCCTCATTGCCGCGGGTCGAGGCGATCGCAGCAAGACCTTCCTTGGTCACGGCGGGGAAGTGATGCGGCTGTGATGCCGCGACGATCGCGTCGAGCGCGATGCGCACATCGCCATTCGTGCCGTTCTTGAAACCGACAGGGCAGGAGAGGCCGGATGCCAGCTGCCGATGCACCTGGCTTTCGGTTGTCCTCGCGCCGATCGCGCCCCAGCTCACCAGATCGGAAATATATTGCGGCGTGATCGTATCGAGATATTCGCAGCCTGCCGGCAAGCCGATCTCGTTGACATCGAACAGCAGCTTGCGGGCAATGCGCAGACCTTCTTCGATGCGGTAGCTGCCGTCGAGATGCGGGTCGTTGATCAGGCCCTTCCAGCCCACCGTCGTGCGCGGTTTCTCGAAATAGACGCGCATGATGATTTCGAGATCGTCGGCGAAGCGATCCCGCTGTTCTTTCAGTCGCGCCGCGTAATCGAGCGCTGCGGCTGGATCGTGGATGGAGCAGGGGCCGATGACGACGATCAGTCGGTCGTCTTCATCACGCAGAATGTTGTGAACGGCGTTGCGCGCGCCGGTAACGGTCGTCGTCACGGCTTCGTCGCGAGGGATTTCGTCAATGATCCGAGAGGGCGGCGTCAGCGCCGTGATCTCGACAATGCGCAAGTCGTCGGTGGAATTCAACACGGTATCGGTTCCTTTTGGGTCATACCGTGGCGACAAAAAAGCCGCCAGGTAGACTAGCGGCTGGTTCGGGTCTTTTGCTGTCGTGTCTCTTCTAACTACGCACAGGCCCGCCTCCGCTGAGAGCAGCGGTACGAATAAAATCGCGAGGCATATGCGAAGGTCAAAGACATGGGTCGTCTCTACGATAAAAAATGCCTGATGTCGATGAGGGAGAATGAGAATTGAGAGGGTAGCGTCAAGAGGCCTTCATTTAGGGCCAAATGCCAGTGTACTCGGCTCACAGACCCATCTCGCCGGAGCTCCTCGGCAAGTTAATCCCTGGGCCTGCCTGAGAGAAATAACGAACCCCTGGCTCGGAAGGATCGGCCGGACTTCGCTGGAAGTCAGGCCGATCCCCATCCGATCAGGGGTCAAGTCAGATCAGATTTCGTAAACGAGCTATTAGAAGCTGCGCTGGAAGCGGAGAACGCCAGCCCACTGGTCCTGATTGATGGAGTCCCAGTTGGTGTAGGAAACTTCCGGCGTGATCTGGAGGTTCTTGACCGGGTTCCACTTGACGTTCGCCGTAGCGGCGAAGATCTTCGAGTCGGTGTAAGCAACCTGAGCGTTAGCCTGCAGCTTTTCGTTGATCGGAACGGTGACGCCGCCCCAAACAGCCCAATCGCCCCAGCCGATACCCTTGGCAGGGCCGGCGCCGTTGGCGTTTGCGTACTTGTTCAGCTTGTCGCCATCGGTGTTCCAGCCGCCCATCAAGAAGGCCTTGAAGACGCCGAAGTCGGCATCGACGCGAGCCTTGATGGCGCCTTCTTCGACGATCGAGTCGTAACCGCCGACGATCTTGAAGCCGAAGTTGCCAGCCTTGTAACCAGCACCGGCAACAACGTCAGGGATGTAGTGGTTGGTGCTGTCTTCGCCGTTGACGCCCTTAGCGCCCGAACCGGAATTGCTGTCTTCAACCGAGACCACAGCCGTGAAGCCGTTGCCGGCGTCGTAGTTGTAGGTCAACTGGTTGAGTTCGTACGGGCCGTCATTGACCACGTCGTCGTTGATGACGCCGCCAGCGTAACCGATGTACGAGTTGTACTGGGAGTCAGCCTTACCGACGAGGAAACCGCCGAGGCTGATGTTTGCGAACAGCAGCTTCGTGGTGGTCGCGCCGCCATCCTGCCAGTCGAAGCGGATGACCGTGTTGGTCTTCAGCGGACCGTATTCAGTGTCGGTTGCCGTGTCGAGGCTCAGATGAGCACGCGTGTGCCACAGCGTACCGTTATGGCTGTCCGGGTTGTAGGCATCGTACCACTTGCCTTCGGTACGGACATAACCGCCGATCTTGAGGCAGGTTTCCGAGCCCGGGATGAAGAAGTAGCCAGCGCCATATGCGTCGCAGATGCGGACGTATTCGAGCGGTTCCGGCTCGGCAGCAACGATAGCGTCGGCTGCGTGAGCGCCAGAAACTGCTGCCAGGGCAGCAGCGGAGCCGAGAAGAAGGCTCTTGATGTTCATAAAAACTCCAATCCAATATAGATTGGGCATAGGCTATCGCGCCGAAAATCGACGTGCCCTTACCCTATCCCTGTTTAAAACCCCGACTCGGGAGAAACGGGCCCCACCCGCTTCTGGTCCTTATTAGAGACCAATTCCTATAAAGTTATATGATATATTTTTCTCGGAATGACTTTTTCGTGAAATTTAAGTTTCAGTTGCAGGAAAGCAACATCAGCAAATAAAGATGCTAAGTGATCCATAATGTTTGCTGCGCAATAGTCACCTTCGTGTACAATAGGTCGCTTACTCGTTCATTATTGTTTCAAAATATTGTTGCCATCCGGATATCCGAGCACAATTGCCCGCCGACGCAATTGAGGGCCACGGCCAAGAAGGCATGTCCGCGCGGTCGATGTTGCTCTTCCTGTGCGGGTTAATATCAGGCGGGCCGCTTCGAAGCCGGGATGAGGAGCTTGGCCAGCATCGAGCCGATCATAATTCCCCAAAGCCCGCTGGTCATGCCAACGATAATGTCTAGCGTCGAACCAAAATTCCCGTTCGCCAGAAGATGCGAAACGGAAAGCGCCAATACGCTGCCGATCATCAAAAGGCAGGTGAAAGAGGGGGATTGCGGATAAGCGAGGCGCGCCAGCATGCCTGCGACACAGAGTGCGGCGGCGCGAAAAATGTCGAACGGATTGCCGAATGCGGCCTGCCAATTGAGATGTGCGAGCGTCACGCCGACGAGCGCCGCTATATAGGTCCAGGCAATAATCTTCAAAAACCGGTCTGATATCATGCGGATATGATATAGCAGCGGTGGATATAAACGCCAACCGGGCGCTGCCCAGGGGAGCGTTCGCAGATGGATCTGGCGCGCACATTTTATGTGGCCTCGAAACATTCTGTTGCAGCGTGGCAGGTTTTTCGGTCTTCGATCGGCCTTCTTGTTATGCCGGGTCGGGGCGGACTGACCGAGTAATTTTCCGGTCAGCCGCCAACATTGCTTAAGCGTTCGATGCGCGCATCGTATCCTCTTCCTCTCCCGGTTGTTCGGCATCTTCTGCGACGGCGCTTGCTGACGATCGGCCGAGGAAGGAAAAGACAACGGCTGCCGTCAGAACAGTGATGCCGGTCAGTAGCCAGAGCAGTGTGCTGAAGGCGTCGCCATAGCTCTGGATAAGAGCGTCGTGACCGATCGCGGGCACATTCGATGCTGCGGCGGCGAGATTGCCGGTTACGAGCTGCTGTGCAGCCATAGCGGCGTGCTCACCGAGCTTCGACTGGATAAGGGCGGAGAGAACGGCGCTGACGATGGCAAGTGCGACCCCTTCGCCGGCGACGCGGGTGGTGCTGAAAATGCCGGTTGCCATGCCGGCTCGCTCCTTGGGAACAACGCTGACGGCGAGCCCATCCATCAAGCCCCAAGGCAGGCTGATGCCGACGCCGATCGTCAGCAGCGGGCCGATGAGGACAAATGGAGCCGAGCCTGCAGCAAGATGGCTGAGCCAGAAAAGGCCTGCCGCCGAGATGATGAGGCCGGTGCCGCAGATCGTTGCGGGGCTGAACCAGCGGGTGAGAAGTCCTGCAGCGATCGGCAGGACGAGCAGCGGCGCGGATAGCGCAACCATCATCCGCCCGGCACCGATCTCGCTCATGCCTTCGATGCCGACGAAGCGCACGGGCAGCAGGATCAGCAAAACGACGAAGGCATAGGCGGGCGCTGCCGCCAGAAGCTGCACACCGACGAAACGCGGATAGCGAAAGAGGCTGAGATCCAGCATGGGCCGTTTCACGACGCGCTCGACGATGCCGAAAGCAAGGAAGAACAGTGCTGCGCGGCCAGCAGGGCGAGGACGAGCGGATCGCTCCAGCCGGTTTCCGGCGCGCGCAGCACGCCGTAGGTGAAGAGCGTCAAGGCAAGCGTGAAGCTCAGTGCGCCCGGCCAATCCAGCCCCGCCGCGTCGGGATCTTTGGATTCGCGCAGGAAGCAGGCGCCGAGGCCAAGTGCGAGCAACGCCAGGGCGACCACGAGAATGAAGATGGACGGCCAGCCGAAGGCATCGATCATCAGGCCGGACGCGATTGGCCCGAAGGCGAGGCCAACGCCGAAGCTGGAGCCGACGATGCTGAAAGCACGCATCCGCGCCGTGCCGTCGAACTCCTGAGCCAGCGAGGCCATGCCTCCGGAAAAAGCGGCGGCTGCGCCAAGGCCCTGCAGTGCCCGCAATATGTCGAACCAGACGATGTTGCCGGCTAGCGCCAAGCCGGCTGAGAAGAGCGCAAAGCAGCCGACGCCAGCCAGGAAGATACGCCGCCGGCCAAAGCTGTCTGCCAGCGCGCCGGATGCCATCAGGCAGCTGCCGAAGGTCAGCATGAAGGCGTTGGTGACCCAGTTGAGTGCGATCGGGCTGCCGCCGAGCGTGCGGCTGATGGCCGGCAGGGCAACAGCGGGGCCGGTGAATGTCAGCGGCATCGCCGCTGCGGCGCAGCAGACGGCGACGAGGACAAAGAATTTCTCGGTCGGACTTGCGACCTTTGTCTGTGGAGAGGTCATCGGATTACCGTTGGGTTCGAGCAAGGGGAAAGCGGCGGGCAACCTTGGGAGTGGTGCTGGCCATCGGCCGGTGCTCGCGCGCTTCAAATGACTCAAGCAGGATATATTTGCTGTAATCGGATGATAATTGCGCTAGTTTTCCATATATACCGGAATAAAACTCTCGAATGGAATGCACCATGGATCGTTTGAGCGGCCTGACGGCCTTTGTTCGCACCGCGGATCTCGGCAGCTTTGCCGCTGCCGGACGCGTGCTCGGCCTTTCGGCATCCGCCGTCGGCAAGGCGGTCAGCAATCTGGAGCATCAGCTTGGCGTCCGGCTGCTGCAGCGTTCCACGCGCAGCATCCGGTTGACCGAGGAGGGGCGTCTCTTTCATGAACGCTGCCGGCGGGTGCTCGACGATCTCGAGGATGCGCAGGCTTCGCTTGCGCAGGCGGTCGCCGTGCCGCGCGGGCGGTTGCGTGTCAGCGTGCCCATCGTCAGCTATCACTTCCTCTTGCCCGTCGTGCCGGAATTCGTGGTCCGTTATCCCGAGGTCGAACTCGACATCGATTTCAACGACCGCATCGTCGACATGATCGAGGAGGGCGTCGATGTTGCGATCCGCAGCGGCGATCTGCCGGATTCGCGGCTGATATCGCGTACCTTGCGGCCGTTTCAGATGCTGCTCTGCGCTGCGCCCAGCTATCTCGAACGCCTCGGCATTCCCGATTGCCCCCGCGCACTCAACGAGCATCTGGCCGTCAGGTTTCGCTTTCCCAACAGCGGCAAGCTGCAGGATTGGCCACTGACCATGCCGGAAGGTGAGCCGGAGCTGCGGATGCGGACAGCCTTCTCCTGCAACAATATGGAGGCAGTGCGCGGCGCGACCGTTGCCGGCCTCGGCATCGGCTGTATGCCGGATTTCCTCGTGCGCAGTACGCTTGCGGAAGGAACGCTCAGAACCGTTCTCGATGATTTTATCGACGAACCCGGCCATTTCCATCTGCTCTGGCCGTCCAATCGCCATATGTCGCCCAAGGTTCGGGTTTTCGTCGATTTTCTGAGCGAGCGGTTGTTTGCAAAGAGCTGTGATGTTTTGCCGGCGACGACCGCTGCCTGAGACACAGATCATCGTATCGGCTTGAGGTCCGCTTGCCTGCCGAGTGAGATAATTTCAGAATTGCTCGGGAGGCAGTTGTCGCGGGAGCTCGAGTTTGCGACGGTGTTTGCTCATATACAGACTTGCCGCACGATCGGTCTGCAGTCGCTAACTTTGGAAATCACGATGAGCCGCTTCTGGAGCCCTATTGTTCATTCCTTGATCCCCTATGTCGCCGGCGAGCAGCCAGCCACCGGCGACATAATCAAGCTCAACACCAATGAGAGCCCTTACGGTCCTTCGCCGCTTGCCCTGGAGGCGATCTCGAAGGCTACAGCCGACACACTGCGGCTCTATCCGGATCCGACGGCGCGGGAGTTGCGTGTTACAATCGCCGAGAGTTTCGGGCTCGACAAGGACGAGGTCTTCGTCGGCAATGGATCGGACGAGGTTTTGGCTCACACGTTCCAGGCGCTGCTGAACCATGATGAGCCCTTGCTTTTCCCCGACATCAGCTACAGCTTCTATCCGACCTATTGCCGCCTCTTCGGCGTGGCGTACCGGCAAGTTCCGGTCGATGCCGAAATGCGGGTCCGCCTCGAGGATTATCGCCAGCCCTGCGGTGCAATCATCCTGCCCAATCCCAATGCGCCGACAGGCATCGGCCTGCCTCTGGCGGATATTGAAACTCTTCTTAGGGATCATCCTGATCAGGTCGTCGTCATCGACGAGGCCTATGTCGATTTCGGCGGTGAGAGCGCCGTTCCGCTTGTCCGGACATATCCGAACCTCTTGGTGATCCAGACCCTGTCGAAATCGCGCGGGCTTGCCGGCTTGCGCGTCGGTTTCGCTGTCGGGCAACGGCCGCTGATCGAGGCACTGGAAAGGGTCAAGGACAGCTTCAATTCCTATCCTCTTGATCGGCTTGCTCAGGCAGGTGCCGTCGCCGCCTGGAAGGATCGGGACTGGTTCGAACGCCATCGCGCCATGATCATCGCCAGCCGGGAACGGCTGGCCGCCGAACTCGGAGATCTGGGCTTTCACGTTCTGCCGTCATCCGCCAATTTTCTCTTCGCGCGGCATCCGAGCAGGCCGGGTGTGGAACTCGCGGCAGAGCTTCGGAGCAGGAACATTCTGGTAAGACGGTTTTCCGCCGAGCGTATCGACGACTTCCTGCGCATCACGATTGGAACGGATGAGGAGTGCGACCGCCTGGTGGCGGCTTTCGGCGAGATATTGCGGTGATCGCAAGCTTTGGGCGATTGCTCCAGGGCTGATTGGGTGAGTAGCCTTACAAATGAAAAAGGCGGCGGAGCCGAGCCCGCCGCCTTCTGTCATCACATATGATGGCGATCAGATGTCGCTTGCCGCGTTCGCCCAGATTTCTGCGGCCTGTGCGGCGGTGACGCGGCGCACATCCGTTTCATCGCGGCGGCTGGCGAAGAGTTCGCTTGCCATGATCTGCTCGGCGAGATCGGCGGGCAGGGACAGGAGGACGCGCTGGCCATCCTTGTGGATGCCGCCGACATCGGAACGCTTGCCGGTGATCATGCCGCCCGCAACCGTGTTGTTGCTTTCCGGATCGATCAGGATGAAGGAGCCGGTCGAGCGGTTCTGCTCATAGGGATCGAAGATGGCGCTCTCATCGAAGGTCAGGCGGACCTTGCCGATCGCGTTCATCCAGAGCGCCTGCGCCGGAGCCCATGCGCCGGTCTTCAGCTCAAGCTGGGCAATCGGCTGCACCTGTACGCGCTGGCGGCGGCTGCCGCTCTTCAACCAGTAGCGCTTGCCAGGCTCGATGCCCTCAGGCTGCAGGGCGACGATTTGCGCGTCGAAGGAGAGGCCGGTCTGCGGCTGGCTGTCGATGGCGACGATCATGTCACCACGCGATACGTCGACCTGGCGGTCGAGAACGAGCGTGATGGCATCGCCGGCGACCGCCGCGTTGCGCACGAGATCGAATGTGACGATCTTCGAGACATTGGCGACCATGCCCGACGGCAGGATCATGACGCTGTCGCCCGGCTTCACCGAGCCGCCGGCGACCGTGCCCTGATAGCCGCGGAAGCTCTCACCAGGGCGGGAGACGCGCTGCACCGAAAGTCGGAAGCCGACCGTCTGCGCCGAGCGAACGGTCGCCAGTTCCAGCGCCTCGACCAAGGTCGGGCCGTTGTACCAGGGCATGACAGCCTGGCCGGAATAGACGACATTTTCGCCCTTCAGCGCCGACATCGGGATGGCCGTGATCTGCTTGACGCCGAGCGAAAGCGCAAATTCGCGGAAGTCGTTGGAGATCTTCTCGAAGCCGGCGCGGTCGTAATTCGTCAGGTCGATCTTGTTGACGGCGAGCACGAACTGCTTGATGCCGAGCAGCGACGCGATCGTCGCATGGCGGCGGGTCTGCTCGAGGATACCCATGCGCGCATCGACCAACAGCACGGCGAGGTCGGCGGTGGAGGCGCCGGTTGCCATGTTGCGGGTGTACTGCTCGTGGCCGGGCGTGTCGGCAACGATGAAGGAGCGCTTGTCGGTCGAGAAATAGCGATAGGCGACATCGATGGTGATGCCCTGTTCGCGCTCGGCCTGCAGTCCGTCGAGCAGCAGTGCGAAGTCGGGCAGGCCGAGATCGTTCTGCTTGCCGGTGGAATCACGCTGAAGCGTGGCAGCCTGGTCTTCCTTGACCGCCTTGGTATCCCAGAGGAGACGGCCGATCAGCGTCGATTTGCCGTCATCGACGCTGCCGCAGGTAATCAGGCGAAGCGGGCGCGAATCGCGAAGGGCTTTGGCCGTTTCGGCAGCAGGCCCGACAGCGGGAATTGTGACGACGTTTGCGTTGACGGTCATCTCAGAAATATCCTTCGCGCTTCTTCTTTTCCATGGAGCCGGACTGGTCCCGGTCGATGGCGCGGCCCTGTCGCTCGGAAACCGTGGCGATTTCCAGCTCTGCAATGATCTCTTCAAGGGTCGTGGCGGTGGAGCGGATCGCGCCGGTCAGCGGGAAGCAGCCGAGCGTGCGGAAGCGGATGAGCTCCTCGCGCTTGGCTTCGCCGGGCAAGAGTTCCAGCCTTGGATCTGCCGCCATGATCATCATGCCGTCGCGCTCGACGATCGGGCGCTTGGCCGCGAAATAGAGCGGTACGATCGGGATTTCTTCGGCCTGGATGTAGCGCCAGATATCAACCTCGGTCCAGTTGGAGAGCGGGAAGACGCGCACGCTTTCGCCCTTGCGGATCTGGCCGTTATAGACGTTCCAGAGTTCCGGGCGCTGGTTGCGCGGATCCCAGCGATGATCTGGCGTGCGGAAGGAATAGATGCGCTCCTTGGCGCGCGAGGCTTCCTCGTCGCGGCGGGCACCGCCGAAAGCCGCGTCGAACTGGCCAGCATCGAGCGCATGACGCAGCGCTTCCGTCTTCATGATATCGGTATAGCGCGCCGAGCCATAGGTGAAGGGCGTGATGTTCTCCGCCTTGCCACGCGGATTGATGTGCTCGATCAGGTCGAGATCATACTTCTTCACGATCTCGTCGCGGAAGGTGATCATCTCGGCGAATTTCCAGCCGGTATTCACGTGCAGGAGCGGGAAGGGGACGCGGCCGGGATAGAAGGCCTTTCGCGCCAGATGCAGCAGCACCGACGAATCCTTGCCGATCGAATAGAGCATGACGGGACGCTCGAACTCGGCCGCCACTTCACGGAAAATGTGAATGGCTTCGTTTTCCAGCGCCTTCAGATGCGGATCGAGGGGCGGCTTGACGCTTTGCGGATGGGAGATTTCCGTATCCGGACGGCTATCGGGCATTGATGACTCCAGAACTTTCAAATGTCCCGACCGAAACTTGGCCGGAAAGAATGGATGCGTTGGTTCCCTAGATATCGGCGGCGCGGGAGACGCGCTTCGGATCGATGCCGGGAGCCGGCGGGTGCTTTATTGCGCGGGTGCGGCAGCACCTTCTTCGTGGACATGCAGACCGCATTCGCGCTTTTCGTCGTTCTCCCACCACCAGCGGCCGGCTCGCTCCGGCTCGCCGGGCTTGATGGCGCGGGTGCAGGGCTCGCAGCCGATCGAGGGATAGCCGCGCGCATGCAGCGGGTTCACCGGAACGCTGTTGTCGGCGACGTAAGCGCGGATCACATCGATATCCCAATCGGCAAGCGGGTTGATCTTGATCAGGTTGCGCTCGGGATCGAATTCGGCAAAGGGCGTATCGGCGCGGTTGGCGGACTGGCCGCGGCGCAGGCCGGTGATCCAGATGGTAGCGCCGGAGAGTGCGCGCGCAAGAGGCTTCAGCTTGCGCGCGCCACAACAGGCATGCCTGGCTTCGACGCTCTCATAGAAACCGTTCAGACCGTATTTTGCGGCATAGGCGTCGATATCGGTCTGCTCCGGCTCGTAGCGAACGATGTGGATATCGTATTGGGTTTCCGTCTCGTCGATCAGAGCGAGCGTTTCCGGGAAGAGGCGGCCGGTCTGCAGGGTCGCCACCTCGATCGGCAGGCGGTGATTGCCGATCTCCGCGGTGATCACCTGATCCTCGATCCCGAGCGACGTCGTGAACACGGCACGGCCACCGAGGCCGGCCACGAGAGACAGACGGCCGGCAAGGTCGAGCGATGCAAGCTGGCTGTTGAGCGTCGCGGCATCTTCAATAAGGGTAATGGCAGTCATGGGGATCCTGTCCTGATATTGCCGGGAGTATCGCAGTTCGTAACGGCAGCGGACAGAAAAATAGATTTCGAAAGGATGCAGATGGAGAGTAAATATCTCCATGAAGCAGCGCCCATAAGGAAAAGCGACCGCCTCGGCTGTTAACCAAGGCGATTTGCCGCCGGAAGCGGGCCTTCGAAAGCACTTGATATGGCTGACCATGTTTAAGTGCTTGCTTTAATGTCTATAGAAATAGTAGAGTTACACATAGCTTGTCAAATGGAAATCCGAAGTGATGCCCGAAATGATGCGCTGCGGCGGATTTTGTGCTAAACCATGGGCATAGCGACGAAGAATGATAACAAGTCTGGGTTGCTAATGTTTCCTGGCCGTGCGCCAAGGGTGTGAGTGCTTCGAAATTGCCCCTCGGGACGAGGGCTGAGGAGTTCTATAGCGGACCGGCCGAATCGCTCGACCGGACGTATCGCATGTGTGTGTGAAGCGGTTCGAAATGATTACTCAGAAAGCAAAATATGCGCTGCGGGCGCTGTCTGCCTTGGCCCAATCCGAGGCGGGTGAGCCAATGATGATTTCCGACATCGCCGCCCAGCAAAAGATCCCGAAGAAATTCCTCGAACAGATCCTTCTCGACCTGAAGCATCAGGGTATCGTCATCAGCCGCCGCGGCAAGCAGGGCGGCTATCTCCTGCGCAAGCCGGCAAACGAAATCACCTTCGGCGAAATCCTGCGGGTCATCGACGGGCCGCTGGCGCCGCTGCCCTGTCTGTCACTGACAGCCTATCGCCGCTGCGACGATTGCGACGGCGAGCAGACTTGCGAAATCCGCCACGTCTTTGCCCGGGTGGCGGACGCGACCCGCAAGGTGTTGTTCTCGACGACCATCGCCGATGCCATCGCTCAGCCGGAGGACGCAGAAGTTGCCAGGCTGATGGCCTGACGGATCAGGTCAAAGGGAACTCACGGTCTTCCCTGCGGGCTCGCAGCGCTTCGACAATCAGTGGGCGGGGTGTTCCTCGCCGCCTTCCTTTTCCATGGCGCGCCGGGCGCGGATCGCCGCTGCGATGAAGACGCGGGACAGGCCATGATATAAGGGCTCGCGCGACAGCAGCCGCGAGGTCACATAGCCGATCATCGATACAGCCATGATCGGGATGACGGCCTGATGATCGCCGGTCATTTCGAGGATGATGACGAAGGCGGTCATCGGTGCCTGAACCACGCCGGCGAAATAGCCGGCCATGCCTAGGATCGCCGCAAGAGCAATGCTGCCACCGACAAGCGTGCCGACCGTGCTGCCGAAGCCGGCGCCGACGGCAAGCGAAGGCGCGAAAATGCCGCCGGGAATGCCTGATATCATCGACAGGAAGCTTGCCAGTAGCTTCTCGACGAAGAAGAGCAGCGGCGGGGCATGTCCTTCCACGGCGCCGCGGGCTTGCTCGTAACCGGTGCCGAAGGTCTGGCCGCCGGAGAGCACGCCGACAGCGGCAACGACAAGACCGCAGAGGCCGGCAAGGATCAGCATGCGTTTCAGCGGCTGCGGCTGTGCCCAACGGCGGATGCGGATGCCGGCATAGAGCGCCAATCCGCTGAAGGTGGCGCCGAGCGCGCCGCCGCCGACCCCACAGATCAGCATGACGATCCAGTCCCGAAACATTGTCGGGGCGGCATCGGCCGTGCCGAAATAATTGTAGCTGCCGGAAAGTCCGAGCGCGGCAAGGCCGGAAAGGATGACGGCCGTCAGGACCAGGCCGTTGGCACGTGATTCATAGGTGCGGCTCATCTCCTCGATGGCAAAGACGATGCCGGCAAGCGGCGTGTTGAAGGCGGCGGCGATGCCGGCGGCCGAGCCGGCAAGAATCAGCCCCTTCGCCTGCGCCATGCCGCCGAAGCGGGCAACCGCCAGCATGAAGGAGGCGCCGACCTGCACGGTTGGTCCCTCGCGGCCGATCGAGGCGCCGCTGAGCAACCCCAATATGGTCAGCACGATCTTACCGAAAGCGAGCCTGAGCGAGAGGAGCTTCGTGCGGTCCTCGTCATGATGCAGATGTCGCGCGGCAATCGCCTGCGGAATGCCGCTCCCTTGCGAATTGGGAAACAAGGTCGTGGCGAGATAGGCTGATAGCACAAAGCCAAGCGGCGTCAGCACGAGCGGCAGCAGCCATGTCCATTCTCCCGAATGGGTCACGCCCGTGAAAGTCCGCTGCGCCAGATCGGCCAGCTTGGCAAAGCCGACACTGATGACGCCGATCGCGAGAGCACCTGTCCAGAACACCAGGCGCGGCCGCCAGAGGTTGAAGGAGCCCCAGATGACACGGGAACGGCGGAGCAGCTTGGACTTGCGGTAGATGGGGGGCATGGGACGTGTGACCGTTATGTTGACCCGCATGCCTTTTTGGAGGCATTTTTCCGGGCCGCTCGCCTCGTGGGGAGAATTGCGATATCGATCTTTCTTACAGAATTTCCTTTTGCGGCCAAGGCTTAATCCACGTGTTGACCGTTTCGGGCGATCGAATAGAATGTATCGTAATTGCAATGCAAAGGAGCCGATGAATGAAATCCGCTTCCATACCCCCCTTGAGGGTTGATCCCGCCTTGCGCGCCGCTGCTGAAAGCGTGCTGCGAGAGGGCGAAACCTTATCGGCATTTGTGGAAAGTTCGCTGCGTGCGCAGATTGAACACCGCCGAACGAGGACCGAATTCATCGCTCGCGGCCTTGCTGCGCGGGAGGATGCAAGGAAAACAGGCGTGTATCATAGCGCTGACGACGTGCTGGGAATGCTGAAGCGCAAACTTGAAGCTGCAAAAGCGTCCGGACGAAAATGACGTTTGCGGTGCGTTACTCCCAAGGCGCGCTCGATGATCTCGAACGACTCTATGATTATCTCCTAGTGAGAGACATCGAGCTTGCGGAAAAGGCCTACCAAGCAATCGCCAAGGCAACGGAATTTCTGGAGAGTTTCCCATTCAGTTGCCGCAAAGCGTCAGCGGACAACGCATTTCTCCGCGAACTCGTTATCCCTTTTGGTTCGTCCGGTTATGTCGCGCTATTCGAGATTGAAGATAGTAAGACAGTGACGATATTGGCGATCAGGCATCAGCGGGAAGAAGACTATCACTGATGCCCGCCAATCCTACCGATCACTCATCTCCCACCGCGGATTAACCCACGGCTCCTGGTTCGAGCGCGCAAGCCGCGGCTTGCCGAGAATATGGTCGGCGGCCTTTTCGCCGGTCATGATCGAGGGGCCGTTCAGGTTGCCGTAGGTGACGTGCGGGAAGATCGAGCTGTCGGCAACACGAAGGCCATCGACACCGATAACGCGGGTGTCGGGATCGACCACCGCCATCGGATCGTCCTTCGAGCCCATCTTGCAGGTGCCGCAGGGATGATAGGCGCTTTCCAGATGTTCGCGCAGGAAGGCATCGATCTGGTCGTCGGTCTGAATATTCGCCCCTGGCTGGATTTCCGTGCCCCGGTAATCGTCGAAGGCCTTCTGCCCGAAGATCTCGCGGGTGAGGCGAACGCAGTGACGGAATTTCTCCCAGTCTTCCGGATGGCTCATATAGTTGAAGCGGATCACCGGATCGGCCTTCGGGTCGGAGGAGCGCAGCGTCACGTTCCCACGCGATTTCGACAGGTTATAGCCGACATGCACCTGGAAGCCGTGGCTCTTGGCCGCCGCCTTGCCGTCATAGCTGATGGCGACAGGCAGGAAGTGATACTGGATATCCGGCTGTTTGACGCCGGGCGCCGAACGCAGGAAGGCGCAGGCTTCGAACTGGTTCGAGGTGCCGAGCCCTTTCTTGAAGAACAGCCACTGCGCACCGGCAATGCCCTGCATGTACCAGGGCAGCCAGGAATAGAGTGACACCGGCTTCAGGCTTGTCTGCTGGAAATAGAATTCCATATGGTCCTGCAGGTTGGCGCCGACGCCGGGCCGGTCGGCCTTAACCTCGATCCCCATGTCGCGCAGATGCTGCCCAGGCCCGATGCCTGACAGCATCAGCAGCTTCGGCGAATTGAACGAGGAGGCGGAGACGATCACCTCGCGGTTTGCCTTGATGATCTCGATCTTGCCGTCCCGCTCGACTTCAACACCGGTCGCGCGGCCGTTTTCGATGACGATCTTGCGGGCAAAGCAACGGACGAGCTCGACATTCGGTCGCTTCAAGGCAGGCTTGAGATAGGCAGTCGCCGCAGACCAGCGCCGGCCCATCCAGGTCGTCTGCTCCATCAGGCCGAAGCCTTCCTGCTTGCTGCCGTTATAATCCTCGGTCGCCTCGAAGCCCGCCTGCTTGCCCGCCTCGATGAAAGCGTGAAAGAGCGGGTTGCGCGCATCGCCCCGGCGCACATGCAGCGGGCCGTTCGTGCCCCGCCAACCCTCTTCGCCCCCATGCGAATGTTCCATCCGCTTGAAGTAGGGCAGCACGTCGGCATACGCCCAGCCTTGGGCTCCGAGCTCTTCCCAGCGGTTGAAATCCTCCGCATGGCCACGCACATAGACCATGCCGTTGATCGAGGAGGACCCGCCGATCACCTTGCCGCGCGGGGCGGTGATGCGGCGGTTGTTGAGCTGCGGTTCCGGCTCGGAGAGATAGCCCCAATTGTAGCGATCCATGCTCATTGGCCAGGCAAGGGCGGCTGGCATCTGGATGAACGGCCCGAAGTCGCTGCCGCCGAATTCCAGAACGATAACGGAATGCTTGCCGTCTTCCGACAGGCGGTAAGCCATGGCGGAGCCGGCCGAACCCGAGCCGACGATGACGAAATCTGCTTGCATGACATGTGCTCCAGGTGGCAACAGGCGTAAATCGAAGGGTCTACACCCTCCCCTTGAGGGGGAGGGTCGGCCGCAGGCCGGGGTGGGGTGATTGTTGCTATACGCGTTGCGGCTGGTAACCCCCACCCGCCGCTTTGCGGCGACCTCCCCCCTCAAGGGGGAGGTGGATCAATAAGGCGCCTGTACCGGCCCCATGCCGACATAGACGGTCTTCAATTCCGAATAGTGCTCCAGCGCCGCCAGAGAATTCTCGCGACCGAAGCCGGATTGCTTGGAGCCGCCGAAGGGGATTTCGACCGGGCAGAGATTGTATGTGTTGATCCAGAGCGTGCCTGCCTCGAGCTGGTCGACCACGCGGTGGGCGCGGGTGAGATCGGCTGTGAAGACGCCGCCGGAAAGGCCGAATTCGGTCGCATTGGCGCGGGCGATCACTTCGGCCTCGTCATCGAAATCGAGAACGCACATGACCGGCCCAAAAATCTCCTCGCGCGCGATCGTCATGTCGTCAGTGACGTCGGCAAAAACGGTCGGTTGGATGTAATAGCCTTCACCGGAGACATTGTTCGGGATGCCGCCCCCGGTCAGCAGCATCGCGCCCTCGGCCTTGCCCTTTTCGATATAAGAAAGCACCTTCTCGCGCTGCGCCCAGGAGACCATCGGACCGATCTGTGTTGCCTCGTCCATCGGGTCGCCGATGAGCATGGCGTCTGTGCGGGCCTTCAGTCGCTTCAGGAATTCAGACTTGATCTTGCGGTTGACGAAAACGCGGGTGCCGTTCGAGCAGACCTGGCCGGTCGAATAGAAGTTGCCGAGCATCGCGCCGCCGATGGCGCTGTCGATATCGGCATCCTCGAAAACGATCAGCGGCGACTTGCCGCCGAGCTCCATGGTGACATGCTTGAGATTGCCGGCGGCCGAAGCCGCCACCTTGCGGCCGGTCGGCACCGAGCCCGTCAGCGATACCTTCGCCACGTCGGGATGGTTGATGAGCAGCGGTCCTGTTTCGCGGTCTCCCTGGATGACATTGTAGAGCCCCTTCGGCAGACCGGCCTCGATGAGGATTTCAGCGATCTTCAGTGCGCCGAGCGGCGTGTTTTCCGAAGGCTTGAACACCATGGCGTTGCCGGCGACCAGTGCCGGCGCGCCTTTCCAGCAGGCGATCTGCTGCGGGTAGTTCCATGCGCCGATGCCGACGCAGACGCCGAGCGGCACGCGCTTGGTATAGGCGAAATCGCCGCCGAGCGGGATATAGGAGCCGTTGAGGCCGGCCGCCGCGATGCCGCCGAAGAATTCGAAGCTGTCTGCGCCCGAAGTCGGGTCGGCGACGATGGTTTCCTGGATCGGCTTGCCCGTATCCAGCGTCTCCAGTTCAGAAAGCTCGCGGTTACGCTCGCGCATGATGTCGGCCGCCCGCTTCAGGATGCGACCGCGCGCCGTCGGGCTCATGGCGGCCCATTCGGGCTGCGCACACTTGGCAGCCGCGATCGCCTTTTCGACGATGGCAGGCGTTGCCGCGTGCAGGCGGGCGATCACCTCGCCGGTCGCCGGATAGATGCTTTCGATAAGAGTGCCGTCGGTGTCCTCGACATATTCCCCGTCGATGAAATGCGAGGCGGTTGGCTGGGCTTTGAGGGTCATGTTTCAGTCCTTTGAACGGCGGCCTCTCTGGAAAGCGGCGCAAGCAGTGAATTGATGTAATCTTCCGTAAGCGCGATCGAAGCCTTGATGCTGATCGGCGCTGATCTCAGACTTTGACGGATATAAAGGCCGTCGATCATCGCGGCAGCGCCTTCGGCGATGCGTTCTGCGTCTTCCTCCGGACATAGAGCCTTGAGATTGGCAAGCAGGTTGGAGCGCAGCCGTCTCGCGTAGATGACGAGAAAGCGGCGCGTCTCTTCCGAGCGCTGCGCCTCGGCATAGAAGGCGAGCCATGCCGCGATCGTTTCCGGCGCAAACTGGTCGGCCTGGAAACTGACGCGGATGACGGCGGAAAGCTTTTCGCGGGGTGTCGTGGCGGCCCGAAGCGCCGTCACGACGCTGTCGCGCAGCCGCTGTAGATGCACGCGGACGGTTTCGATCAGCAGCTGTTCCTTGCTGCCGAAATAGTGATGCGCAAGGGCGGGGGAAACGCCGGCCTGCTTGGCAATTTCGGACATGGTGACGGTCAGCGAGCCGTGATCGCCGATCACGCGCATCGCAGCATCCACCAGCGCCTTTCGGCGCACCGGTTCCATTCCGACTTTCGGCATTGCGTCAATCCCCAAGACTGAAGAGGAGTGTATTTTTGATTGACTGATCAATCAATAAAAAAATCACGTCGCCAGCCCTCCCTTGGGAAAAATCCGCAACCTCTTTCCGCAAAGCATTTCTGTGCCATACTTCCGAAGAGGAGGAGGTGCAGTCATGGTCGATATTCTTGATGAAGTTCCCCCATCCGCGATGCGCGACAAATGGGGATGGTTCCTCGGGCTCGGGATCTTGCTGCTGATCTGCGGCGGCATCGCCCTTGGCAATCTGTTCATCGCCACGGTGGCTTCGGTCTATTATGTCGGCATGCTGATGCTGATCGGCGGCATCGTGCATCTGGCCCATGCCTTTCAGGTAAGGGGCTGGGAGCACATTTTGTTCTGGGTTCTCAGCGGCCTGCTCTATACGGTTGCCGGCGTGCTTGCCTTCGCTAATCCACTATTGGCGTCGGAAGCCTTGACCCTGTTCCTCGCCATCGCACTGCTCATCGCCGGCACCTTTCGCGTCTGGGTCGGCCGCAAGCTGAAGCCGGAGCGTGGTTGGGTCTGGATTGTCATCGGCGGCCTTGCAACCGCCGCCGCCGGCATTGCCATTGCAGTTGGCTGGCCGGTCAACAGCCTCTGGATTCTTGGCCTTTTCCTGGCCTTTGACCTGATTTTCCAAGGATGGACGCTGGTGGCCTTCGGCCTTGTGCTTAGGCGGTAGGGCACCGCCCGAAAGGGGTAACGGACTGCTACTTTTTGACAAGGAGCGTGAGCGGCGTTACTCTTAGGGCCTCTGCCATGTCGGGCAGAACGGCGTTGCGTTGATGTAACGACAGTATCTTCATCCGAAAGTGCGTGTGTCGATAGACATGCGTGAAGAAACTGGTCAAAGCCGCGGAACATGCTTCCAGACAAATTTCCGCTAGATAACGTCAAGGGAGGAATATCATGCCGATGGTAACGGTTTCCATCTCTCCGCTTCAGGCTGCGGGCATCCGGGCAGCGGTCGACACCGGCACTTATGCCTCGAGCAGCGAAGTCGTGCGGGAAGCCCTGCGCATGTGGGATGCAGCCCGCAGGCGCGGCGACATTTGCGATGTGCCTCATGCCGCCAACGATGGCGGGGAGACGACAAAGAGCGGCCGTTGCGTCGCCGACATGTTTGCCGACTACGAGGCGGAACGGCACTCGAGCAATCAGCACTGAACCCCGCTCATCACGGCAGCCTGTCGGCTGCCGTATGCCGGGTCTGCGCCCCGACGAATGGTTAATATTGCTTTACCATTCATGAAACTTTCACATAGGGGAAAGGTTTCGTTGACGCTTTATGACGCATCTTCGGCCGAAAACGCGGTAAACCCAAAGTTTTACTCAAATAAATTAGATTAGAATCCGCAAGTGGAGATGGGCATGTCCCTGACTGCCGCAGCCGAACCGGGCGTCTTGCGCCGATACGCCAGCGATCAGATCGTTACTCTCGCCAAACTCGTCATCGAAAATGCATTTCAGCCGATCGTGGAGGCCGGCACGGGCGCCGTTTTCGGTTATGAATCCCTCATGCGCGGCCAGGAGCGCATCGGTTTCGACAGCCCGGTCGATATCCTCGACGAGGCCGAGCGCGGTGGCCAGCTTCTTGGGCTCGAGCAAATGGTCAGCAGCCGCGCGCTTGCGAAGTTTGCCACCCTGCCCAATATGGTTGCCGCTACGCTTTTCCTCAACCTGGATGTCCGGTTGATCCCGCAGGGCGCCGCCTTGGTCGACGGCCTGCTGCAGCATATGAGAAAGGCCAGCATCGCCCCTTCCTCCGTTTGCTTCGAATTCTCCGAACGTTTCGACAATACCGTCGTGCCGGAGTTTTCGGCGCTGGTTGCCAAGATGCGCGATGCCGGCTTCAAGCTCGCCATCGACGACTTTGGCGTCGGTCACGGTGAAATGAAACTGCTGTCCGATTATCCGGTCGACTATCTGAAGATCGACCGGCATTTCATCGTCGATATCGATCGCAGCGCCCGCAAGCGCCATATCCTTCGAAATCTCGTCAACATCGCCCATGTCCTCGGTACGCGCGTCATCGCCGAAGGCATAGAGACCGAGGCGGAATTCCTGACCTGCCGCGAATTCGGCGTCGATCTCGTCCAGGGCTGGTTCATTGCCCGCCCGACCGTACTGGTCAACGAGCTGAAGCCGAGCTTTCCGCATTTGCAGGATCTCGGCAAGACGGCGCGCAACAGCCACTCGCTCGATGAAATCCTTATCCGCAAGCAGATTGAAGTGCTGCCGACCATCCGCGAGAGCGATAGTATCGATAGCGTCTTCGAGCTCTTTCGCCGCAATCCGCGCCGAGCTTATTTCCCGGTCGTGAATGCCAATGACGAGCCGCGTGGGATCATCCACGAATACCAGCTGAAGGAATATATCTATCAGCCTTTCGGCCGCGACCTTTTGAAGAACAAGGTTTATAAACGGTCGATCTCGCATTTCGTCGAAATGGCGCCGATCGTCGGCCTCGATTCCGATGCCGATACGCTGATGACGATCTTCGCCAACATGGAAAGCAGCGATTGCCTGATCGTCACCGAAGGCACGCATTATGCGGGCATCGTCTCCGCTGCCTCTCTCATCAAGGTCATCAACGAGAAGCAGCTGAAGATTGCCCAGGACCAGAACCCCTTGACCGGCCTTCCCGGCAACAGGGCGATCCATGATTTCATGCAGAGCGCCGGCCGCGATGGTGATGAAGTCAGGCATTTCTGCTATTGCGACTTCGATAATTTCAAGCCGTTCAACGATGCCTATGGTTTCCATCTCGGCGACCATGCCATTTCGCTGTTCGCCGCATTAATGCGTCGCTATTTCTTTGCCGAGCGCCATTTCCTCGGTCATGTCGGCGGCGACGATTTCTTCATCGGTGTCACCGGCTGGAGGATGCAGGAGCTGCGCGAAGTTCTGGACCGGCTGCTTGCCGATTTCCACGCCGACGTGCTCGATCTTTACTCGGCCGAGGATCGTGCCGCAGGCCGCATTCGCGGCCACGACCGCACCGGCGCCGAGGCCGAGTTCCCACTGATGCGCTGCTCGATCGGCATCCTGCAGCTGCCGGAGGGACTGGTGATCGACAATATCAATCGCGTCAGCACCTCCATCGCCGGCATCAAGACCAAGGCGAAGGAGAGCGCTGCCGGCGTCGCATTCCTCGGTTTGGCCGAGACGAATTGACGCCTTTCCGCCGTGCCATCTTTTCAAGCGCGCTGCGCTAAACTATCTCCACTGCTTTGCTGGGAGAGGAGATTGCACCATGCCCTTGCCGTCTGAAATGCGTTTCGTGGATTTGCCATCTTTTGGTGGACCTGAAGTCATGACCATCGCCCGAAAGCCTCTCCCGGTGTTGAAGCCAGGCGAGATCCTGGTCCGCGTCGAGGCTGCCGGCGTCAACCGGCCGGATGTGGCGCAACGGCAGGGGACCTATCCGCCGCCGAAGGAAGCAAGCCCGATCCTCGGTCTCGAAATATCAGGCGAAGTCGTCGATGTCGCGCCTGGCGTGACCGAGTTTGCCATCGGCAACAAGGTCTGCGGCCTAGCCAATGGTGGCGGCTATGCCGAATATTGCGTGCTCCCCGCCGGCCAGGCGCTGCGCTTCCCGAACGGTTATGACGCCGTCCGCGCGGCCGCCGTCCCCGAGACCTTCTTCACCGTATGGGCCAATCTCTTCCAGATGGCGGGGCTGACCGAAGGCGAAAGCGTGCTGATCCATGGCGGCTCCAGTGGCATCGGCACGACGGCGATCCAGCTTGCCCACGCTTTCGGTGCGACGGTCTATGCGACCGCCGGGTCGAAGGAAAAATGCGAGGCCTGCGAGAAGCTCGGCGCCAAGCGGGCGATCAATTACAAAGAGGAAGATTTCGCCGAGGTCATCAAGGCCGAGACGGAACATGGTGTCGATATCATTCTCGACATGATCGGCGCCGCCTATCTGGAGAAGAACCTCGCCTCGCTTGCCCGTGACGGCTGCCTTTCCATCATTGCCTTCCTTGGCGGCGCGGTGGCGGAGAAGGCCAACCTTGCGCCGATCATGGTCAAGCGCCTGACGGTGACCGGATCGACCATGCGTCCACGCACGGCTGAGGAAAAGCGAGCCATTCGCGACGACCTTCTCGCCCAGGTCTGGCCGCTGCTCGACCAGGGCACCGTCGCCCCGGTCATTTATCGGACCTTCTCTTTCGACGATGTGGCCGAGGCGCATCGCCTGATGGAAACGAGCGACCACATCGGCAAGATCATGCTGAAGCTGGCTTGATCGTGAAGGACAGGATGATCGCGATCAGGCCGGGTATCGCCATCAGCGCATAGAGCCACATTGCTGCAGAGAGGCCGCCGCTGATACCGCCAGGATATGTCAGGCCCGCTCCATTGACGATGACGCCTGCGAGCGCTGCACCAAATGCGCCGCCCAGCGACTGCGTCATAGAGATCGCCGCCGAAGCCTTGTCCTGTTCGGTCCTGCGAGCGATGCCGATGATCCTGGTCACAAGATGCGCCCAGCCGAGACCGACGCCGAATCCCATCAGGAACATCGTGATGACGGCGGGCGCAAACCTGGCGACGGTATCAAAGGGCGTGTTCGTTGCCAGGAAGGGGATCAGTGATGCGGTCGCGGTTGTTTCCAGAATGCAGCCGCTGATGATGGCAATGGCGGCCTGCCTGCCGGAAAAAGAGGCGCTGAAGAAGGCCGCAATGGTCCAGCCCAATGCGACGAGCGCAACGAGATAACCGGAGACGAGCGGCGTGACGCCGTGCAGGGTCTGAAGGAAATAGGGAATGTAAATGTCGCTCGTCAGCACAAGCATCATCGTGAATATCGTGAGATAGAGTCGCGAAATCGGATTGCCGAGCATGACGGCGCCATAGGGCAGGAGCCGCACTTCGCGCTTGCGCTCGATCACGACCATCGTCGCGACCAAAATGATGGAAACCGCAATCAGCACTACCTTGTAGGTTCCGTGATCGACGGTGCCGGCGATGCTGACGAACAGGACGGCAGCCAGCAGAAGCCCGATCTGGGCGAGCGGCGTCCTCGTATCGACGCGGTCATCCGCAACATCGGGCAGCAGCCGGCGCGCGGAAAGCGCCATGATGACGGTCAGCGGCACGAGAATGATGAATGCCTCGCGCCACGCGCCCCCGGCGGCGAAGAGGCCGCCGAGTGTTGGCCCGAGCACGGTCGCCACACCCCAGATAGCGGCATAGAGGGTAGAGGCCTTGCGCCACAATATCTCCGGATAGACGAAACGGATGAAGGCATAGGCGAGGCCGGAGAGCATGCCGGCCCCATAGCCCTGGATGGCGCGACCCGCGAGCAATACGGGCATTATCGGCGCGATGGCGCAGGCCAGGCTGCCGATGCCGAAAGTAAGCGCCGCCCCGACATACACCGTGCGCAGGCCCATGCCCTTCGGCCGCGTGGCAACGGTAATCGAGCCAAGCACGCCGGCGGCGACGAAGAGTGTCGTCATCCATGAGAATAGTTCAAGGCCGCCGATGTCCCGCACGATCGAGGGGGCGATCGTCGCCGTGATGTAAGACTCGACGGCATAAAGCGTGACACCTCCGCCGAGCATCAGCGTGGCGGGCAGAAGTTTCGGCGAAAACAATGTGAAGACGGAAGAGGGTGAGGCAGGGGTGGTGTTTTCGATGCTGGACATCGGGCGATCCTCGGTATTTTCCCTAGCGGTTGATTATTTTCCAAGTTATAATTTGGAAAATTACATCCTAGCCGGATTAAAACAAGAGAAAACTTGGAAAAATGCGTCAGTCACCCGCCAATCGAATTCTGATCCTGTTGAAAACCGACGGGCCGCAATTGGCGGCCGCCGTTGGCGATGCGCTCGGCATATCGTCGGAGGCGGCACGCCAGCAGCTCACGAAGATGGCTGAGGAGGGGTTGGTCGAGCCGGTGGCGGAGGCTTCATCCGGCCGGGGCAGGCCGCGTCAGTTCTGGCATCTGACGGCGGCCGGCAACAGGCAGTTTCCCGATGGCCATGCCGATCTGACCGCCACTCTGCTTGCGACCATGGTCAGCCAGTTGGGGCAGGGCGCCGTCGATGCCGTTATCTCCGCCCGTGAAACGGAGACACTTCGGCGTTACCGCAGCGAAATCGACCTTACGGCCGATCTGTCGTCGCGCGTCACAAGCCTCGCCGCAATCCGCACGCGGGAAGGCTATATGGCCGATCACTGGCAGGACAAGGATGGCTCGCTGGTTCTGGTGGAGAACCATTGCCCCATCTGTGCTGCCGCCTCTGCCTGCGCCGGCTTCTGCCGATCGGAGCTGGAGACTTTCCGCATGGTGCTTGGTGCTGATGTCGAACGGGAGGAGCATATCCTGCTCGGCGCCCGGCGTTGCGCCTACAGGATCCGCGACGCAGCCTGAGAGATCGCTTTTTGATATTGCCCGCCGGCATCGGCGGTTGGCAATCCCGGAGGCAGCGGCTATCACTGGCCGTCTAGCAAATCAGAGGCTGCATTCCGTCATGTCCAATCCCATCTGCGTCGAAGTCACCCGTGGCAATCAGGTGGAAAGCTATCATCGCGGCTCCGTCGTTGTCGTCGATGGCGATGGGAAGCTGGTTTTCTCGCTCGGCGATATCGAAAGCGGCGTCTTTCCACGCTCGGCCTGCAAGGCGATGCAGGCCCTGCCGTTGGTCGAAAGCGGTGCCACGGATGCCTATGGTTTCGGTCATAAGGAATTGGCGCTCGCCTGCTCATCCCACAATGGGGAGGATGAGCATGTGGCGCTCGCCGCCGGCATGCTGGCGCGTGCCGGCCGCGATGTCGGCACGCTCGAGTGCGGCGCGCATTGGTCCTTCGATCAGAAGACATTGATTCATCAGGCCCGCACGCTCGACAAGCCGACGGCACTGCATAACAATTGCTCTGGCAAGCATGCCGGCTTCGTCTGCGCCTGCTGCCATCAGGACATCGATCCCCGGGGCTATGTCGGTTATGACCATCCGCTGCAGCAGCAGATCCGCGACACGATGCAGGGCCTGACCGGCGCTATTCTGGCGCACGACAATTGCGGCACAGACGGCTGCTCGATTCCGACCTATGCGGTGCCGCTGAAGGGACTGGCGCATGGCTTTGCCAAAATGGCGACCGGTGTCGGGCTGGAGCCGCTACGCGCCAAGGCGTCACGCCGGCTGTTCGAGGCCTGCATGGCCGAGCCCTTTTACGTTGCCGGCACCGATCGCGCCTGCACCAAGCTGATGCAGATCGCTCCCGGCCGCATCTTCGCGAAAACCGGCGCGGAAGGCGTATTTTGCGCGGCGATCCCCGAACAGGGCATCGCCATCGCGCTCAAATGCGACGACGGCACCGCTCGCGCGGCGGAGATCATGGTTGCCGCAACATTGGCCCGCTTCTTCGAGAAGGACGGCGCTGTTCATGCCGGACTGATGGCAATGGCCGAGCGATCTTTCAAGAACTGGAACGGCATCCAGGTCGGTGATATCAGGCCGGCAGTGGCGTTGAGGGCATAGCTTACTTTCATCTCAGCCACTCGTTTTCTGAGCCGATACATGGTGCCGGACGACCTTATATTCCTGCCAGATGAGAACCATGACCATCAGGTCGAAGATGGTGAGGATGATGAGCCCGATGCCATGCGTGTCGGTGAAGCGGTAAAGCTGGTAGACGATGAAAAGACCCAAGGCGACCAGCGAGGCCGGATAGGCCCACAGCTTGCCCCGAAGCAGGCCGATGACCAGCAGCACCTTCACCAGCCCGTGGCTCAGCAGGTAATAGGCATAGAAGTTCTTCGTACTGACCGAGAAATCCTGCGCCCACGTGAGCAGGTGCGTCGCGATGAAATCATGCGGGTCGTTGAGCAGCTCGGGCTGCGTGATCCGGTTCGCCAGCCGAAGGATCGAGTCGGTGCTGACGAGCGCGAGCACAAGGCCGCCCATGCATTCGATCAGGGCATGCGCGCCCTTCAATAGGACGCTGATTTCGAAGAGCTGATGAATGCGTCGTTCGTTCATGGGTGGTCGCAACCTCTGGGGCCTATTCAGGTAGGCTTGATCGGCGGCGACGACAAGGCATACCGATCTCCGGCCGTCGGTCAGGCCAGGAAGATCGGCACGTCCATATCTCGATAGGGTGTCAGGCTCTCCTCCGGAATATCGGACGGCACGATCACGCCGGAGACGCCTGTCAATGGCAGGATCTGGCATGGAGAGGCCGCGTCGAGCTTTTCAGCTGTCGCCAGCACATAGGTTTCCGCTGAGCATTGCGCGATATGCCGCTTGATGGCCGCTTCCTCGAAATCGCCGGTCGAAAAGCCGCGGGCGGGATGGATGGCGGTGACGCCCAGAAAGAAAATGTCGGCCCTTATCGATGCGATGGCCGCCATGGCGACGGCACCCGTCGCGACCATCGAATGCTTGTAGAGCTTGCCGCCGATCAGGATCACTTCGGCCAGCGGATGATGCTCCAGCTCGCCTGCGATCGTCGGGCTGTGGGTGACGATGGTGACGGGGAGATCCTTCGGAAGCTGGCGGGCGATCTCGGCATTGGTGGTGCCGCCATCGAGAAACACGGTCTGGCCCGGCTGGATCAGGCTGACCGCATGGGCACCGAGCCGGCGCTTCTCATCGGATGAGACCGTCTGCCGCGCGGTAAAATCGGGCAGCTCCGGTGACAGCGGCAGTGCGCCACCATGCACCCGCTTCAGCAATTTTTCCGTCGCCATTTCCCGCAGATCCCTACGGATCGTATCTTCGGATAGCCCGAGGTCATCGGCCAAGGCCTTGGCGATTACCTGGCCGTCCCGGCGCAATCTGTCGAGGATGAGGGTTTTCCGTTGGCTGGTCAGCATGCCGATCTCTGCACGATATATCACGAATAATCGTGAATTTATCAGAATCGATTCGACATTCAAGAAAATATGCGCATATTCGTGCAAATTCCTGCAGCAAGCAGGAGCAAAAAAACGGAGGCAAGACATGTTGATCCTAATCGCGGGGCCTTATCGCTCCGGCACTGGTGATGATCCGAAGAAGATGGCTGAAAACCTCAAACGCCTTGAGGAGCCGTCCTATGCGCTGTTCAAGGCCGGGCATCTGCCGATGATCGGCGAATGGGTTGCCCTGCCGGTCTGGCACGCCGCCGGCGGCAAGAGCATCGGCGACGATCTCTATGAGGAGATTTTCCATCCAACGGCCGGCCGCCTGCTACAGCTTTGCGAGGGTGTTTTGAGATTGCCCGGTGATTCCAAGGGCGCGGATAACGATGTCCGCATTGCCCGCGAGCGCGGCATTCCCGTCTGGTACAGGCTGGAAGACGTGCCCGGCTGCGCCTAAACGCGAGCAGCCCATCCCCATCGCGCCAGCCCATGGGGATGGGTGTGCCTGCCCGACCGATCAAAACCTTTTGTGGCGCCCATCAGCGTCAGCCACTTCCGTATCGGCCGGGTTCGCTTTAGCTTCCTCACGGACTTCAATCGAGGAACGGAACATGCTGACATTCTATTTCGCGCCCGGAAGCTGCGCGCTCGCCAGTCTCATCGCCCTGGGAGAATCCGGTCTCGCCTACGAGCACCGTCGCCTCAACCTCGCCAATGGCGATCAGCGCCAGCCGGACTATCTGGCCATCAATCCCAAAGGTCGTGTCCCGGCGCTGGTGACCGATCGCGGCGTCCTTACCGAAAATATCGCGATTATGGCCTACATCGCCCAGATCGTGCCGGCCGCGAAGCTGGCACCGCTCGACGACCCCTTCGAATTCGCGCAGATGCAATCTTTCAACAGTTACATCGTCTCCACCGTTCATGTGAACCATTCACACAAGGGACGCGGCTACCGCTGGACCGACGATGCGGCAGCCATCGAGACGATGAAGGCCAAGGTGCCGCAGACCATGACCGAAAGCTTCGCGTTGATCGAAGACAAGATGCTGAAGGGGCCGTGGGTGATGGGCGAGCAATATACCGTCGCAGACGGCTATCTCTTCACCATGGAGAAGTGGCTGCCGGGAGACGGTGTCGATATCAAGCAGTTCCCCAAGGTTAGCGCGCATTATGAGCGTATGCTCGAGCGCCCGACCGTTCAGAAGGCGCTTGCCGTCGAACAGGGCTGATCGATCAGCCGAACGTTGCCAGAAGTTTTTTCGGGGCGCGGTATCGCCATGCCTCGATCAGACGCAGCTCCAGTTCCTCATCGCCGATCGCAGCGATGCGCAGCGGCAGGAATGGCCAGCCGACATAATGATCAGTCTGGAAATAGATCTCCGGCGCCATTTCCATCAGCTGTTCCTTGCGATCGATCGGCAGCGAAAGCACGATGGTCTCGTTGTTCTTCACCGTCACGAACGCCTTGCCGCCGACCTTGAAGGCCGGCAGGCCGTAATGCAGGCCAGACTCAACCGCCGGCAGCCCAGTTTGCGCGATAAGCCGCTGCAATCGTCCGGCGATGACGTCCATATCGATGGTCGATGTCATGTTTACGCGTATAGAGCAGGTCTCCGTCAGGCGCATTCTTCCGGCTGAACATACCGCTTGTCCAGCGGACGCCCGAGATTTTCCGGCATAAGCGGCAGGTCGGCCAGTTCTTCCAGCGACATGCTCGCAAGCATCGGATGCTGCAGCGGATCGCCTTCCTGTTCGCGATCCTCCTCCAACAGATGATTGAAGAAAAGCTTCAAGATCGACATGTGATTGCCTCCTTGGATCTCCGCATCGATGCAACCACAGGGACATCAGCCGGCGAAGTGGCGGCGATTTTCAATTTAATGCTGCAATATCGCGCATTTTCCCGCTCTACGCAATTGAGAATGATGGGATGCTTATATAGATATTCTATAATGAGAAACCTAAACAACGTTCATCTGAATGGCTTGCGCGCCGTTGAAGCTGTTGGCCGGCTGGGCTCGCTGCAGGCGGCCGCCGACGAACTCGGTGTAACGGTCGGTGCGGTCAGTCAGCAGGTCATCAAGGCGGAGGCCCAGCTCGGACGACCACTGTTCGAGCGAACTCCAAAAGGCATGATGGCCATGGCGTCGGGGCTGGCGATAATGACGAGGCTTAACGAGGGCTTCCAAGCGCTTACGGCCGCAGTCGCGCTTGCGCAGCACGAGGATGAGAATATCCTTACGATTTCGGTCGCGCCGGTCTTTGCGGCCCGCTGGCTGGTCTATCGGCTGGACCGCTTCGCCAGCCGCCACCCGGATATCCGTCTACGCATCGATGCCACCACGCGCCTGATCAATCCCGCGACATCGGATGTCGATATCGGCATCCGGGTCGGCAGCGGGCAATGGCCCGGCGTCAAGTCCGAGCTGCTACTAGCTCAGGAGGTGTTCCCGGTCGTCACGCCGCAGATCGCCGCCACGCTCCGGGAGCCCGCCGATCTCTTGAAAGTCCCCGCCGTCATCGACGGACACGCGATGTTCGGCTGGGAGGTGTGGCTGCGCAAGGCGGGACTATCGGGCCATTGCATGGAAGAGCGGCACATCTTCAATGATGCATCGCTCTGTCTGGATGCCGCCATAGCAGGGCAGGGGGTAATGCTCGCCTGGCAGACGCTGGCTGGCTATGCTCTGCAGCAGAAATGCCTCGTCGATCCCTTCGGCATCCGCGTAAAGACGGGCTTCGGCCATTATTTCGTCACCGCCCCCGGCGTGCGGGAGCCGAAGAAGGTGACCGCCTTTAAGGCCTGGATTCGCGAGGAGATGGAAGAGAGCATGCGTCTCTTCCGATAGGATCTATCAGACCGGCTCGTGACCGCGGGTCGCCTGCATGGCCTTGTAGGCATCACGTGCCTGGCAGCGCTCGATCCAGGCCTTCATCTTCGGACGCGCGTCGAACAATTCCTGTTCTGTCTGGGCATAGCGCATCACTTCCGCGAGGTTCAAGTCAGCGGCTGTGAAGCGATTGCCGACGAGATAATCCTGACTTTGCAGATGCTTTTCCAGCACGTCGAGCGGCTTCTTCAGCGAGCGGCAGGCAACGGCGATCCCGGCCTTGCCGGCCTCGCTGTTTTCCTGGGCATTGTCATAGATGCGCACGAGCGCGACACTGTAGGGCTCCACTTCGGTTGCCGCCCACATCGTCCACATCCCCAGCAGCCCTTCTTCCTCGACCGTCTTGCCGGCGAGCGGGCCGCCATATTTGCGCGCGAGGTAGAGATTGATGGCAAGCGACTCATGCATCATGAGATCGCCGTCCTTGATGCAGGGGATCATACCCATCGGATTGACCGCCAGAAACTCCGGCGACATCGTATTGATCGGCGCGTCGGCGGCAAGCGGGTTGGGCAGCCGTCCGGCCTGGATGACCGGCACGGATTTGAACTCGATGCCGAGCTCGTGAGCCATCCAATAGTTGCGCGAAGCGCGCGAGCGATAGACACCGTAGATCGTCAGCATATGCGTCTCCCAGATTCGAGTCGGCGCGACCTTAGGGGGTGAGTCGCATGCATAAAACCCCTTGCGGCTAATATCTCCGATGAAAGCTCGTGATGGATGCCCGCACGCGACGCGCTGAAGCACGAAAATATCTGTCAGCAGCCCAAATTCTTTACAAATCATGCGGCCGACGCCCCGCCTTCGTTCGGAAATTAGCGCGAGTGCATGTTAGACTTCTGCAATGATTTTCGTTGGAAGCGGTAGGAGGTTTCCGGCGAGAAGAAAGCGCAATTGGTGACTGCGATCTCGGGAGGAGAGCAGATGCTTGCGACCAGTGTATCGCTAGACGACAAATACACAGCAGAGGAAGGCCGCGTTTTCATGACCGGCCTGCAGACGCTGGTGCGGCTGCCCATGACGCAGATGCGCCGCGACCGCGCCGCCGGCCTCAATACGGCGGCCTTCATTTCAGGTTATCGCGGTTCGCCGCTCGGCGGTTACGACCAGCAGCTTCTGAAAGCCAAAACCTACCTTGACGCCCATGACGTCACCTTCCAGCCCGGGATCAACGAGGATCTGGCTGCGACGGCCGTATGGGGCTCGCAGCAGGTCGGCCTTTCCCCCGGTGCCCGCAAGGACGGCGTGCTCGGTATCTGGTATGGCAAGGGCCCGGGCGTCGACCGCTCCGGCGATGTGCTGAAGCACGGCAATGCGGCTGGCACCTCCAAATATGGCGGCGTCCTCTGTATTGCCGGCGACGATCATTCCGCCAAATCCTCCACCATGCCGCATCAGACCGACCATGATTTCATGTCTGCAGTCATCCCGGTCATCTATCCCTCATCCATCCACGAATTCCTCGAATACGGCCTCCTCGGCATCGCCATGTCGCGCTATTCCGGCTGCTGGGTCGGCATGAAGTTCATCGCCGACACCATCGAGACGACGGCGGCTGTCGATCTCTCGGGCGAGAGGCGGCAATTCGTCCTGCCGACCGATTTCGAAATGCCGCCCGGTGGCCTCAATCTGCGCTGGCCCGATCCACCCTTGGTCCAGGACGATCGTCTGCAGACCTACAAGGCCTATGCGGCCATCGCCTTTGCCCGTGCCAATCGCGTCGACGAAATCACGCACAATGTACCGAACGCCCGCCTCGGCATCATCTCGTCCGGCAAGGCCTATGAGGATGTGCTGCAGGCACTGCGCGAGCTGGAGATCGGCCCACAGGAAATGGCCGCGATCGGCCTGCGTATCCTGAAGGTGCGCATGCCCTGGCCGCTGGAGCCCGAGGCTGTCAGGCATTTCTCCGAAGGGCTGGACGAGGTTCTCGTCGTCGAGGAGCGACGCGAGATCATCGAGAACCAGATCAAGCAGCAGCTCTTCAACTGGCGCGCCGATGTCCGTCCGCGAATCATCGGCAAGTTCGACGAACACGATAAGCCCTATCTCAGCCTCTCGGCGGCATTGACTGTCGGCGCCGTCGCCAGAGCGATTGCGGGGCGTATCGTCAAGCTCGATCTCGATCAGGGCCTGCATGACCGCATCGCCGCCAAGCTTGCCTATCTCGCCGAGCGCGGCCAGATCAGCCGCAGCCATGTGGCGCCGCTGAACCGCACACCCTTCTTCTGCTCCGGCTGTCCGCACAATACGTCCACCCGCGTTCCCGAAGGCAGTCGCGCCATTGCCGGCATCGGCTGCCACTACATGGTCACCTGGATGGACCGCAACACCGAGACTTTCACCCAGATGGGCGGCGAAGGCGTGCCATGGACGGCGATCGCCCGGTATACCGACGAAAAGCATATGTTCGTCAATCTCGGTGACGGCACCTATTTTCACTCCGGCATTCTCGCCATCCGCCAGTCCGTCGCCTCCAAGGTCAACGTCACCTACAAGCTGCTTTACAACGATGCCGTCGCCATGACCGGCGGCCAGCCGATCGACGGCTACCTGACGCCACAACTGGTCACGAAGCAGCTGCATGACGAAGGCGTCAAGCCGATCTACCTGCTATCTGATAATCCCGATGCCTATCGCGCCTCAGAGCTCGCGCCCGGTGTCAAGGTGCTGCACCGCGACCATATCGATCAGGTGATGTTGACGCTGCGCGAAACCGAAGGTTGTTCGGCGATCGTCTACGTTCAGACGTGCGCCGCGGAGAAGCGCCGTCGCCGCAGCCGCGGGCTGATGGAAGACCCGGCCAAGCGTGTCTTCATCAACCCGGCCGTCTGCGAGGGCTGCGGCGATTGCTCGGTGCAGTCCAACTGCATCTCGGTCGAGCCGCTGGAAACGGAGTTCGGTCGCAAGCGCCAGATCAATCAGTCGAGCTGCAACAAGGATTTCTCCTGCGTCAAAGGCTTCTGCCCCTCCTTCGTGACGGTTCATGGCGGCAAGCGCCGCAAGCGCAAAGCGCTTGACCATGCCGAAGTCGATGTGCCGATGCCCGAAATCCCCGTCATCGGCGATCGGCCCTGGAATATCGCGATTGCCGGCGTCGGCGGCACCGGCATCCTGACCATCGGCGCGATCCTCGGCATGGCCGCGCATCTGGATGGCAAGGTGCCGATGATCCTCGACATGGCAGGCCTTGCCCAGAAGGGCGGCGCGGTTATGAGCCACCTGCGCATCGGCCACAATCAGGCCGACGTCACCTCCTCGCGTATCGTCAATGGCGGCGCGGATCTGCTGTTCGCAGCGGACGAGGTGGTGGGTGCCTCCAAGGATGCGATCACGCTCTGCTCGCCGACGCGCACCACGGCCATCGTCAACACCGGGCTGATGCCGGTCGCCGATTTCGTGCGCAACCGCGATTTCGATTTCAAGACCGGTTCGATCCAGCATACGATCGGCAAGACCGTCAGCGACAAGTCCGTCTTCCTCGACTTCGGCCACGTCGCGACGGAGGTGACCGGCGATGCCATGTCGACCAATATCCTGCTGACCGGCTTTGCCTGGCAGCGCGGCCTTCTGCCTCTCTCCTTGGAAGCGATCGAAAAGGCGATTGAGCTCAACGGTGTCGCCGTCAAGGCGAGCCTTTCCGCCTTCCAGTGGGGGCGGCTTCTGGCGCATGACCCGCAGGCCGTACATGCCATGATGGCGGAACCCCAAACTGGCAAGACGCTGGCGGAGATGAGCCTCGATGAACTCATCAAGCACCGCAAGGCGCATCTGACCGCCTATCAGAATGCGGCGCTTGCGGAACGCTATGCCGCCTTTGTGGCCCATGCCAATGCTCTCGCTGCAAGAGAGCGGCTTTCGGATAAGGTGCCTTTTGCCGTTGCCGTCACCTATGCACGCGTTCTCGCCTACAAGGATGAATACGAAGTCGCGCGTCTTCTGACCGACCCCGCCTTGGATGCGCATCTGCGCGAGGAGATGGAAGGCGACTTCAAGCTGGCCCTCAATCTCGCGCCGCCCATCCTTGGCGGCAAGGATCCGAACGGCCGGCCGAAGAAGCGCGAGTTCGGCGCGTGGATCCTGCCATTGCTCCGCGTCCTTGCGCCGATGAAGCGCCTGCGCGGCACGCCCTTCGACCCCTTCGGCTATATGGCGGAACGCCGGCTGGAGCGTCGCCTGATCGCTGATTATGAAGGGGTTGCCGAGCGGGTACTTGCCGGGCTGCACCATGACAACGAGGTCGAGGCCCTTGCCATCCTCTCGCTGTTTGATGAGATAAGAGGCTTCGGACCGGTCAAGGAGGAGGCCGCCCGCAAGATCATGGTGAGAATTGCTGACAAGCTGAAGGCCTATGAGGCGCCTGTGGAGAAGCTGGGCAAACAGCCCATGCCTGCCGACGCCGCATGATGGCGCCGGCCGAAACTTGAAGCAGGCATAAAGAGGTATAGGTTCGTAAGGATCGCGCGTTCGGGAATATCGGGAGGAGAAGCCGGATGTTTGCAGGGGGATTGAACTTCGCGCTGGGAGAGGACATCGACGCATTGCGCGAGCAGGTGCGCCGTTTCGCTGCCAACCGTATCGCACCGTTTGCCGACGAAATCGATCGCAACAACAATTTTCCGATGCATCTGTGGCGGGAAATGGGTGACCTTGGCCTGCTGGGGATTACCGTCGATGAGGCCTATGGCGGGGCTGGCCTCGGCTATCTCGCCCATACGGTGGCGATGGAGGAAATCAGCCGCGCTTCCGCCTCCGTCGGCCTAAGCTATGGCGCCCATTCCAATCTCTGCGTCAACCAGATCTACCGCAACGGCACGACCGCGCAGAAGGAGCGCTATCTGCCGAAGCTGATTTCGGGCGAGCATGTGGGGGCTCTCGCCATGTCGGAACCGGGCGCGGGCTCCGATGTCGTCTCCATGAAGCTGCAAGCGGAGAAACGCGGCCACCGCTATGTGCTGAACGGCAGCAAGATGTGGATCACCAACGGTCCGGATGCCGATGTTCTCGTCGTCTACGCCAAGACGTCTCCGGATGCCGGCCCGCGCGGGATCACCGCCTTCCTCGTCGAGAAAGGCTTCCCCGGCTTCTCCGTCGGCCAGAAGCTCGACAAGCTCGGCATGCGCGGCTCGAACACTTCGGAGCTGATCTTCCTCGATTGCGAGGTGCCGGAGGAGAATGTTCTTGGTCAGGTGGATGGCGGGGTGCGGGTGCTGATGTCGGGTCTCGATTACGAGCGCGTCGTCCTCTCCGGCGGCCCCGTCGGCATCATGGCGGCCTGCATGGACGTAGTGCTGCCCTACATGCATGAGCGCAAGCAGTTCGGCCAGTCGATCGGCGAGTTCCAGCTGATGCAGGGCAAGCTTGCCGACATGTACGTCACCATGAATGCCGCGCGTGCCTATGTCTATGCGGTGGCGGCCGCCTGCGATCGCGGCGAGACGACGCGCAAGGATGCAGCCGGCTGCATCCTCTATTCCGCCGAGAAGGCGACGGCGCTGGCGCTCGAATGCATCCAGGCGCTCGGCGGCAATGGCTATACCAATGACTATCCCGCCGGACGGCTGCTGCGCGACGCCAAGCTCTACGAGATCGGTGCCGGCACATCTGAAATCCGGCGCATGCTGATCGGCCGCGAGCTGTTCGGCGAAACGGCCTGACTGCGAAATTCCATTCCCATCAACCGGTGAAGCGCATGACCGTCCTGAAATCAGAGATATCGACGCATTCGGATCGCTTCCGGGAAAATCGCGCCGCCATGTTGGAGGCGATCGGCATTGCCGAGGCTGCGGCGTCGCAGGCGGCGGAAGGCGGCGGCGCGCAGGCGCGCGAGCGCCATGTCAGCCGCGGCAAGATGCTGCCGCGCGATCGCGTTGCCGGCTTGATCGATCCCTCCACGCCGTTTCTGGAAATCGGCATGACTGCCGCGCACGGTCTCTACAGCGGCGACGCGCCGGGTGCCGGCCTGATCGCCGGCATCGGCCGGGTTTCCGGCCGCGATTGCATGATCGTCTGCAACGATGCCACGGTCAAAGGCGGCACTTACTATCCGATCACGGTGAAGAAGCATCTCCGCGCGCAGGAAATCGCCGCCGAAAACAATCTCCCCTGCATCTATCTCGTCGATTCCGGCGGCGCCAACCTGCCGAACCAGGACGAGGTGTTTCCGGACCGCGATCACTTCGGCCGCATCTTCTACAATCAGGCCAATATGTCGGCCGCCGGCATTCCGCAGATCGCCGTCGTCATGGGCTCCTGCACCGCCGGCGGGGCCTATGTGCCGGCCATGTCGGACGAGACCATCATCGTCGAGAAGCAGGGGACGATCTTTCTCGCCGGTCCGCCGCTGGTCAAGGCGGCGACGGGGGAGGTGGTCTCGGCCGAAGACCTCGGCGGCGGCGATGTTCACACGCGCCTCTCCGGTGTTGCCGATCATCTGGCGCGCGACGATGCTCATGCACTTGCGCTTGCCCGCCAGGCGGTCGCCAATCTCAATCGCCGCAAGCCCGAGAGCGTCGAGCTTCGTACGCCCGAGGCACCGCTCTACGATCCCCAGGAAATTCTCGGCATCGTCCCCTCGGATCTGCGCACGCCCTATGATGTGCGTGAGGTCATCGCCCGCATGGTGGACGGCTCCCGCCTCGATGAGTTCAAGGCGCGCTACGGCACGACGCTGGTCTGCGGCTTTGCCCATATACACGGCATTCCAGTCGGCATCATCGCCAACAACGGTGTTCTTTTCTCGGAATCGGCGTTGAAGGGCGCGCATTTCGTCGAGCTCTGCTCGCAGCGCAAGATCCCGCTCGTCTTCCTGCAGAATATCACCGGCTTCATGGTCGGCCGCAAATATGAGACCGAGGGGATCGCCAAGAACGGCGCCAAGCTGGTGACGGCTGTGGCCACGACCAAGGTCCCGAAGATCACCATGCTGATCGGCGGCTCCTTCGGCGCCGGCAATTACGGCATGGCCGGCCGCGCCTATTCGCCGCGTTTCCTCTGGACCTGGCCCAACAGCCGCATATCGGTCATGGGCGGAGAGCAGGCGGCGGGCGTGCTCGCCACCGTGCGCGGCGAGGCGCTGGCGCGTGCCGGCAAGCCTTGGACGCCGGAAGAAGAGGCCGCCTTCAAGGCGCCGACGCTCAAGATGTTCGAAACCCAGAGCCACCCGCTCTACGCCTCGGCCCGCCTTTGGGACGATGGCATCATCGATCCGCGCAAGAGCCGCGACGTGCTGGCTCTGTCGCTTTCAGCAGCACTCAACGCACCGATCGAAGATACACGCTTCGGTCTGTTCAGGATGTGAGGAGACGGAGATGAAACGCGATGCCATCAATGCCAAGAATGCGCCGCAGCCCCGCGGCGGCTATGCCCAGGCCGTGAAGCTCGAGAATTTCGAGCGACTACTTTTTATCAGCGGACAGATACCGACCGATGTCGATGATGCCTTGCCGGAGGGATTTAAGGCGCAGGCCCGTCAAGTCTGGCACAACATCGACGCCCAGCTGAAGGCGGCCGGCATGACGAAAGAAGATATCGTCAAGGTCACCACCTTTCTGGCGGATCGACATCACACCATGGAGAACCGCGAGATCCGCAGCGAATATCTCGGCTCGCTCGCGCCGGCCATGACTGTGGTGATCGCTGGTATTTTCGATACGGCCTGGCTGCTCGAAGTCGAAGTCATTGCCGCGCAATAGGGTCTACCGATGTTTTCGAAGATACTGATCGCCAATCGCGGCGAAATCGCCTGCCGCGTCATCCGCACGGCGAGGCGTCTCGGCATCCGCACGGTCGCCGTCTATTCCGACGCCGATCGGGATGCGCTGCACGTGGCGCTAGCCGACGAGGCCGTCCATATCGGCCCGGCGGCGGCGAACGAAAGTTATCTTTCGAAAGAGAAGATCATTGCGGCGGCTCAACGCACCCAAGCGGAGGCCATTCATCCAGGCTACGGCTTTCTCTCGGAAAATGCCGATTTCGCCGAGGCGGTCGAGGCTGCCGGTCTCGTCTTCATCGGCCCATCGCCGGCCTCGATCCGGGCCATGGGCCTTAAGGATGCGGCCAAGGCGCTGATGGAGCGGGCGTGCGTGCCTGTCGTGCCCGGCTATCATGGCGATGGTCAGGAGGCCGGCTTCCTTGCCGATCAGACGGCCGCAATCGGCTTTCCCGTTCTCATCAAGGCGCGGGCAGGCGGCGGCGGCAAGGGCATGCGCCGCGTCGACCGTCCGGAGGATTTCGAGGCTTCGCTGGAGGCGGCGAAGCGCGAGGCGAAATCCGCTTTCGGCGACGATGCCGTGCTGATCGAGAAATATCTGACCAAACCGCGCCACATCGAGATCCAGGTCTTCGGCGACAGTCATGGCAATGCCGTGCATCTTTTCGAGCGTGATTGCTCGCTGCAGCGCCGGCACCAGAAGGTGATCGAGGAGGCACCGGCCCCCGGCATGACAGAGGAGATGCGCAACGCCATGGGCGAAGCGGCCGTTCGCGCCGCCCGCGCCATCGATTATCGCGGCGCCGGCACGGTCGAATTCATCGCCGATGTCTCCGATGGGCTGTCGCCGGATCGCTTCTTCTTCATGGAAATGAATACACGCCTGCAGGTCGAACACCCCGTCACCGAAGCGATCGCCGGCGTCGATCTGGTGGAGTGGCAGTTGCGGGTCGCTAACGGCGAGCCTTTGCCAAAAACGCAGGATGAACTCACCATAAACGGCTGGGCTTTCGAAGCGCGCATCTACGCCGAAGACCCTTCACGCGGCTTCCTGCCGGCAACCGGCACGCTCTCGCGCTTACGCTTTCCCGAAAGCGATGTCCGCATCGATGCAGGCGTTCGCGAGGGCGATACCATCACCCCGCATTACGATCCGCTGATCGCCAAGCTGACGGTGCATGCGCCGGATCGGGCAGCCGCCCTGGCGAAGCTCACGCGAGGCCTGGAGAAGATGCAGGTCGCCGGGACCACGGCGAACCTCGATTTCCTCATTCGCCTCAGCCGTCAGTCGGATTTCGCCGCCGGCCATCCGGACACCGGATTGATCGATCGTGACGTCGAGGCGCTGACCTCGGCGCGGCAGCCCGACGATGCGGCTCTTGCGATAGCTGCTATTGTCGAGGCGGGTGGGTTCGCAGAAGCCGCTGGCAATGACCCGTGGCTGTCGCTCGGCCCTTGGCAGCTCTGGGGAGAGGCGAGCCGTCCCGTCACGCTGCATTTTGCTGGTGGTCATCAGATTTGCCGCGTGGCTGCAAAGGGTCGGTCGCTGTTCAGCGTCGCCTTTGACGATCGCATCATTCTCGTTCGCTTGCTCGCAGGTGAGGGCTTTGCCCGCCACGTCGAGATCGACGGCCGTCAATCTCAACTGGATGTCTTCGAGACATCGTCCGGTGTGACTTTGTTCCTTGATGGGCAGACGCATCTTTTCCATCGCCTCGATCTTCTCGACGGAGGAGAGGAGGAGGCCAGCGGCGGCGATCGCGTGATCGCGCCGATGCCAGGCCTCGTCAAGATCGTCCGCGTGCGCGAGGGAGATCCGGTGGCAAAGGGACAGGCGCTGATCGTCATGGAAGCCATGAAGATGGAACTGACGCTGACGGCGGCTCGCGATGGCATCGTCGAAAGCCTGCATGTCGGCGAGGGGGATCAGACCAGCGAAAGCGCCGTGCTTCTGTCGCTTCGACCGGAGGATGCGGCATGATCGACAAACCCTCCAACCACGTCACTATCGTCGAGATGGCGCCGCGCGACGGGCTGCAGAATGAAAAGCAGCCGGTTGATACCGCGCGGAAGATCGAGCTGGTAAACCAGCTCTCTGATTGCGGTTTCGAGCGCATTGAAGTGACGAGCTTCGTCAGTCCGAAATGGGTGCCGCAACTGGCCGATGCCGCCGATGTCATGGCCGGCATAGAGCGGCGTTCCGGCATCCGCTATGCAGCGCTGGCGCCCAACATGCAGGGCTTCGAGGCCGCCCTCGCCGCCGGCGCCGATGAGGTCGCGATCTTTGCGTCCGCTTCCGAAACCTTCTCCATGCGCAACATCAACTGCTCGATTGCCGAGAGCATTGAACGCTTCCGGCCGGTGGCCGCTGCCAGCCGGGATCGTGGCGTCCCATTGCGCGGCTATGTCAGTTGCGTCGTCGAATGCCCCTATGAGGGCGCCATACCGCCGCAGAATGTCGTCAGCGTTGCCTGGCAGCTTCGTGCCCTTGGCTGCTATGAAATCAGCCTCGGCGACACGATCGGCAAAGGTACGCCTGAGGCTGTCGACGGGATGCTTGCCGCAGTGCTGGGCGAATTGCCCGCCACGGTTCTGGCAGGGCATTTTCACGATACGTCGGGACGCGCGCTTGAGAATATCGCCGTCGCCCTGGAGCGCGGCCTGCGCGTCTTCGATGCTTCAGCCGGCGGCCTCGGTGGTTGCCCCTTCGCCCCTGGTGCCAAGGGCAATGTCGATACGGTGGCGGTCTGCGACTATCTGAAGGCGCAGGGATACGAAACCGGCCTGGACAAGGACAAGCTTGCGGCCGCCGCCGCCTTCGCCCGCAGCCTCAGGAGTACCGCATGATATCGCAAACGATCCGCATCACCACAGACGAGCGCGGCGTTGCCTATTTGACCCTGACGCGCGCCGAAAAGCACAATGCCCTGTCGGCCGAGATGATCGATGATCTCACGGCTGCAACGAATGAGCTTGCCCACGACAAAGCGGTGCGTGTCGTCGTGCTCACCGGCGAAGGTGCCAGCTTCTGCGCTGGCGGCGATCTCGGCTGGATGCGTGTCCAATTCGACGCCACGCGGGACGGACGCATGGTGGAAGCGCGGCGGCTTGCCATGTTGTTCAAGACGTTGAACGAGCTCCCCAAGCCGCTGATCGCCCGCGTTCACGGCAATGCCTTCGGCGGCGGCATCGGAATCCTCAGCGTCTGCGACATGGTGATCGCGGCATCGACAGCCCGCTTCGGTTTGACGGAAGTACGCCTCGGCATCATTCCCGCAACGATCAGCCCCTATGTCGTCGCCCGGATCGGCGAGACGAATGCCCGCCCGCTCTTCCTCTCCGGCAAGATCATCGATGCCTGGCAGGCACATGCTACGGGCCTTCTGTCACGGGTCGTGGCGGATGAGGCGTTGGACGAGGCCGTGGAGGCGGAGGTTCGCCATTTTCTAGCGGCGTCACCGCAGGCTGCCGCTCGTGCCAAGGCCTTGACGCGCTCCGTTGGCAGGCCGGTTACCGATAGCATGATCGATCACGTCGTCGAGCAGCTGGCGGATGCCTGGGAGACCGACGAGGCGAAGGAAGGCATTACCGCCTTCTTCGAAAAACGGCAGCCGAACTGGCGAACGGGTTAAAGCGCATGCCGTTATCGCAAAACCGCTGCATATTTTTGCGCGGCATGCGTTAAGCCAGTCTGTTGTTTTCGATGGTCAATTGCGGGAACTGCGCGCTTCCCTTGGTGAGGTCGCCCGATGCAGGCTTATCCCACCGAAAGCCCATGATGGCAGCCTGCTGCATCTCCTGGAAGAGGTTGCCCGCAATCACCGCCGAACCGGCACCATCCGCAACCGAGACGACGCAGCCGATGCCGGCATGTCTGACGATATTGCCGGTTGCAACGACATTGCGGAGATATTGCCCCCAGCCGAGGCGCATGCCCCAGAGCGGCGCATTCTCGATGACGTTGTCGGCAACAAGCGTATCGGCTTCCGCCAGGATACCGATACCGAAGCCACCATCCTGCGCGTAGGGCGCTGTCAGCGAAAGATTGCGGATGACATTGCCTGTCACCGAGGCAAGCCTTCCGCCCTTGTCGAAATTGGTGACCGAGATGCCGTTCGTTGCGCCATCGACAAGGTTGTTGTTGATCGTGGCGCCGACGAATTCGAATTCGCAGTAGATGGCCGTTTCGCCCGAACGCAGGCACTGATTGTTCGAGATCTGCACATTCGATGCCGAATTGGCGCGGATGGCGGTGAAAGCGCAATCGGTGATCTGATTGCCCGAAACCGTGACGCCATCGGCGCGGAAGACGTTGATGCCGTTGCCGTTCTGGCCGGTGCCGCCGCCATTGGCGCGAATGCGGGCAATGCGATTGTTGATGACACTGCTGCCATCCTCGGCCTTGTCCCAACGATGGATCAGAATACCGCCATTGCCGCAATCCTCGACGCGATTGCCTGTCAACGTCAATCCGGTTGACTGGACGGAATAGATGCCGGCTTCCGCCGCACCGGAGATGCGGCTGCGCTCGATCCGGCCGCCGCAACGTTCGAGCTGCAGAGCATGCTTGCGGCTGCCGGTAACTTCGCAATTGTCGATCAGCACCTCGTCGACGCCGGTAAATTGCAGAAGGCCACCTGCATAATCAGCGAGCCAGCGATTGCCGCCATCGAGCACGAGGCCGGAAAGCTCGATACGCTTGGCCTTGTCAGCATTCATCAGGTGGCCGTCGCCGCTATAGACCAGCCGTGAAGCACCGGGAACGCCGGTGATACGGGTGTTATCCGGCAATGTCAGGTTGGAGATATTGTATTTGCCCGGCGGCAGGAAGAGCGGCATGTTGGTCCGTGCCGCATTGTCGATCATCGCCTGCAGCTTGCCGCTCTTGAAGTCGTTGGCGCCCGGCGTCGTCTTCAGCGCAACGGCATCGATAGGACCGCGCAGCTCGGCACCGGCCATCTTGGCCAGCGGCGCGGCGAAAACGCGCGGCGTAAGCAGGCCGGCCGCCGCCGAGACGGCGAGGGAAGCGACGAAGGTGCGGCGTTGGATCATTGCGAGCTCCTGGAACGGCGCTTACGAAGCAGAAATCGTGCCAAGACTATCTGTGCCGTTTTGATGCATGCGCCGCTGATCAATGCGCTGAGCGGCCGAAGAGCAGAACTGTTCCATTTCATTTAGTGGCTCAGACAGGGGCTGCCGTCCTTGTCTTCGACCTGCCGTATCGGCAACCGATACCCGGATTCGATCAAAAAGCTGCCGCCATCGCTACCTAATCGTGCAAATCGCGCTATCCTCTTTAATCATGAGACCCGATCAACTGCTTTATCCGGCGCCCGAGGGCTTGTTCTGCCCGATCGGCGGTTTCCATATCGATCCTGTGCAACCGGTCGAGCGGGCGCTCGTTACACATGGTCATTCGGATCATGCCCGCTCCGGCCACGCGCATGTGCTCGCCACGCGCCAGACGCTCGATATCATGCGCATCCGCTACGGCGATGGCTTTGCCGGGTCGGAGCAGGCGATTGCCTTCGGCGAGGAAGTGACGATCAATGGCGTAAAGGTGCGGTTCTATCCCGCCGGCCATGTGCTCGGCTCTGCTCAGATCGCCGTGGAGAAGGATGGACTGCGCATCGTGGTCTCAGGCGATTATAAGCGCCGGCCGGACCCGACCTGTGAAGCCTATGTCCCGGTTCCCTGCGACGTCTTCATCACCGAGGCGACCTTCGGCCTGCCGGTTTTCCATCACCCGGATCCGATGTCCGAAACGCGCAAGCTCCTGGCTTCGCTTCGCCAGTTTCCGGAACGAACGCATCTGATCGGCGCCTATGCCCTCGGCAAGGCGCAGCGCGTCATCCGACTGCTGCGCGATGCCGGCTATGATAAGCCGATCTATATTCACGGCGCATTGGAAACACTCTGCGATTATTATGTGAGCCAGGGCATCGCGCTCGGCGAACTCAAGCCGGCCACCATCGAAAGCCGCGATCAGTCGATCTTCCACGGCGCCGTCGTCGTCGGCCCGCCCTCCGCGTTTCAGGATCGCTGGGCGCGGCGCTTTCACGATCCTCTGCCGGCCTTCGCTTCCGGCTGGATGATGGTGCGTCAGCGCGCCAAACAGCTCGGCGTCGAGCTGCCGCTGGTCATATCGGATCATTGCGACTGGCCGGAGCTGACCGAGACGATCTCCGATCTGAAGCCGAGCGAGGTCTGGGTCACGCACGGCCGCGAAGAGGCGCTGGTACGCTGGTGCGAGCTTCAAGGTATTGTCGCCAGGCCGCTGCATCTCATCGGCTATGAAGACGAGGGCGATTGATGAAAGCCTTTGCCGACCTTCTCGACCGCCTAGTGCTGACGCCGAGCCGCAATGGCAAGCTGAAGCTGCTGACCGATTATTTCCGCGATACGCCAGACCCGGACCGCGGCTATGGTCTGGCCGCCATTGCCGGCACGCTCGAGGTGCGCAACGTCAAGCCCGCTATGCTGCGCGAGCTTGTTCTCGAACGTATGGACGAGGTGCTGTTCCGCTACTCCTACGATTATGTCGGCGATCTCGCCGAAACGATCTCGCTGGTCTGGGACAAGGAGAGCGACATCGAGCGCCCTGCCGGCGCGCAGCCGAAACTCGGCGAGGTTATCAGGCGCATGAATGCGCTTGGGCGGACGGAGGTGCGCAGCTTCGTCCGCGATCTGCTTGATCGGTTGGATACTTCGGGCCGTTTCGCATTCTTAAAGCTTGCGACGGGTGCGATGCGCATCGGCGTCTCGGCTCGGCTTGCCAAGCAGGCGCTGGCTGAGATGAGCGGCAAGGATGTAACGGAAATCGAGACGTTGTGGCATGGCCTGCAACCGCCCTATGAAAGCCTGTTCCACTGGCTTGAGGGCAAGGGCGAGAAGCCGATTCTGGCGACGCCGGCGATCTTCCATTCCGTCATGCTCGCCAACCCGGTCGAACCGGGCGATCTCCACGGGCTCGACCCCCGCGATTTCGCCGCCGAATGGAAATGGGATGGCATCCGCGTCCAGCTTTCGCGCGCGGGCGCCACGAGCAAGCTCTATTCTCGCTCCGGCGATGACATATCCGGAGCCTTTCCCGACGTTGTGGACGCCATGAACTTCGAGGGTGTTATGGATGGCGAGCTGCTGGTCGGCGGCACCGTGCGTTCCAACAGCCCGACGCGCAGCTTTTCCGATCTGCAGCAGCGCCTGAATCGTAAGACTGTGACTTCGAAGATGCTCGACGAGTTTCCGGCCTTCATCCGCGCCTATGATCTCCTCTTTGACGGTGCGGAGGACGTGCGCGCCCGTGGCTTCCTCGATCGGCGCGAGCGGCTGACCGAGATCATCGAGGCGGCACCGCACGACCGTTTCGATCTATCGCCGCTCGTCGATTTCATTTCTTGGGAGGAGCTCGACCGGCTGCGCTCCTCGCCGCCCGACCCGGTCATCGAAGGTGTGATGATCAAGCGCAGGGACAGCGCCTATCTCGCAGGCCGCGCCAAAGGCCCATGGTTCAAGTGGAAGCGCGATCCCTATAATGTCGATGCCGTGCTGATGTATGCGCAGCGGGGCCATGGCAAGCGCTCCAGCTACTATTCCGATTTCACCTTCGGCGTCTGGGCGATGACGCCCGAGGGCGAGCAGCTGGTTCCGGTCGGCAAGGCCTATTTCGGCTTTACCGATGCCGAGTTGGAAGTGCTCGACAAGTTCGTGCGCAATAATACGGTCGATCGTTTCGGCCCGGTGCGTGCCGTGCGTGCCGATCGCGATTTCGGTTTCGTGCTCGAGGTCGCCTTCGAAGGCATCAATCGTTCCACCCGCCATAAATCCGGCGTTGCCATGCGCTTTCCCCGCATTGCAAGGCTACGGCCAGACAAGCCGCCCTACGAGGCCGACAGGCTGGAAACTTTGATCGCGATGATTGACGCCAAGGCTCCGGTTGTCGATGAATAGCGCAGGGCGATTCCTCACCACAAAGTGAGTTGGCCTTGCCTTTCAACCCGTGCAGATTTGCACTGCGCCGGGACATTTAGACAGAGCTCATGACCATGTCTGACGACAACGCATTTCGTCCCAATCGCCGCGGCGTTCTTGCCGGTATCGCCGTTACGCTTTTTGCGCCCGCAATCGTCAGGGCGGCTGATGACAGCACCACAGGCAGCAAGCCCGCCGAGACAAAGGCGATCGCCCGGAGCGATGAAAAGGCCGAGGATGCGCCGCCGCTGCTTTCGGGCGATTATGCCAAGGAGCGCCACCTGTTTCGAACCGATCTCCTGAGCAAGGGACCGGCCCCCGATATCTACGAGAGGCTCGTTACGCCATCGACGGCCGAACGGCTTTTCTATCGCAGCGGCGTTGGCGAGGAACTGGAGCTCGTTGCCTGGGTTTCCCGCTATACGCGTTCGGAGAAGCAGAAGCCGGCCGTATTGTTCCTGCATGGCGGCAACGCCATCGGCCAGGGGCATTGGCAGCTGATAAAGCCCTATGTCGAGGCCGGCTACGTCGTCATGATCCCCTCCATGCGTGGAGAAAACGGCCAGAAGGGCAATTTTTCGGGTTTTTACGACGAGGTTGCCGATGTGTTGGCTGCTTCCAACCGGCTGCGGCATCTGCCGGGTGTCGATCCGCACCGCATGTTCCTGGCCGGGCACAGCATCGGCGGCACGCTCGCCATGCTGGCTGCGATGTCGACCCATCGCTTCCGGGCGGTCGCGCCCATATCGGGCAATCCGGATGCCTATGCCTTCTTCGGCCGCTATCCGCAGGATATCCGTTTCAACACCGGGAACCCGCGCGAATACCAGATGCGCTCGCCGCTCTGCTATGCGCACAGTTTCAAAAGCCCGATAAAGTTGTTTCACGGCACGGAGGAAGCTCACTTCGATTCGCGTCTGGCCCTGCTTGCAAAGCGGGCGACGGCTGCAGGCGTGAAGATGGAGATGGCGACTGTGCCAGGCAGCCATAATTCGGCGCTGCCGGGCGAGATCGAGCAGAGCATCGAATTCTTCAAGAGCGTGGCCGTTTAAACCAGTTCCCTATAAGAGCGGCGCGGGAGATAGCCGGAGGCCTCTCCGCGCGTCGCTTTTCAAGCCATCAGCTTCTCGATCAGTGCTGTCGCCGCTTCTGCAATTACGGTTCCGGGCGGAAAGATCGCATCGGCTCCGGCTGCCTCCAGCGCCGCAAAATCCTGCGGCGGGATGACGCCGCCGACCGCAATCAGAATGTTGCGGGCATGACGTCGGATGAGCGCCTCCTTCAATTCCGGCACCAGCGTCAGATGACCGGCGGCAAGCGACGATGCGCCGACGATGTCGACGCCCTCGCGCACGGCGACGTCGGCGACTTCCTCAGGCGTCTGGAACATCGCACCGACGACGACATCGAAACCGAGATCGGCAAAGGCCGTGGCGATGACCTTCTGGCCGCGATCGTGTCCATCCTGGCCCATCTTGGCGATGAGGATGCGCGGCTTCTCGCCCCGCGCCCTGCGGAACGCCTCGATTTTGGCCACTGCCGTATTGAAGACCGGATCTTCGGAGCCGACTTCCTTGCGGTAGACACCGGAGATGGTCCTGATCTCGGCGACATGACGTCCATAGGCTTTTTCGAGCGCCATCGAGATTTCGCCGACGGTGGCTCTCGCTCTCGCTGCCTTGACGGCAAAATCGAGCAGATTGCCGGTGCCGTTTCGCGCGGCATCCGTTAAGGCATCCAGGGCTGTTTCGACGGCTGTCGTCTCGCGCGTGCCCTTCAGCTGCTGCAGCTTGGAAAGCTGGCGTGCACGCACCTCGGAATTCTCGACCTTCAGGACATCGACTTCGATATCCTGCTCCGGTTTGGAAAAATTCACGCCGACGACGGTCTGATGGCCGCTGTCGATGCGCGCCTGCGTTCGGGCCGCGGCTTCCTCGATACGAAGCTTGGGGATGCCCTTCTCGATCGCCTTCGCCATGCCGCCGAGCGCCTCCACCTCCTCGATATGGGCAAGGGCGCGGGTTGCCAGATCATGGGTTAGTCGCTCGACATAGGCTGAGCCGCCCCATGGATCGATGATGCCTGTCGTGCCCGATTCCTTCTGCAAGAGGATCTGCGTGTTGCGGGCGATCCGGGCGGAATGATCGGTCGGCAGAGCCAAGGCTTCGTCGAAGGAATTGGTATGGAGCGATTGCGTATGCCCCTGTGTCGCCGCCATCGCCTCGACCATGGTGCGGATGATGTTGTTCATCGGGTCCTGCGCCGTCAGCGACCAGCCGGAGGTCTGGCTGTGGGTCCTGAGCGCGAGGGATTTCTGGTCCTTCGGCGCGAAATTCTTCCGCATCAGCGCTGCCCAGATCAGCCGTCCGGCGCGCATCTTGGCGACCTCCATGAAGAAGTTCATGCCGACGGCCCAGAAGAAGGAGAGGCGAGGGGCGAAACTGTCTATATCGAGACCCGCGGCAACGCCCGCGCGCGCATATTCGATGCCGTCGGCGATCGTGTAGGCGAGCTCGAGATCCGCCGTCGCGCCAGCCTCCTGCATGTGGTAGCCGGAGATCGAGATCGAGTTGAACTTCGGCATCCGCTGGCTGGTATAGCTGAAGATGTCCGAAACGATGCGCATCGAGGGCTGCGGCGGGTAGATATAGGTGTTGCGGACCATGAACTCCTTGAGGATGTCGTTCTGGATCGTGCCCGACAGCTTGTCCTCGGAAACGCCCTGTTCCTCCGCTGCGACGATATAAAGCGCCATGATCGGCAGCACCGCGCCGTTCATGGTCATTGAGACGCTCATCTCATCAAGCGGAATGCCATCGAAGAGCTGGCGCATGTCGAGGATGGAATCGATTGCCACACCCGCCATGCCGACATCGCCCGCCACCCGCGGATGATCGCTGTCATAACCGCGGTGGGTGGCAAGATCGAAGGCGACCGAGAGCCCTTTCTGGCCGGCGGCGAGATTGCGGCGGTAGAAGGCATTGGATTCTTCCGCCGTGGAGAAGCCGGCATATTGGCGGATAGTCCAGGGCTGCTGGACATACATTGTCGGATAGGGGCCGCGCACAAATGGTGCCGCGCCGGGATAGGTGTCCAAAAACTTCAGGCCGGCGAGGTCGCTTTCGCGGTAGGAGCGCTTGACGCTGATGCCTTCGGGAGTCTCCCAGGCGGAGGTGTCGATTGTCGGCGCCGTTGCCTGCGGCTTGGCCCAGGGGATGGTGGCGAAGTTGGGAACCTTGGTCATGCAGCGGATGCCTCCGTGAAGGTGGAGGGCCCGTTACCGCCCTCTGTCACTTCGTGACATCTCCCCCACAAGGGGGGAGATTGGCAGCGCGTGGCACTTGTCTGCCCTAAACGTTCATGTGATTGGCTGACATGATGTTGGGTTCCGTTGCAGGGCATGCGGCACTCTCCGAACGATCTCCCCCCTTGTGGGGGAGATGTCGCGAAAGCGACAGAGGGGGGTATCGCACTTGCCTCAAGCGCAATATTCATTCTCATCCCTCCACCCCTTCATCCAGCCGTACCCGGCATCAACCCCATCCCGCCGGCAATCGGACCCAAAGGCCCCAAAACCGTCACCGGCCGCTCGGTTTTCATGGCAAACAGCGTCGTACCCACGATCGGCTTGGCGATGCGGCTCTCGCGCGCCTCCGCGACCATCGCCGCCAGGCGACCGCTGGAAATGACCTTCGCCAATCCGCCCTTGCTTTCGATCTCGATAAAGATACCCCAGGCCCGCTCGGCCAGTGCATCGGTCAGCGTCTCGATACCGCCGGCTCCCGCTGCAGGATCAACGACATGATCGAGATGGCTCTCCGCCACCAGGATCGTCTGCGTGTTGCGTGCCAGACGTCGTGCCAGCGGATCGGGAATGCCGTGCGTCAGGCTGTGCGGCAGAACGCAGATTTCGTCGGCGCCGCCGACGCCGGACGAAAAGACCGCGATCGTGTTGCGCAGAATATTCGTCTCTGGATCGAGGCGGGTCAGCATGCGATAGCTCGTCTCCGCAAAGAGATGCGCCGGCTGTGGATTGGCGACGCCGCAGGCCTCGGCGATCCGGGTAAAGATCAGCCGTGCGGCGCGCATCTTCGCGATCGTCGTGAATTGGTTCTGATCGGCCGAAAGGCAAAGGCTGGTTGCCGCAAGCGCTGCTTCCGGCGAAAGGCCGGCCTCTTCGAGCAATCTCAGATGACCGACGAGGCTTGCGGCCATGACCGCCAGCTCCTGCACCTCGGTTCCGCCGGCATTATGCACCATGCGACCGTCTGCATTGACGATCGTCCCAGCCGGATTCAATTCTTTGAAGTATCTGATGTCGCTCGAAAAACTGGCAAAATTTCCGGCTGACAAGAAAGCGTCGAGCCCAAGATGCAGCCTTTGGGCATCCCCATCAACAATCGAGGCTGCCATTATTTTCGCGACGCTGGAAGAAAGGCCATCGAGGCGCAGAGTTGGAGTCTTGGCCGATGCTGCTGCCAGCACTTCGGAAAAGATTAGCGACTGAACATCCATGCCGACGCCGAAGGCCGAAGCAGAGGTTTTGGAGATGAGGCTGATACCGCTTGCGCCGTTGGCAAGATCGTCGCTGAGCTGCGCCATTGCTCGCTCGGGGTCCGGATCGTCCATGCGCTGCGTCACCGTCCAGGAAAGGTCGGCCCGCCGACGCGAGAGCGGAGCATAATCGCGTCGCCGCTCGTAAAGCGGCTGGATGGCGATGCCATCATCCGTTCGCGATGCAAGCGCCTCCTCGAAATCCTTGCCTTTCAGCGCCCTTTCCACCAGCTTCAGCCACGCCTTGTGGTCGGTCTGGCCGAAAATGCTCGGGTCGAGACTGTCGATATTCATGCGATCCTCCGTCCGATAATGGTCTAGCCCATGATGCCGCATGGGAAAACAGAAGTTTGGCGGATCCGCGCAATATCTTCGCTCGCGCTATCTGGTGCTCGACGCCAGCCTCGCTCCAGCCGCGGCGGTCATTATGCGGCCGATCCGATGTGTCCCAACTGGTTTCCGAGAATGGTCGATCTGCTGCCCGTTTCCTATCGCCTGCTCGCTCTTGCCTCTCTGGCAGCATTGTCCGCCTGCAGCATCATTCCTGACACGGGCGCCACCGACCCGGATCGTTTCGTGCAGGAAACCACGCCGGTCTTCTATCGTCCCGAGGGTATCGAGCCGAACAGGGTAAAACGCCTGCCGGTGCAGCCCGTGCCGCAGGCGCGCGATCTCTTCCAGACGCAATTCCATCAGACCTATGGTCTGCCGACCTTCAATCCGGTGCATCAGGCCATGTATGCACAGCGCAGCGAGGATGATTTCACGCTGCCGGCCATCCCGTATAAGCGCATCGACACGCGCTTCCTGCGGCAGGAAGTGGATTACCAGACCAAGGAGCGCCCCGGCACCATCGTTGTCGATACGCGCGACCATTTCCTGTATTTCGTCGAACCGGGCGGCAAGGCGATGCGCTATGGCGTCGGCCTGGGTGCTGCCGGTTATGCCTGGCATGGCAGGGGCGTGATCCAGTGGAAGCAGAAATGGCCGCGCTGGACGCCGCCAGCCGAAATGGTCGCGCGCGACCCGCAGATCAGGCCGCTATCGGCCGAGCGCGGCGGCATGAATCCCGGGCCGACGAATCCGCTCGGCGCACGTGCGCTCTACATCTATCAGGGCGGACGGGATACGCTTTACCGGGTTCACGGCACACCGGATTGGCAGTCTATCGGCAAGGCCGCATCCTCTGGATGCGTTCGTATGCTCAACCAGGACGTGATGGATCTCTACAATCGAGTGCCTGAAAAGGCGGAAATTGTCGTTCTGTAGCAGTATTTTACCACAAATTTTCGTGATGTTGCATAAGTGCGATAGTCGGGATGATTAGCGCTCTTTAGTTTTGCCTCTGTCTCTGCGAACCTCTCGGGGAACCGAATCAGCCTGTTGATGCGGGTTTTCGCTTCCTCCAGCAAAGGAACTATGCTGTCGACATGAGCCTTCCTTCATCCTTATCCCGACGTAATTTCCTCGCTCTTGCTGGTCTCGGCGCTGTTTCGACGCTTGCCAGCTGTGCCTCCACCATCAATAGCGGCCCCGTCGTCAGCCCGGTTCAATATACCGGCTCGCCGAGGCCGTTCCGCACCTGGTTCTCCAGCTATGACGGCGAGCAACCCGATCCGGCCGTAATCTACGCTTCCGTCGAGGATGGCGGCTTCATCATTCCGGCGGTTCCCTACCAGCAGATCGATCCGCGCTTCTATCGTCAGCGGGTGGTCGACCCCACAGGCGAGGCACCCGGCAGCGTGATCGTCAACACTACCCAGCGCATGCTCTATGTCACCGAGCAAGGGGGCACGGCGATGCGCTACGGTATCGGCGTCGGCCGCGAAGGCTTTGCCTGGCAGGGCCGGGGCGTCATCCAGTGGCGCAAGAAATGGCCGCGCTGGAATCCGCCGGATGAAATGGTCGCCCGCCAGCCGGAACTCGTGAAATATTCCATCGCCAACGGCGGCATGGACCCGGGCCTGAAGAACCCGCTGGGCGCGCGTGCTCTCTATATTTTCGAGGATAAACAGGATTCGCTTTACCGCCTGCATGGCAACCCCGACTGGCGCTCCATCGGCAAGGCCGTTTCTTCCGGCTGCGTCCGTCTGCTGAACCAGGATGTCATCGATCTCTATGATCGCGTTCCAGAGCGGGCGCCGATCCTGGTCACGGCCTGATACCGCATCATTGAAAAAAGGGCGCCACTGGCGCCCTTTTTGTTTGCCGTCCTGACCGGAATTACGCGGCGCCTCGAAAGCGATCTCAAACCACTGCCAACTTGACCCTCGGCTGCCGGCGCTGGTCGCGTAGTCCGGCTCCCCGTCATATCAAACCATCGCTATCCTCGTATTGACGGCATTGTCGCATTCACTTTCTCGAAACATCTGCAAAAAATATATTGCGCGCGATTAAATCGTGTTATATATAAAGCTCATCCAACCGAAGGAGACATGACATGCCTATTCTCTATACGACCAAAGCTTCCGCCACCGGTGGCCGCGCCGGCCATGCAGTTTCCGAAAATGGCGTCCTTGACGTTACTCTTACTGTTCCTAAGGAGCTTGGCGGTGATGGCGCCACCGGCACCAATCCTGAGCAGCTCTTTGCAGCCGGCTATTCCGCCTGCTTCCTCGGCGCTTTGAAATTTGTCGCAGGCCAGCAGAAGGTCAAGATTCCGGAAGATGCAAAGGTCACGGCGACTGTCGGCGTCGGTCCCCGCGCGGATGGCACCGGCTTCGGTATCGAAGTTTCGCTGGCCGTCCATATTCCCGGCCTGGACAAGGCCGAAGCTGAAAAGCTCGCCGCCGCCGCCCATATCGTATGCCCCTATAGCCACGCCCTGCGCACCTCGACCGAAGTGCCCGTTACTGTTGTCTGACGCGAAACGCGCCGCCGGCCGGTTGAAGGCCGGAAATACGGAACATATTGAAAAAGAGCGACAGTTTGATCTGCCGCTCTTTTTCTTTTGCAAGAAAAATGCTATATCTTTTCTTGGGAAAGGAAGTAGTCATGATAAAAACCCAGGCAATAGGCCAGACGATGCCCGGCGAAGCACTCGTCATGACCAAGGCCGTCGTCAACGCTGCCGAAAGGCTGGGATTGAACGCCCGTGTCCTGGCGGCCATCATCGGCGTGTCGGAGGCGACGGTGTCGCGCATGAAGCGGCAGGATCATCTGCTAGAGCGCGATAGCAAGCCTTTCGAACTTGCCGTGCTTCTTGTTCGTCTCTTCCGTTCGCTCGACGCTATCGTCGGCGGCGACGAGGCTGTGGCGCGGCAATGGCTGCGTAACGGCAATATCGCCTTTGGTGCAGCGCCGATCGACAAGATCATCTCGATTTCTGGTTTGACCGATGTCCTTGCCTATCTGGACGCCCGCCGCGCTCTCGTCTGAGGCAAGGGCTATTTCCGGCCAATATTGGCGGCTGGTGGAATCGCAGCATCAGGTCTCGACGCTGAAGCTCGTCGATACGTTGGAGGAGCAGGCGCTTCTCGAAAGCATCCTCGAGGAAAGCAAGCCGGTTCTGCCGCCTGAATGCGCCGGGCTTGACTATCTCCTTGCCACCCCCTTTCGCTATGGGGCGATCTATCCCCACGGTTCCCGTTTTCGACGCGCCGGCCGCACGCTTGGAGTCTTCTATGCCTCGGAGCAGGTGGAGACGGCCCTGGCTGAAATGAGCTTCTATCGGCTGCTCTTCTTCCGTGATTCCCCCGATACGCCGTTGCCCACCAATGCCGCCGAATATACCGCCTTTGCTGCTGCGATTACGACGAAGGCGGCGATCGATCTGACCGCGTCTCCCTTGGATCGCGATCGGCAACTGTGGACCGATCCGATCAACTACGAGGCCTGCCAATCACTTGCAGAGGCGGCGCGAACCGGCGGCATCGAGGCCATCCTCTATCGTTCCGTCCGAGATCCTCGCGGGGGCATGAACATAGCGCTGCTCACGGCTAGGGGCTTCTCTGCCCATGAACCCGTCGAACGCCAGACCTGGCGCATCCGGCTGTCGCGTGTCGGCGTACAGGCGCTGTGCGAATTCCCACGCCGCCGCATCGGCTTCGAAAGACAGGATTTCGAGGGCGATCCACGGCTATCTGAGGCGCAATTCAAAGCAGAATAGCAAGATCGCTGCGCAGGCGGTCACCGCTGCCGTCGGGCAGTCGCTCTTCGAGCGCGGCGTGCGTCGCCTTCCAGATTGGCGCGGCGGCGGCGAGTGCTGCCTTGCCGGATGGGGTGAGGCTGAGCAGGCGGGCACGTCGATCTTTTGGATTGGGCACGATGCTCACCCATCCCCGCCGTTCCAGCGGCTTTAAGGCCGCCGTCAGCGTCGTCTGGTCTATTGCCAGGAGTGCCGTGACCGATCCCATGGATGCCGGCACGGGCCGGTTCAGGGACATCATCAGGGAGAACTGGCCGTTGGTAAGGCCGAACGGCCGTAACGCCTCGTCAAAGCGACGGGCAAGAGCGCGCGCTGCTCGCTGAACATGCAGGCATAGGCAGGTGTCGCGCACTAACAGCGTGGTTTCAAAGGGGATTTCGACTGCGTTTGACATGATTCATTAATATTGATATCAATGTATTTGTCAAGATTTGGGAATGAAACGCCGGAGGAGGGCGCGGACAATGAATCAGGTCGTTTCCAGGGAAGTGTGGCTGGAGGCCCGTCGTCAACTGCTCTCCAGGGAAAAGGAGGCCACGCATCTTCGCGATCGCGTCAATGCGGAACGCCTGGCCTTGCCTTGGGTAAAGGTCGAGAAGGACTATGTTTTCGACGCGCCGGCCGGCAGGAAGACGCTCGCCGATCTCTTCGACGGCCGCAGTCAGCTGATCGTCTATCATTTCATGCTCGGCCCGGATTGGGATGCCGGATGCACCGGCTGCTCCTTCCTTGCCGATCATTTCGATGGAACGCTTCCGCATCTCAACCATCACGATGTCACGCTGGTCGCGGTGTCCCGCGCGCCGATCGAAAAGATAGAGGCCTACAAGAAACGCATGGGCTGGGGTTTCCCCTGGGTGTCGTCCTTCGCCAACGATTTCAATTTCGACTATCACGTCTCTTTCACCAAAGAGCAGCTCGCCGGTGAAAAGGTGTTCTATAATTTCAACGATATGAACGCCGCCGACGGCAACGACGAGTTGCCTGGTCTCAGCGCCTTCTACAAGGATGAAGCCGGCAATATCTTCCACACCTATTCCAGCTATGCCCGCGGTGGCGAGGAAATGATCGGTACGCTGATGATCCTCGACAATGCGCCGAAGGGCCGGAATGAAGGCCACACGATGGATTTCGTGCGACGCCACGACGAATATCAGGAGGCGGCGAAGGCGGGCTCCTGCTGCCATTGAGGCGACGGATGAGGCCGCAGAATTCGCCCCTTGGGGAACAGGGGTCGAACTATTGCGTTTTGTGCCTAGGTAATACCTGACACCTTGGTTGCCGGGGGAACGGACGGACCGATGAGGACCATTGTTCGCCCGTCACGTTCATCGGCCATAATGTGCTTGCGCCGACATCAGGCTCAGGATGAGACGGATGACCGTCACAATCACAATAGGGAGAGAAATCATGGCAGAGAAGGGATATTTTGTCTGGTACGAGCTGATGACGACGGACATGAAGGCGGCGGAAGCCTTCTATACCAAAGTCGTCGGCTGGGATGCGGCGGATGCGGGCATGCCGGAAGTCGGCATGGACTATACGCTGTTCAGCGCCGGTGCAGGCCCCGTTGCCGGTTTGATGATCCTGCCTGACGAGGCGAAGTCGATGGGTACGCCGCCCTGCTGGACCGGCTATATCGGCGTTCCCAACGTCGATGATGCCACCAAGACCGTTGTCGCCAAGGGCGGCAAGACCTATCGCGAGCCGGCGGATATTCCGGGCGTCGGCCGATTTTCCGTCGTCTCCGATCCCTACGGCGCAGCCTTCTGCCTGTTCACCCCGCTGCCGGGCCAGGATTGGGAGCCGCCTGCTCCTGCGACGCCTGGCTATTTCGGCTGGCACGAGCTCTATTCCAACGACGGTCCGAAGGCCTTCGATTTCTATAGCGAGATGTTCGGCTGGGAGCTGAGCTCCGATTTCGACATGGGGCCGATGGGCAAGTACAAGATCTTCCGGATCGGCGATCGCGACTTCGGCGGCATCATGACCAAGCCCGCGGAAATGCCGATGGCTGCCTGGAACTTTTATATCAACGTCCCGGCGATCGACGCTGCAATCACCCGCATCACGGAAGGCGGCGGCAGGATCGTCAACGGCCCGATGGAGGTCCCCGGCGGCAGCTGGATCGTGCAGGCGACCGATCCGCAGGGGGCGTTCTTCTCGCTGGTAGCGCCGGTGCGCTGATCTTCACCGTCGGCTTGAGGGAAATAGCACCTCCCCCTTGAGGGGGGAGGTCGCCGTAAAGCGGCGGGTGGGGGTGACATTCGGACCTGCAGAGGTCGCCGCGGCTCACCCCACCCCGAAGCTTCGCTCCGACCCTCCCCCTCAAGGAGAGGGTAATTATTTACCGCTTCAGGCTGCCGAGAATACCCCGCACCAGCGCCCGCCCCACCTGCGTCGCCACCGTGCGGGCCATGCTCTTCATCGTCGCTTCCAGGATCGTCTCGCGCTGATAGCCCGAACGGCCGCGGCTTGCCGGCTTGCTGCTGTCGCCGCCGAAGCCGGGCAAGGTCCAGCCATCGCCGGCACTCTCGCTCTGCGGCGCCGCCGCCTTGCGTGCCCGCTCGGTCAGGATCTCATAGGCGGATTCGCGGTCGATCGTCTCGTCATAGACGCCGGCAACCGGACTGCCGTTGATGATGGCTTGGCGTTCGCCATCGGTGACGGGGCCGATACGGCCCGATGGCGGGCGGATCAGCGTGCGCTCGACGATGGAGGGCGCACCCTTGCCCTCAAGCATCGACACCAGCGCCTCGCCAGTGCCGAGCGTCGTGATGACGGTGGCGCAATCGAAGGCAGGATTGGGCCGGAATGTCGAGGCCGCCGTCTGCACGGCCTTCTGCTCGCGCGGCGTATAGGCGCGAAGCGCATGCTGCACGCGATTGCCGAGCTGCGCCAGCACCGTTTCCGGCACGTCGAGCGGGTTCTGGGTGACGAAATAGACGCCGACGCCCTTGGAGCGGATCAGGCGCACCACCTGTTCGACGCGCTCGATCAGCACCTTCGGCGCATCGTTGAAGAGCAGATGCGCCTCATCGAAGAAGAAGACCAGCTTCGGCTTTTCCGGATCGCCGACCTCAGGCAGTTCCTCGAACAGCTCGGAGAGCAGCCACAGCAGGAAGGTGGCATAAAGGCGCGGGTTCATCATCAGCTTGTCGGCTGCCAGCACCGAAACCTGGCCATAACCGTCATTGCTGACGCGCATGATGTCGGAGATTTTCAGCGCCGGCTCGCCGAAGAAATTTTCCGCGCCCTGCTGCTCCAGCACGAGCATTGCGCGCTGGATCGAGCCGACGGAAGATTTCGAGATCAGGCCGTATTTGCTGGAAAGCTCGCTGGCATTGTCGCCCATATAGTTCAGCAGCGCCTGTAGGTCCTTGAGATCAAGCAGCGCCAGGCCGTTCTCATCGGCGATCTTGAAGGCGATGTTGAGCACGCCTTCCTGCGCCTCGGACGCATCCATCAAGCGCGCCAGCAGCAGCGGCCCCATCTCGGCGATGGTGGTGCGCACGCGGTGGCCTTTTTCGCCATAGAGATCCCAGAAGATGACCGGGAACTGATCGAATTCATAGGGCGACAGGCCGATTTCCTCGGCACGCTTCAGCAGGAAATCCTTTGGCTCGCCCTTGACGGCGATACCCGAAAGATCGCCCTTGATGTCGGCACAGAAGACGGGCACGCCCGCCTTGGAAAACCCTTCCGCCAGAACCTGCAGCGTCACCGTCTTGCCGGTGCCGGTGGCGCCGGTGACGAGGCCGTGACGGTTGCCGAATTTCAGCGTCAGGAACTCGTCCTTGTTGATGCTGTCATCCGGATTGCGGCTCGCGCCGACGAAAATCTGTCCATCCTGCTGCGGCATGGTGTCGTCTCCCTTAGAGCATGATGCTGAAAAGTGTCATCGGTTTTCAGACGACATTATGCTCTACCTGTTTGATTCTAGTACCGGATGATTTTGGATCGATTCGATCCAAAATCATCCGGTACTAGGGCGGCGGCACAGCAACCATTTCGGGCTGCCAGGGCCATTCATCGATTTGTCCTGACACTGTTATAAGAACTGACTTGAACCGGGACAACCATTCGCGTCATGCTTATGCTTCTGGTAGTATAATGAGGTCCGACGCAGCTTGTGTCGGTTGCCCCGTTCAGTTACGTTGACGTTAACGTTATAAAGGCAGGAGGCCACAGTGAACGAAGTTATTGATCAGATCGCGACCAAAGCCGGCATCGCTCCCGACCTTGCGGAAAAGGCCGTCGGCATGATTCTCGGTTTCCTGCAGCGCGAAGCTCCGGATGGTCCTGTCACCAAGATGATCGAATCCATTCCGGGCGCCTCCGATCTGGTTGCACAATATAACGGCGAGGAAACGGGTGGCGGCGGCCTGCTCGGCGGCCTGCTCAGCGCAGTCGGCGGCGGTGGCGGCCTGATGGCCCTCGGCCAGCAGCTGATGAGCAGCGGTCTCAGCATGGGCGAAATCGGCTCGCTCGCCAAGGAGACGATTGCGACTGCACGCCAGCACGCCGGCGACGAGGTCGTCGACCAGGTCGTCAATTCCGTGCCGGGCTTGCACCAGTTCATTTGAGGCTGCTATTGCCTTGAAAAGAAAGCCGCCGGCCAAATCCGGCGGCTTTTTGTTGTTCAGAAGGCAGGCCCGACCTCGCCACGTTGCGCTCCTGTTAGAGGGCGACAGCTGGCCTCTATCAGCTGATCTTTTACAGCGTCAGATCTTCCTGCCCTTCGGCGTCCCGTCGATCTCATGCCATTTGCGGCCGTCGCGTTCGATGAGTTCGTCGGCGCAGGCAGGGCCTGTGCTGCCGGGGGCGTAAGGATCGGGTTTGCCGCCTTCTGCCCAGAGGTCGAGGAAGGGCTGCACGGCGGCCCAGCCGGCTTCGATGCCGTCGGCGCGCTGGAAGAGTGTCTGGTCGCCGACGAAGAGTTCGTAGAACAGGCTTTCGTATCCGGTCTGCTTGCCGATGTCGAAACTGTCGGCATAGCGGAAGTCGAGCGAAACCGGCGCGGTTTTCAGCACGAGGCCCGGCGATTTGATCGAGATTTCCATATCGAGCCCTTCGTCGGGCTGCACCTGGATGATGAGCCTGTTCGGCGGCAATTCGGGGCGAGATTCGTGGCGGGGGAATTGGGCGAAGGGCACCGGCCGGAAGGTGATGACCACTTCCGTATCCCGCGCCTTCATCGCCTTGCCCGTGCGCAGGTAGAAGGGCACGCTTGCCCAGCGCCAGGTATCGACAAATAGCTTTAGCGCCACGAAGGTTTCGGTGTCGCTGTCGGGCGCGACATCGGGTGTCTGCGTGAAGGCCGGCAGGTCCCTGCCGGCAATCGGGCCGGCCGTATAGGCGCCGCGTACGCCGTTCTTGATTGCTTCCTCCCGCGAGTAGACGCGCAAGGCCTTCAACACTTTGCCCTTTTCATTGCGGATGGATTCGGCATCGAAGCTGTTCGGCGGTTCCATCGCCACCATCGCCAGCAGCTGGAAAAGATGGTTCGGCACCATGTCGCGTAGCGCGCCGGTCGCATCGTAGAATTTGCCGCGCGTGCCGACATCCACAAGCTCGGCCGCCGTGATCTGCACGTGGTCGATATAGTTGTTGTTCCACAGTGCCTCGATCATCATGTTGGCGAAGCGTGTCGTCATGATGTTCTGCACGGTTTCCTTGCCGAGGAAATGGTCGATGCGGTAGATCTGGCTTTCGGACACATGGTTCAGCAGCCGCGCATTCAAAGCCTGTGCCGAGGCAAGATCATGGCCGAAGGGTTTTTCGATCGCGATGCGGCGGAAAGCTCCGGTCGCCTCGTTCATCAGCCCGTTTTCGGAGAGTTTCTCGGCGATATCGCCGAAGAAGCGCGGTGGCACGGCGAAATAAAAGGCCGCGTTGGCGCTCGGCGCATGCGAGAGATAATCCGAAATTTCCTTGTAGACGCCGTTCTGGGTGAAATCGCCGGAGATGTAGCTGATGCGCTTGCGCAGGCTCTGCCATGCTGCCTGCCGCTCCGCATCGTCCATGTCGCCTGATGTCTTCAGGAATGATTCCAGACGATCCAGCAGCATGTCGGCGCCGCCGGTTTCGATGCCGATGCCGAGAATATGCAGATCCTCGCCGATAAGTCCGCTGCGGGTCATGTTGATCAGCGTCGGGATCAGCAGGCGCCGGGTGAGGTCGCCGGCGGCGCCAAAGATCACGAATGTTAGCGGCGGGGCCGGTGCGACGTCGGGGGTGGTCATGCGTGGATCTCCTTCTGGAGGTCATATTCGGGGCTTCTGGACGACATCGACTATCTCCTCGGAGCTATTGCTGTTTCAGCTTTGGCTTGTCATGTTCTAGCGCGGGCTGGCGCTGGTTGTCGATGGGATCGACGCACCGCCGTCAGCCAGCATTTCGGGACTGATAGATAACCTATTTCTTCACCGCGACCAGGAAGAGCCGCGGGAAGCGCAACAGCACCTTGCCATCGACAAGCTGCGGATAGGCTTTCGCGATATGCTTCAGATATTCGGCGGTGAACGCATCGCGATGCTCGTCGCCGGCATGGTCGAGATAAGGACGCAGGGCAGTGGCTTTCACCCATTCGACGATCGCTGCCGCATTCGCCAACACGTGATTGTAGTTGGTGTGCCAGATATCGACGCGCTGTGACTTGCCGATCAGCCTGTTGTAATAGACCGAAGGTGCAGGCAGCGGATTGCGCCGGATGCCCTTCCTAGCGAAGGCATCGCTCCAGGGACCGTTCTTTGCCGTTTCTTCCATCATCAGATGGCTTTGTTCGGTGAGATTGTCGGGCATCTGCACGGCGAGCACGCCGCCGGGTTTCAGCCCGTCCATCAGGTGGTCGAGGATATCGAGATGATTTGGGAGCCATTGGAAGACCGCATTGGCAAAGAGCAGATCCACCGGTTTTTCCGGCCGCCATGTGGCGAGATCCGCCTTGACGAAGCTTGTGCCGGGCAAGCGCTTGCGCGCCGCCTCCAGCATGTTGTCGTCGCTATCGAGGCCGGAGACGCCGGCAGCACCATAGCGCTCGATGATCAGCTCGGTCGAATTGCCGGGGCCGCAACCGAGGTCGATCGCGTGTTCGATCCGATCCAGCGGCACCTGAGCCAGCAGGTCGCGCGAAGGGCGCGTGCGTTCGTCTTCGAATTTCAGATATTGACCGGCAGACCATGCCATGAGCGTTTCCTCTTTCTGGATTGCCGTTTCTCTCGATGCGCATAGCACCGGGATATATCAGAACCGCGTAATGACGCTGATCCCCTTGCCCTCGGCTTTATCAAGAGACATCAGCGCCGGCACCGCTTCTTCCAGGCTTATCCTGCGACCGATGAGCTTCTGCGGCGCGATCTTGCCGGCGGCGAGCATGTCGAGCATGGCATCGTAACGCCAGGCCTGCATGCCGTGGCTGCCATAGATCTCCAGCTCATGGCCGATGACCTGCGCCATCGGGATCTGCGGCGTCGCATAGTCGCCGAGCATGAGGCCGACCTGCACATGCCGGCCGCGGCGGCGCAGGTTCTTGATGGAGTTGAAGCAGGTGACGGGATGGCCGAGCGCATCGATCGAGACATGCGCGCCGCCCTTGGTGATCTCGCGCACAGCCTCGGCCACATCCGCAACCTTAGCCGCATTGATGGTCGCCACTGCGCCGCACTCGCGGGCGAAGGCAAGCTTCTCGGCGGAGATATCGATGGCGATGGCGTTGGCGCCAAGGGCGCTCGCGATCATGATCGCAGAAAGCCCGACACCGCCGCAGCCATGCACGGCGATCCACTCGCCCGGCCGCGTCTTTGCCTGGTCGGCAACGGCGCGGAAGGAGGTGGCGAAGCGGCAGCCGAGGCTGGCCGCCGTCGCATCATCGACCGATTCTGGCAGGTGCACGAGATTGGTATCCGCATAGTCGATCGCGACATATTCGGCAAAAGAGCCCCAATGGGTGAAGCCGGGTTGGAACTGGCTCGGGCAGACCTGCTGATTGCCGGAGTGGCACTCCGCGCAATGGCCGCAGCCGGACACGAAGGGAACGGTGACGCGGTCGCCCACCTTGAAGCGCACGACGCCGCGGCCGGTCGCGACCACCTTGCCCGCGAGCTCATGCCCCGGCACATGCGGCAGCTTGATATCCGGATCGTGACCCATCCAGCCATGCCAGTCGCTGCGGCAAAGGCCGGTCGCACCGACGGCGATGACAACGCCGTCTTCGCCTGGCGTCGGATCCGGCAGGTTCCGGATCTCGGGTGTTGCTTCGAAGGCCTCATAATACATGGCTTTCATGGGAGTTCTCGCTCTTCCCTGACATCAGTCCGATCAATCATTTTTCCTGATGGATCCATTCGTCAAGCTGTTGTTTCGACGCATGAAAATTGCGTTATGAATGCGGTATCGGGCGCTTTGTTGCAAATGAATTTTGCCGCGCAGTTTCCGCTTGACCCTTGGGTTGCAGGGTTATTTGCTCTTCGCCATCTAAAGCAATTCCGCCGAAGCGCGTCACGGCTTTCTGCCCGGAATTGCGCGAAAACAAAAGATGGAGCGGCTCCGCGATCCCGCGAAAGCTGAACCGCTCAAAGGGAGGAAATACCCATGTCCGTCGATACGTCGCCCCGCACCACCACCTGGACCTATGTTGAAGGAGAATGGCTCTCCGGCAATCCGCCGCTGATCGGGCCGACCTCGCATGCCATGTGGCTCGGCTCGACCGTGTTCGACGGCGCACGCTGGTTCGATGGCATCGCACCCGATCTCGATCTCCATTGCCAGCGCATCAATCGCTCGGCCGTGGCCATGGGGCTGAAGCCGGTCAAGACCTCGCAGGAGATCGAGGCGCTCGCCTGGGAAGGCATCGGGAAATTTGACGGCAAGACGCCGATCTACATCAAGCCGATGTATTGGGGCGAGCATGGTTCGCCGGGCAGCGTCGTTGCCGTCGATGCGGAATCGACGCGCTTCGCGCTCTGCTTGTTCGAGGCGCCGCTTGGCGGCAATGGCGGCATCACGCTCACCGTCTCGCCCTTCCGCCGTCCCTCGCCGGAAACGGCGATGACCGACGCCAAGGCCGGTTCGCTCTATCCGAACAGCGGCCGCATGATCCTGGAGGCGAGAAGCCGCGGCTTCAACAATGCGCTGGTGCGCGACATGAATGGCAATGTCGTCGAGACGGCGTCGTCCAATGTCTTCACGGTCAAGGACGGCATCGTCTATACGCCGGTCGCCAACCGCACCTTCCTTGCCGGCATCACCCGCGCTCGCGTCATCGGCCTGCTGCGCCAGGAAGGCTTTGACGTGCGCGAGGAAACCCTGTCCGTCGAGCAGTTCATGGCTGCCGACGAGATTTTCACGACCGGCAACTATTCCAAGGTCGTCAGCGTCAATCGTCTGGATGATCGGGAGTTTCAGGAGGGGCCAGTCGCGCGCAAGGCGCTCGAACTCTATATGGATTGGGCTCACGGCCGCAGCGCCAGCGAGGAATAAACCCTTCTCACAAGGAGAAGGACACGCAGAAGAGTGCGGCCGTTTATGGCCGCACGGGTGTTCCTACACGACCTGCCGAAGCAATGTAGGATCGCGGCGCGAAGAAGACGCCATCAGTCTCGAAGGCCTCAAGGTCTTCGGCCTGGAGCGCGTGGCGGACGCTCGGTCTTGCGCTGACGCGAGCCATGAACTCCTGTAACGCCGACCTTCGTGCGACGTCGATCTTGATCCACGGCGACCAGTTCAAGCAAACGAAGAGATAGGCGTCGGCGACCGTGAAGTCGTCACCGGTCAGATAGGGGCCGACGAGCCGGCTGTTCAGCCAATCCAATCGTTTGCACACCAACTCATGGATGCCGGCATGAGCGCCTTCATAAGCGGCATTGAATAGCATCGCCATTGGCTTATGCAGTTCGGCGGTAATGAAATTCAGATAGGATTGAACCTGGCTTCTGGCATAGGTTCCGGCCTCCGGCAGGAGGCGCGAACCCTCCGGTGAACATTCCGCGAGGAATTGCACGATGGCAGGACCTTCGGTCAGTACCCTCCCATCATCCAGCATCAATGCCGGCACGTAACCATTGCCGTTGATGGCAAGGTAGTCCTCGCCCGAACTCGTCCGATGAGTCTTCCGATCCACTTCCACCAGTTCAACATCCAGGCCCAATTCCCGACAAACGATGTGCGGTGACAGGGAGCAAGCGGCTGCGTGCATGTAGAGTTTCATGGCGTTTTCTCCTTTTTCGATGCAGGGGCGAGGCATCCATTGAATATTTGTACCATTTCGCATAAAATTGGTTCGGTCAACATTTTTGTGCGAAGTAGTATAAAATATGAAGAGCGGGAAAAAACAGGGTCGTCCACGCGCTTTTGACGCCAAAGCAGTCATCGGGCGGGCGCGGGAGGTTTTTTGGGATAGGGGGTTCTCGGCAGCCTCATTGGATAATTTGAGCGTCGCGACGAAACTGAACCGGCCGAGCCTCTACGGCGCATTCGGCGACAAGGAGGACCTCTATCTTGACACCTTGGAAGGCTACCGGGAGGACAGCCTCGATATATTGTTTGAGGCACTCAACCCGGCTCTGCCGCTGCGAGAAAATCTCGCGTGCGTCTATGCCGAGGCTCTGAAAATATACCTGCATGGCGAGACTGCGGCGCGTGGCTGCTTCCTGATCGGCACTGCCACGGCAGAGGCTATTCAGCATGATCGAGTGCGGGAGGTGTTGCGCCGCAGCCTGAATGAATTCGATGATGCGATCAAGGAACGCGTGGAGCTTGCGATTGAACGGGGCGAACTCCCGGCTGAGACGAATGCTGCAACTCTCGCAAAGCTCGCATCCGCCGTCATGCATTCGCTTGCCGTTCGAGCGCGCGCAGGCGATACGCGCGAAACGCTGGAGGCGATCGCGCGTTCTGGGGTCGATTTTATCTGTGGTCGGCTATAACGGTCGGTGCAATGCTGCCCGGATCGATCTCCAGACGTCAAACTAGAGCAAAGTCATCGATCCTTACATGGAGGCTTCCTTCTTCGGGCTGACCCACCAGCAATACACAGCTCCGAGCGCCAGCAGCACGCAGGTTCCAAGGAACACGGCGCGCATGCCGATATGGCCGCCGACGAAGCCACCCATGACCGGGCCTGCCACCTGACCGACATATTGCGACGAGATGGAGAGCCCGAGGATGCTGCCCGTCGCCGCATCCGGCACGTTATGCCGGATCACAGCCGTGATGCAGGGCAGAAGGCCACCGAGCGCCACGCCCATCAGGAAGCGCAAGCCGATCAATTGCCAGGCCGAGGTCACGAAAGCCTGCGGTATCAACAGCAGCGCCGCCACGGCAAGCGCGGCCATGATGACACTCCAGTAGCCGATGCGGTCGGCGAGTTTGCCGAGCCATGAGGACGACAGGATGCTGCCGAGCGCCGCAGCCGCCATGACGACGCCCGAGACCATCGTCACGTTGGCGTCGCTGACGAACTGCGCGACATAGACTGTTATGATCGGCTCGATCGACATATTGGCGAGCATCAGCAGCAGGCCGAGCGACAGCATGGCGAGGACGGGGCGTTTGTCCGGAATGGAGGCCCAGCTGCCGCTGGCCTTCGCGGCTTTCTTTCGTGCCGTGGACTTCTCCTCCTTGATCAGGAAGGTCGTTGCCAGGAAGGTGAAGAAGATCACGCCGCCCGCCAGCAGAAAGGTGCCGCGAATGCCGATAACGGGCGGCAGCGCGCCGCCGATCAGCGGTCCGACGAGATTGCCGGCCATGATGCCGGCGGACAGCGTACCCAGCGCCCAGGCCGAGCGATGCTTCGGCGTCTGGGCTGCCACCAACACCATCGATCCCGAGGCATAGCCGCCGGCAAGGCCGGTGAAGAGGCGCAGCGCCACCAGCTGCCACACATTGCCGGCCATGCCCATCAGCGAGATGGCGACCGTCATGCCGAGGCTGGCGCGGATCAGCATCAGCTTGCGGCCATAGATATCGCCGAGGCGCCCCCAGAGCGGCGCGACGAAAGCGGCCGCAAAAAAGGTGGCGCCATAGGCGATGCCGGACCATTGCACGATCGCGGCTTTATCGCTGACGCCGAGTTCCTCGACATAGAGCGGCAGGAAGGGGAGCAACAGCGTCATCGCCACGATCGTCGTGAACGAACCGACGAGGCAGATGATCAGGTTCCGCATCCAATGCGCGGTTTCCGGCTCGGCCGGTGCTGCTGCATCCCATCTCGTCTCGGTCATTTCTCGGCCTTTGCATTCAATGTATAAAACAGTTCCTGGCTGCCTGATGCCAGGATGTGACCCTTAGCGGCGGCGAGCAGATCGGCGCGGGTAAAGAGGTCAGGAAGGTTCAGCCGGTCGACATCGAGCGCATAGACGGTGACGTGATAGCTGTGGACACGCGCGTCGTTCCAGGGCGGGCAAGCGCCCATATAACCGCCATGCGGTCCATCCTTCAAATTGCCGCCGCCGGCACCATTCTGGCCGCGCCGCCCATAGGCCGTGCGCTCGAGCGGGAGGCCATTGGCTGAGGGACCGCTTCCGTCCGTGCCTTCGGCAAGGCTGGTGCGCGATGGGGGAATATCGGCCAGCACCCAGTGAACGAATTCCATCCGCTTGAAATCCTTCGGGATGGTTTTGTCCGCCTTGTTGAATAGCGAGAAGTCCGTGGGAACGTCGGGGTCGACCATGGTCAGCGCATAGGAGCGCGCGCCCTTCGGCCCCTTCGACCAGGATACGGCAAGGCTCTTGTTGGGACCGGGTGCCGACTTTTCAGGCCCTGCCGAAATGCAGGAGGCATTTTCCGGCAGCAGCATCCGGCCATCGCTCTTTGCAAATGTCACCTTGAGATCGGCCGATAGTGCTGGGCTGGCGACAACTGCTGCGATGAGGGTGGCGTTCAGAATTTTGAGCATGGTTTTCATGATGTTGCCCTTTCATGTTGCGGCTTCTGTGAGCCTTCGAGGGCAGGGTGTAACAAATCTGTGCCGAGCGGCTGCGCGCGCAAACGCTCAAAATGCGCCCGAAAACGCTCACGCGCTGCGAAGTCGATCGGCGAAGCGTCGGGGTGAGCGATATCCTGTTGCAAGGGCGGCTTCCCGCAGCGACAGCCCGTCCTCCGCGAGAAGGGTCGTCGCCAGCGCCACGCGCTCGCTTGCCAGTACCTCTCGCAGGGAAGCACCCTCGCGTGACAGGCGGCGGCGCAATGTGGCGTTGCTCGTGCCAAGCTCCGCGGCGATGAGATCGGCTGTCCAGGCACGGTCCGGCTGCCAGCGCACCAGCGCCCGTACCGCCTCGGCAGTTGTCTCCGGCGAACCGGGCAGGGCACCGCGCATGCCGAGCACCATGAGTATTTCCACGAGTCTGTGCTCGATCAGTGGGATCGGCAGGCTTCCACCGACTATGCCTTCGCCGGCATGGCCGATGGCAGCGGCCAGCAACGGATCGAGCGGCAGGTCGATCTGCGATGCGGTCTGCGCAGGCGGAAAGGCTTTTGCCGCCCGCCGTGTCAATTCCTCGGGAAAGGTGATGAAAATTGCCCGATAGACGCCGGTCTGCGGATCGGGATCGTTGACGACATCGCCACTCCAACCGGCCGGCAGCACGAGCACCGTACCGGCCGCAAAATGCCGCTGCCGTCCCATGCTGACGATTTCCTTGGAACCTTCGAGGATGGCGACGATTGAAACCTGTGAAAAGGCCGAGCCGGCAATGCGCTCGCGTTCGCGCGTGACGAAGGTAAAAAGCGTGGAATAGCTGCCGATGCCGCTCGGCGCGACGGTCGGGCGGTTATCCTTTGCCGCCAGGCGGCGCAGCTTTTCCAACATGTGGTTATGAGCCTCGGACACTGCGGTGGCTTCCTGATGATGAGGATAGTCGGGAAGTTTGGACCACACGGGCGACGCTGCCAAGCCCGCAAAGCGGCTTGTTGGTTCGGCTGCCTTACGTTATTAACTGATTGCATTTTGCAATCGGTTGCGGTGGGCGGCAAAAATCACCCTGACCCGAAAGAGGAGGCAGATCATGAATTCTCTCGAAAGTGCCCGTTGCGATGCGGTTAAACGTCTCTTCGCTGCCTATGTCGCTCAGCATCCCGATATCGTCGATCCGATGCTGACCCGGGATTTCACCTTTTCCAGCCCGCGCGACGATCACATCGACCGGAAGCGGTATTTCGAGCACTGCTGGCCGAAGGAGAAGGTGTTCCGCGACATTCATATCGAACATCTTGTACCCGATGGCGATGATGTGATCGTCGGCTATCGCGCCGAGAAAATGGATGGCGCCAGTTTTCGCAATGTCGAGCTGATCCGCTTTGCCGGCGACCGCATAGCCGAGGTCAATGTCTATTTCGGGCGGAATTTGTAGCGCTTCAGCTACACATAATCTTCGCCATTGCCGCGGCAAGTGCGGCCGCCGGACCGGTCACAGGTTGCGGGCGGTTTTCCGGAAGAAGATGAACCGCATCGGTCATCGACGCCTGAGCGAAAGCGATCGTGACGGCACTTTCGCCGCTGGCCTCTTTTACCGCATCGGCAATGGAAGCAAGATAGGCCGATAGATCGCCCGCCCGGAAGTGCGCCCATGCACCCGGCACCAGCCGAACCTCGATTTCGGCACCCGTCGCCTTAGCCGCTGCTTCGAAAAGTGCAGTCGTCGGGGCGATGGTCGTTTCGACGGTGCACAGCACGATAACCTTGCCGCCGGCCTTGACCGCTCGCTCTGCCAACACTGCATCCGCCTGGATGATCGGGGCACCGGCGCCGGCCGCGATCTTCGACGCCGCCGGGCCAAGTGTCGAGCAGTTGAGCACGACGGCATCGGCATCCTCGGCCAGATGCCAAAGCAGCGCCGCCGCTTCCGCCGATATCTCATCCGTCAAGCACCCTACTTTTTCGGCGGCGAGGAGAAGATCGGCGCGGACGTGATGACGCAACATGCCCTCAGGTAGCCCAAGTGCCTTTGCAGCCGCCTCGTAGACGGCGATGTTGCTTTCGGCGGTATGCAAGCAGGCGATCGTCACAGACATTCCTCTCCAGGTAGAAGATCTGAGAGCCTAGCCTCGACGAGCTGTCTTGTCGACGTTTCGGCAAGGCGCTCCATCCTGTATCCGGGCATCATAATATTCATTACACTTAATTTCTAAGTCTATGCTATACCTAATTGAAAAATAGGGCAATTTTTGCTCCCGCACGCAACTTTTTTGGCATGTCGCCGGTTGCTCTTCCAGGCGACGGCTCCTATGTTCCGCTTCACCTGCCGACGCAATTTTTTTTGCCAAGAGGAGATATGACCATGGCTTTCGAATTGCCTGAACTTCCTTACGATTACGACGCCCTTTCGCCCTTCATGTCGCGTGAGACGCTCGAATATCACCACGACAAGCACCACAAGGCCTATGTCGACAACGGCAACAAGCTCGCTGCGGAAGCAGGTCTTGCCGATCTTTCGCTCGAAGAAATCGTGAAGAAGTCCTTCGGCACCAATGCCGGCCTCTTCAACAATGCTGCCCAGCACTACAACCACATCCATTTCTGGAAGTGGATGAAGAAGGGCGGCGGCGGCAACAAGCTGCCGGGCAAGCTCGAAGCAGCCTTTGCTTCCGATCTCGGCGGCTACGACAAGTTCAAGGCCGATTTCGCCGCTGCCGGCGCCACCCAGTTCGGCTCCGGCTGGGCATGGGTTTCCGTCAAGAACGGTAAGCTCGAAATCTCCAAGACCCCGAACGGCGAAAACCCGCTCGTTCATGGTGCCGACCCGATCCTCGGCGTCGACGTATGGGAACATTCCTACTACATCGACTACCGCAACCTGCGTCCGAAGTACCTCGAAGCCTTCATCGACAGCCTGATCAACTGGGACTACGTCCTGGAGCGCTACGAAGCCGCTACGAAGTAAGTTCGCCGCACAGGCTGGCTTTCGCACCCGGCGTCTTCCTGGCGTCGGGTGTTTTCTTGTCTGCCAACCTTATTGATGTATCGTGTGTCGCTTGGCGGCCCAGGAGATCGCCACAGGAGGCTGAATGCCATCAGCGCCGCTTTTCCGCTTCGGTGTCATCGCCGATCCGCAATATGCCGATCTCGCGCCCAATCTCACCCTCAATCGCTATCCGGCGAAAAGCCTCGGCAAGCTTCGCGAGGCAATGGAGGAATTCAATCGGCATGATCTCGCCTTTGTGGTGACCCTCGGCGATATCATCGATCGTGAATGGAAGAGCTTCGACGCCATTTTGCCGGTCTACGAAGCCTCGCGTCATCGCAAGCATTTTCTGCTCGGGAACCATGATTTCGCCGTGGCACCCACTCATCTCGGCACGGTGCCGGCGCGGGTCGGCATGTCGTCGGCCTATTACGATTTCAGCCTTTCCGGCTATCGCTTCATCGCGCTCGACGGCAATGAAATCAGCGTCTTTGCCCCGCCGGAAGGCGATTCGCGGCGGCAGGAGGCGAAGGATCTGATGAAGGCGCTGGAGATCGCCGGCGCGCTCAATGGCCAGCGCTGGAACGGGGCGATCGGCGACACACAATATGACTGGCTCGCCGCGAAACTCAAGGAAGCAAAGGCGGCGGGCGAGAAGGTCATCGTCATGAACCACTATCCCATCTTCCCAGAGAATGGACACAATGCCCTGAACAGCGACCGCTTGCTGGCCCTTTTGGCAGAGCATGACCATGTCGTCGCTTACCTTAACGGTCACAATCATGCCGGCAATTTCGGCGTGTCGGACGGCACTTACTTCGTCAACTTCAAGGGCATGGTGGACACGGAAGACACGAGCGCCTACGCGATTGTCTCGGTCTGTGAGGACAGGCTGGAAATCAGCGGCTTTGGCCGCGAGACGAGCCGAACCCTGGCGCTACGCTGAACCTATTCCGCCGTGGTATGTGGATGCGAGGTGAGGTTGTCTGGTTTACAGGATCTGGCCTTGCGATTGATGTTGCCAACGCCTCAGCCGGCGGCTGGGGTGTTTGTCCGCCAGCCATTCACCCAGATCTGCCTCAAACTGTCGCCTTCGCCCTTGAACCATAATCCCGTCGCCTCGCAGCCTTCGATCCGGTCGCTGCGGAAGTTGCGGATAGCCTGGCGCAACTCGCACCAGGCGACGATGTTGGCAGTCTCCGAATAGTAGATGAGGGCGATCGGCCGGATGATGCGTTCCGTGGCGCGGCCAAGTTCGTCGCGATAGGCAAGGTCGAGCTTTTCCTCATCGCGAATGGCGCGGCGAACCAGCGAAAGATCAATCGCAGCAGCCGAGGGTGCAGCAAAGCCCCAGGCATGCAGCGCATTGGCATCGAGGGTCTGGCGCAGCGGCGGCGGCACGGCGCCGGCGATCTTGGCGGTGACGCGCTTGGCCGCCTGTTTCAGCTCCGCATCGCCTGTACGCTCCAGGAGCGCCAGCGACAGCACGATCGCCTCCATTTCCTCGATGGAAAACATCAGCGGCGGCAGGTCGAAGCCGGGCCGCAGGATATAGCCGATACCGCGTTCGCCCTCTATCGGCACCCGCATCGCCTGCAGCGCGGCGATATCGCGATAGACCGAACGCACCGTCACCTCCAGTCGGCCGGCAATATCGGCTCCCGTCACTGGCTTTTTGGCCAGCCGCAGGATCTGGATGATCTCGAACAGGCGTGACGCCTTGCGCATTTCTTGCCTCGAAGATGAAGGTTACTGACAATACCCCGTCAGTTGGATCTCTTTATAAGACTGCCTATTCGCTTGAAAATCAACCATTTCCTCTCCTGTTTCCATGGAGAGCTCGATAGGCAACTGACATGGGTTACGCAGAAAATCTCTGGCTCTTCTTCATCCTTCTTCTGGGCATCATCATCGTGCCGGGCATGGACATGCTGTTCGTGCTCGCCAATTCTTTGACCGGCGGCAGCAACCGCGGCCTTGCCGCGACGGGCGGCATCATGCTCGGTGGTGTAGTGCATTCGCTGAACGGTGCCATCGGCATCGGCCTGCTGATGCATTTCGTACCGATTCTCTTTAATCCGCTGCTGATTGCCGGTGGCGCCTACATGGCTTTCATCGGCTACACGCTGATGCGCAGTTCCATCACCGTGGGGAGTGAGGGGCCGGCCGGCAGCCGCTCCGCCTGGAAAGCGTTCCGCCAGGGAGCGGTGACTTGCCTCATCAATCCGAAGGCCTATCTCTTCATCTTCGCCGTGTATCCCCAGTTCCTGAAGCCGGATTACGGGCCGATGTGGATACAGGCCGTCATCATGGGAGCCATGACCATCGCGACGCAATTTGCCATTTACGGCGGACTTGCCATTACTGCCGGGCGCAGCCGCGACCTGTTGATTGCCAATCCCGGGGCAACCGCATTCGCAGGCCGCGCAGCTGGGCTGCTGCTTGTCGCAGTTTCGGTGTTTACGGTATGGGAGGGCCTGAAATTGGCGTGAGGGCTAATGCGGCGAATGCGTGTGTCTATTGCACGACGCTGATTTCATTCAGCTCTCACCACTTTGTGACTTCATTGCCGGAAAGGAAACCGGCAAACATGCGCTGGCCGCCTGGGCGGTCTTGATCATTCGGAGAGGTAGGAGAACGAAATGAAGTGGAAAGCGATTGTGATGGCGACGGCTCTGGCCGGCATCGCACTGGGTTCGGTCGTCGCGGCCGACGGCACGCATGACTCCCGCATCGGCATGATGAAGAAGATCGGGGGCGCGGCGGGTGCTCTCGGCGCGATTGCCAAGGGCGACAAGCCCTATGACGCCGACATCGTCAAGGCATCTCTGACAACGATCGCCGAAACCGCCAAGGCCTTCCCGGATCAGTTCAACTCCCAGAGCGACAAGACCGATCCCGAGGTCAACCCGAAGATCTGGGACAACCTCGATGATTTCAAGGCGCATGCCGCCAAGCTTTCCACCGATGCCGAGACGGCACTCGCCCAGCTTCCCGCTGACAAGGCCGGCGTCGGCGCGACGCTGAAGACCCTCGGCGGCAGCTGCGGCGCCTGTCATCAGGCCTACCGCATCAAGAAGGACTAAGCGGTAGGTCGGTCTCGCCCAGAACAATTCCAGGAAAAGTGCGTGGCGCTTTTCCGTCCGGAATTGCGTAAAGGCAAAAATCGATTTTAGCGTCCGCACTGGTTCTACCGGTGCGGGCCTCTTTGGTTTTAGAGCTAAGGCTAAGGGGTGGAATGATGGCGCGGTTTATTCGATGGCTGCTTTGCCTTTTCGGCGTGATCATCCTCGGCAGCGGCGCGTTTTACGTCATCACCGCGCCGTCGCCCTTTCCGGCGAGCCATTGGGCCAATCTCGGTGATCCCGACATCAAGAACGGCGAGATGGTGTTTTGGGCGGGCGGCTGTACGAGCTGTCATGCGGCTCCCGGCGCGCAAGGCGACGCCAAGCTGGTGCTTTCGGGCGGTCTCGCCCTTACCAGCCCGTTCGGCACCTTCCATGTCCCGAATATCTCGCCGGATGAGAAGGCGGGGCTTGGCAGCTGGACGCTTGCCGATTTCGGCAATGCCATGAAGCGCGGCGTCGGCAAAAACGGCGAACATCTCTATCCGTCCTTTCCCTACGGCTCCTATACCCGCATGAGTGACAAGGACATCAACGATCTCTGGGGCTTCCTGAAGACGCTGCCGAAAAGCGACAATGTCGCTCCGCCGCACGAGCTGCCCTTTCCCTTCAATATTCGGCTGGCGCTCGGCGGCTGGAAGTTCCTTTATCTCAACGATCAGCCGCGCGTCGTGCTTGCCAATGCCGACGAGAAGGTCAAGCGTGGTCAGTATCTCGTGGAAGGACCGGGACATTGTGGCGAATGCCATACGCCACGCGACAACCTCGGCGGCTTCGTGAGCGGCCAATGGCTGGCGGGAGCGCCCAATCCGGAAGGCAAGGGCCAGATTCCGGACATCACACCCGGCTCCAAGGCCATCGGCAGCTGGAGCGCCGGCGACATTGCCAACTACCTAGAAACCGGCTTCACCCCAGATTATGACTCGGCCGGCGGCTCGATGGCCGAAGTCCAGCAAAACATCGCCCACCTGCCGGCATCCGACCGCGAGGCGATCGCAGCCTATCTGAAGGCGCTTCCGCCGAAGTGATGCTCAAGCGGCGCCTGAACGCTTGGCGAGATAGAGATGCGTTTCATAATGCAGCTCGAATACGCCGCCATGCGCGTTGATGGCATCAGCAAGCTCGGAAAGCAGCGTTTCCCGCTGATCCTCGGTCAAAAGCCGGTAGCTTGAGAGCGTCCGCAAAAGGTCGGTATAGCTTTGTGCCGTGTGCGAGCGGCTCCAGGAATAGCAATGATGCGCAGGAGCTTCGAAGTGGTCGGACTGCCGCAGCTCCCGAGCAAAGGGGCCATCGGGGAGATACCAGGCTTCCACGGGCGGACCGGCGAGTTGCGGTGCATGGCGGGCGTAGACCCCCGCGAATTTTTCTGACAGCGGCGGTTCCGGCTTCATCGGCACATTGCCGAAGACTGCGAGTGTTCCTTCCGGCGCGAGGAGGGCGGCCGTCCTGGCGAAGCGCAGTTCCGGCGAAACCCAATGGAAGGATTGGGCCGCGAATATCAGCCTGAGGCTCTCCGGCTCGCACGGCCATGCTTCGAAGGTGGTTTGCTCGAACCGCACTCGCGGAAATTCCGCCAATCTTTCCTGGGCAACAGCAATCAGTTCCGCGCCGGGATCAAGCGCGAGAACCGAGAAGCTGCGGCGAGCAAAGCTCTCTGTCGCCTGTCCGGTGCCGCAGCCGATTTCGAGGACCTGATCCTTGGCTTGCAGCCCGGCAAAGTCGATGACATCGGCAAAAAGCGCATCGGGATAGAGCGGGCGGGAAGCATGGTAGAGGCTGGCGACGCCATCGAATGTGAACCGCTGTTCCAAGTCGCATCTCCAGTTGCAGATCGAAGTCGACAGCCATTTTTCTAGCGTATTTCCGGTCAAGCTTGTAGCCATGGGATTCGGCAACAGGAGAGGGTGGTCGTGGACGCAAGGGTGGCGCGGAAGGTTCCTTATTTCAGCCAATGGGAAACGCCTGACATGACGCTGGCGGTCGTCGCCGAGGGTGCGCAATCGGCCTTGCTGAAGGACCCGCTCTGGGCGTCATCCGGCGCTAGCAGCGTCGAGGATTATGCGCGCTGGGCCGGCAATCTTTGCGGCATGGCCTGCCTGAAGATGGTGCTCGCCGCCCGCACCGGCAAAACCATCCCGATCATGGATCTGGCCGTGGGTTGCCGGGAATATGGCGGCTATGTCGAGGAGGCGGATGGCCGGATCAGGGGATTGATCTATGCGCCGTTCGTCCCATTCGTTCGTGACCGCTTCGATCTGGATGCTCGCGTCGTCACCGGGATTTCCGTCGCCGACATCACCGATATCCTCGACCAGTCGGAGTTCTTCATCGCGTCGGTGCATCATTCGATCCGCTGGCCAGAGACCGAGCCGCCGGCCAAGGGTGGCCATCTGGTGCTGGTGACGGCCATCGACGGCAATAATATCCGCTTCCACAATCCATCCGGCCACATCGATGCGACGCGCGAGGATGCGGAGATGCCGCTCAAGATTTTCGAGAGGTTCTTTGCAGGCCGCGGGATCGCCATCGATCACTGAAGCATTTCCAAATGCGCATCGGTTTTTCGCCCGGAATGCGCGAAACCGGAAACACTCTAAAAATCAATATCGGATGGCGATCCTCTTAAAGGCCGGCATCAGGCCAGAGCCTGCAGGTAGCGCATGCCGGTGACCGGGCGCGGCTTGAAATCCATGTTTTCGTAGAAGCGGTGGGCCTGGAAATTGCCTGTGGCGGCTCCCACGGAAAGGTAGCTGCAGCCCGCCTTGCGGGCGATGTCGCGAGCGCGGTCGACGAGATGCTGCCCGACGCCATGGCCGCGATGGCCGTCGCGGACGAAGAGATGGTGCAGATCCATGCCTCGCTGTCCCTCTTGCGCCTTGTAGAGCGGCACGAGAATGGCGTAGCCGATCAGTCCCTGCTCGCCTTCGGCAACAAGCGCGGTGATCCACGGCATAGGACCGAAGAGATCGCGCTCAAGCTGCTCGGGCGTGGTGCCGGAGGCGTCGCCATGATGGGCGGCGAGCAGCCGGATCATGTCGTTGAGCTCAGGCAGGTCGCGCGGCTGGGCATTGCGGATGGTCAAAACCGGAGGGCGGAGAAGTGAGATGTCGCTATCGTCTAGCATGGCATTTTGCGTCCTTGTTTTTTGAATGAGCCGTCAGGACGCTGCCGATACAACAAAGCCGCCTGACGGCGGCTTGTTGACAATATGATCTGTCTTGGCCGCCCGTTACAGGTACAGCCAAAAATACGAGCAATTATGGAGCGCGTGCGTGATCATGGGCGCATCAATGATCTGGTTCAGCGCGTTTGTCAATGGGGCCTCAATGCTCGTGTTCGCACAGGCCGTGATCGGAAAGTGCGCGGATGACATAGCAGTCTTCGATGCTATGGCCGTCGCAATGCGAAACGATACGCTCCAGCTCATGCTCGAGCTTCTTCAGTCGTGCGATCTTGGTGCGAACGTCATCGAGATGCTCCTTGGCGATACGGTCGGCGCCGACGCAGGGGCGGTCCGGATGCTGGCTGAGCGAGATCAGTTCCTTGATGGCGTCGATCGTCAGGCCCAGGTCGCGGCCATGCCTGATAAAGGCGAGGCGTTCAAGATCGGCTTTGGAGTAACGCCGCTGGTTTCCTTCGCTGCGTTCCGGCTCCGATATCAGGCCCATCTGTTCGTAATAGCGGATTGTCGGCACTTTCACGCCGGTCCGCTTTGATAGATCGCCGATGGTCAGCATTGCGTGCTCCATACCTCTAGTCTCTAGAGCAATATATGAGGCCATTCGTCGAAATTGCAAGGCCAGGTAGCTGTGACCGCCGGCCGAGATACTGTCGGCCACCTCATCGTCCGGTCGTCGCCACGAAATTTGGCTTCCAATTCATCATCACAAATAGTATACCTCCCTATATTATAAATCGAGGCTACGATGTCCCATACCATTCGTCAGCAAGCCAAGCTTCTCTCTCGCGTCCGCCGCCTCAAAGGGCAGATGGAAGCGGTGGAGCGGGCGCTCGAGGCCGAGCGTCCCTGCGGGGAAATCTTGCAGTTGCTCGCCTCCATTCGCGGCGCCTTGACGGGATTGACCGGGGAGGTTCTGGAAGACCATCTGCAGGAACATGTGCTGCATGCCGAAAGCGAAGAGGCTCGTCGTCAGGCAGTCGATGAGATAGCCGACGTGCTGAAGACCTATCTGCGATGACAGGCGCCAGGCGCCGAACGAGAAAGTAAAGTCATGAGCATTTCCTCCGAAATGGGCCACAGCCATGTTTTTCTGGGCTCCGACCATCAGCGTAACGAACGCCGCATCTGGCTTGTCATCGCGCTGACCGCCGTCATGATGGTGGTCGAGATCGGCGCGGGCACGATCTATGGCTCGATGGCGCTGCTCGCCGACGGCTGGCATATGTCGACCCATGTGAGCGCCATGTTGATTTCGGCGCTCGCCTATCTCTACGCGCGCCGGCATGCGCATAATGCACGCTTCACCTTCGGCACCGGCAAATTCGGCGATCTCGCGGGCTTTGCCAGCGCGATCGTGTTGGCGCTGATCGCGCTGATCATGGGCTGGGAGAGCATACTGAGATTGCTCGATCCGGTGGCGATCAATTTCCGCGAGGCCATCGCAATTGCTGTTGTCGGTCTTATCGTCAATCTCGTCAGCGCATGGCTTCTGCGCGATGATCACAGCCATCATCACCACGGTTACGCCGGCCACGGGCACAGCCATGGCCACGCCCATACGCACGATCACGACCATCATCATGACGATCACCATCACGACCATGGCCAAAAAGGTGGCAGGGATAACAATCTGCGCTCGGTCTATGTCCATGTCATCGCCGATGCGATGACCTCGGTTCTCGCCATCGTTGCCCTGCTGCTTGGCAGCCGTTTCGGCTGGACCTTCCTCGATCCCGTCATGGGCATCGTCGGCGGCCTGGTGATCCTGCAATGGGCCTGGAGTCTGCTGCGCGCCTCCGGCGCGGTTCTCCTGGATTTTATCCCACCGGGTGAAGATCTGCCTGAGGAGATCCGCGAAGCGATCGAAACGGATGGGGATCGGATTACCGATCTGCATGTATGGCAGGTCGGCCCTGGGCATCATGCGGCTATCGTTGCGGTCGCGACGCCCGTCTCGCGCGATCCGTCTTTCTACAAGGCGCTGCTTGCCGAGATCCACGAGCTCTCGCACGTGACGGTCGAAGTTACCGTCGACAAGGCGGCATAGAATCCGCTAGCAATCGGTAAGGTCAGAGGCTTGCCATATTCCTCGCATAGCCAAAATCTGCCCGATTCTGCTGGAGGCCCCTCGTATGCCCACATTGCTCACCCGCCGCCGCCTCATGGCGGGCTCGGCGCTGCTTCTTCCCGCCCTGACGCTCGGCCCCGACGCGCTCTTTGCCCAGAATAGCAGCGCCTCGCCACAGATGCCGCCCACAACGGATAATTCGGCAGCACCCGATGCCAGCGGCCAGGGAATGGAAGACAGCAGCGGAACGCAGGATAATTCGCAGCTGTCCGACGATGTCGACAAGCAGCTTGCCGATCTGGAAAAGAAGACCGGCGGGCGCCTCGGTGTCTCCGTACTCGACACTGAAACCAATATTTCTCTCGGCCATCGCGAGGAGGAGCATTTTCCCCTGTGCAGCACCTACAAGGCGCTTGCTGCCGGCTTTGTGCTGGCGCGCGTCGATCAGGGCACGGAAAAGCTCGACCGCCGCGTCACCTATGGCAAGGACAAGGTCGTCACCTATTCGCCAGAAACAGAAAAGCATGCCGACGGCGATGGCATGACCATTGCCGAACTCTGCGCAGCTGCGATCACGCTGAGCGACAATACGGCTGGCAATCTTCTGCTCGAAAGTTTCGGCGGACCCGCGGCTTTGACCTCGTGGCTGCGCACCACAGGCGACACCGAGACCCGGCTTGACCGCAACGAGCCGGATGTCAACCAGGCCATAAAAGAGGACCCACGCGATACGACGACCCCGGATGCGATGCTGGATTCGATCGGCCTTCTGACACTCGGCAATACGCTGTCGGAAACATCGAGGGAGCAGCTGGTAAACTGGCTCGTCGCCAATACGACGGGAAATAATCGCTTGCGGGCCGGCCTGCCGAAGGAATGGAAGGTCGGCGACAAGACCGGTACCGGCAATAACGGTTCCTATGCCGATATCGCTGTCATCTGGCCGCCGGACCGGGGTGCGATCCTGGTCACGACCTTTGTTGCCGAGGCGACCGCGCCTGCAAAGGACGTCGAGGCAGTGTTTGCCGAGATCGGCAAGATCGTTGTCGACATGGTCGGGCAATAGCGAGATATCGATAATGAAAACAAGACGATAAGAGCGAGATGTGAATCAAGTCCGTATCGTCTTCAAGTGGTTTGGCAATTGATTCAGACCAGCGCCAATGCCGCAGCTGCGCTGTCCGTTTCCTGATCGCTATCATCATCAGTGTTGCCGGCTCCGAACTTCTGCTTGATCTCATCGGCAATCTGGTCGTTGATTGCCTTCTGCTCGTCGGCCGGCAAGGACTTGAACGAATCTTCCGTCAGGCCATGTGCCTCGAGATATTGCGCGCGGATCTTCTGCGCGGGCGTCATGTTCGCCCATTTGGCAAACTCGTCGAGAACGTCCTGATCGGATTGCCCGCTTGACGATGCCGAGCTGCTTCCGTCCGCGGCCGCCACGCCATCCTGCTCGCTGCCGTCGCTCGAGGTCGAAGACGATGCGCTGCCAAACTGGCTGAGCCAGAAGCCGGATGAAATCGAGGAGGGGACGCCGCTGGACGAGATGGACGGTCCCTGCGAATCGTCCTGCTGGCCGTCGCCGTCGTCCGGCAGCGAGAAGGGTGTGCTGTCGTCACTGTCGCTGCTTTGCTGGCTGCGGATCGGCGTGCTGAAATAATTTTGAGTGCCGCTGTGCACTTTCATCGTCATATCTCCCTGCGGGTCGAGACGACGATGACTCTGCAAGCCTGTCTGGGGCTTGTGCGGTTAAGCTTCCTCAGGTGCCGCAGAAGGTCTGAAGCACCCGTTCCGTCGGCAATGGCGGCTCGGCATAAGGCGCAAAAGCAGGCTGATCCTGGTAAGGAGTTGCAAGCACCTTCAGCAACGCTTCGAACAACGAAAAATCACCATCCTCGACCGCCGCCTCGATGGCCTGTTCGATTCGGTGATTGCGGGGGATGAAGGCCGGATTGACCTTGCGCATCGCCGCCGACCGCGCCGCCGGCGTCTGCGGATCGCGAGCGAGCCGCTCCTGCCAGCGTCCAAGCCATAATGTCGCTGCTTGCGGGTCGTTGAACGCGGCGGCGAAATCGGTCACGTCCTCGTCTGCAGCGAGTGCCGCAAGTCGGCGGAAGGTGATGGTAAAATCAGCGCCTTGCTGATGCATCGTCGCCAGCAGCGACTGGATCAGGTCCAGATCGCCGTCCTCTTCGCTCACAAGCCCGATCTTGGCGCGCATGCCGGCAAGCCAACAGGCCTGAAAGCGTTCGCCATAGGCTTTGATAACCGTATTTGCCAGATCGATCGCCACATCGACGGAGGGGTCAATCAGCGGGATCAGTGTCTCGCCGAGGCGCGCAAGATTCCATTGGCCGATCGCGGGCTGGTTGGCATAGGCATAGCGGCCGGTGCGGTCGATGGACGAGAACACGGTCGCCGGATCATAGGCATCCATGAAGGCGCAGGGACCGAAATCGATCGTCTCGCCCGAAACGGTCATATTGTCGGTGTTCATCACGCCATGGATGAAGCCGACATGGAGCCAGCGCGCGATCAATGATGCTTGCCGATCGGCCACGGCTTCTAGCAGTGCAAGATAAGGGTTCTTGCGGTCTCTGATTTCCGGGTAATGCCTGGCAATGACGTGATCCGCCAGGGTCCGCACGCTCTCCGTATCGCCCCGCGCCGCAAAGAACTGGAAGGTGCCGACGCGGATATGGCTTGCCGCCACGCGGGTAAATACCGCACCGGGTAATACTTCCTCGCGATAGACAGGCTCACCTGATGTCACGGCCGCGAGCGCCCGCGTCGTCGGAATGCCGAGCGCATGCATGGCCTCGCTGACGATATATTCGCGCAGAACCGGGCCAAGTGCGGCGCGCCCATCGCCGCGGCGAGAAAACGGCGTCGGTCCCGGACCCTTGAGCTGAATGTCTCGGCGCTTGCCGCTGCGATCCTTCACCTCGCCAAGCAGGATCGCGCGTCCATCGCCGAGCTGCGGAACGAAATTGCCGAACTGATGTCCGGCATAGGCCATGGCGATCGGCTGCGATCCCGGCAACAGCTCGTTTCCGGAAAAGATTGCCGCTGCATTTTGCTTCAGCGTCTCCACATCCAGCCCGAGTTCCCGTGCCAGCACCTCGTTGAATTTGATTAGCTGCGGCGCCGTAACCGGCGTCGGCGCCTGGTCGGCAAAGAACTGCGGCGGCAGGCGCACGTAGCTGTTGTCGAAGGCGATCGGCGGCGCCCGAAGCGCGGTGTCATCGTGAAGAGGAGAGCTCATGCTCCTAAGGTAGGGCCGGTGCGTGGGAGGCGCAAGGCGGATATCGTAATCGGCTTTGCTGTGCCGATTTCAACGTCCGCTGTCCTCCAGCTCCCGTGCCATCTCCGCAAGCTTGCGCACCGTATTGAGATTTCTGGACGTGCCTGCCTTCAAGGCCGGCAGTTTCAGCTTCGAGCGTCCGGAGCCATCTGGGTAGTGCACATAGATTTCGAGACCGGCGATATGGACCTCTTCGCCGCCGGGTGCGACGAGCTTGGTGAGCGCATCCTCCGGTGCCGCCTCCTGTAGAAAAGTCACCAGCAGGTAGTTCGGCTTGGCATGCGGGAAGGGCGAATTATCAGCCGCCCTTTCCAGAGCCTCGCGGCTGCGTAGGATCACGCCCGGAGACTTGCCCATCTTGGCCGCCAGCGCCTTTTCAAGCCGAGCCTGCACCGTTGCCTCATCCTCCCCGGCGCGGAAGACCACATTGCCGCTCTGAATATAGGTGCGCACATCCTGAAAGCCGATCTCTTCGCACAGTGCCTTGAGATCGGCCATGGACAGCATGCCGGTGCCGCCGACATTGACGGCACGTAGCAGGGCGACGAAGACGGTCATGGTTTCCTCCCGCCGTTCCGTTTACATCTTTTCAGCGACCTTGACGGCGAAGGCGTATTCGAACGCCACTTCCTCCAGTCGCTGGAAGCGGCCGGAGGCGCCGCCATGGCCGGCATCCATGTTCGTCTTCAGGAGAATAGGCGCATTGCTGGTGGTTTTCTCACGCAGCTTGGCGACCCATTTGGCCGGTTCCCAATAGGTGACGCGCGGGTCGGTGAGGCCACCGAGCGCGAGGATCGGCGGGTAGGGCTTCTCGCCGACATTGTCGTAGGGACTATAGGCGGCGATCTGCTCGTACTCTTCCCTGCTCTCGATCGGATTGCCCCATTCAGGCCATTCCGGAGGGGTCAGCGGCAGCGTGTCGTCGAGCATGGTGTTGAGCACGTCGACGAAGGGCACGGCGGCGATGATGCCGGCGAATTTCTCCGGCGCCATGTTGGCGACGGCGCCCATCAGCATGCCGCCGGCCGATCCGCCTTCGGCGATGATCTTCGCGTAAGAGGTGAACTTCTGCTGATTCAAATAGTCGGCGGCTGCGATGAAGTCCTTGAAGGTATTGGTCTTCTTTTCCATCTTGCCGTCTTCGTACCAGGCAAAGCCCTTGTCCTTGCCGCCGCGGATATGGGCGATGGCATAGACGAAGCCGCGATCGGCAAGCGACAGGCAATTGGTGTTGAAACCGGCCGGAATGGTAACGCCATAGGCGCCATAACCATAGAGCAGGCAGGGGGCTGAGCCGTCGAGGGGCGTGTCCTTGCGATAAAGCAGCGTTATCGGCACGGTCTCGCCATCCCAAGCGGGTGCGAAGACACGGCGCGTCACATAGTCTTCCGGATTGTGACCAGAGGGCACTTCCTGCGTTTTCAGCAGAGTGCGCTCGCGCGTCACCATATTGTAGTCGTAGAGCTGGCTCGGCGTCGTCATCGAGGAGTAGGAGAAGCGGATGACATCCGTATCGTATTCTGCAGCACCCTGCAGGCCGAGCGCATAGGCCTCCTCTTCGAAGGCGATCGCGTGTTCTTCGCCGGTACGACGGTCGCGGATGATGATGCGCGGCAGGCCGTCCTTGCGCTCCAGCCAGAGGAGATGGCGGGCATAGGCGAGATGGCTGAGGATCAGCGTGCCCGGCTTATGCGGCACGACCTCACGCCAGTTTTCCTTGCCTGGGCTCTCCGCCGGCGCTTCCATGATCTTGAAATCCTTGGCGTCGCCGTCATTGGTGAGAATGTAGAAGACGTCGCCGCCTTCGCTGATCTCATATTCGATCTCGGTTTCGCGCTCGGCCACGATCTTGGGCTCGGCGGTCAGATCCGAGGTCGGGATGATGCGGTATTCGCTGGTCTCGTGATCGTGGATATCGATGAAGATGTAATCGTCGAGCAGCGAGCCGCCGACGCCCATGAAGAAGCCCGGATCCTCCTCCTCATAGACGAGCCGATCGTCCGACTGCGGCGTGCCGATGATGTGATGGAAGATCTTCGAGGGGCGGTGGTTCTCGTCCTGCAGCGTATAGAAGAAGCTCTTGCCGTCGGGCGCCCAGACGGCGTCGCCGCCGGTATTCTCGATCACGTCGGGCAGATCTGCGCCGGTCTCGAAATTGCGGATCTTCAGCGTGAAATATTCAGAACCCTTGTCGTCATAGCCCCAGATGCCGAAGCTGTGATCGGAGGAATGATCGAGGCCGGAGAGGCGGAAATAGGATTTTCCTTCATTCTCCTTGTCGCCGTTCAGCAGCGGCTTGCGTTCGCCGCCGTTGCGCGGCTCGCGGAAGAAATGGGGCTGCTCGCCGCCGGTAACGAAAAGTGTGCCGTAGGCATAGGGACCGTCCTTCATCGGTATCGAGCTGTCGTCTTCCTTGATGCGACCCTTCATTTCGCCGAAGAGAACCTTCTGCAGCTCCTTCGTATCCGCCATCGCGGCGTTCATGTAGGCGTTCTCCGCCTCCAGATGCGACCGGATTTCCGGCGCCAGGATCGATGGGTCCTTGAACATGGCCTGCCAGTTATCGGCCCGCAGCCAGGCATAGTCGTCGGTGCGGGTAATGCCGTGACGCGTATCCGTAAACGGCTTCTTCGGAGCGGCAGGCGGGGTGGGAAGATTCTTGAAAACTGACACGAGGGGCGCTTTCTCTGGAGTGAAAGTCGGATGTGAAGTGAAGAGAGAAATAGAGGGCGGCGACGTGAGGTTCAAGCGGCAAGTCTGTTCCTCAAGCTCCATGCAAGCAGCCGATCTTAGTCTCCCTCCAATTGGCAGCTTGCGGGAGACCGCATCGGCGCTGCCTTGATGAGACCACATTCTTTCTCGAAGTCGGCATACAGTGCGTCGACACGAAGGCGGTCAGCCTTCTCCGATGGAGCGAACGCACTCAAATCCAAAACAATGCAAGGGACCGGTCTTCATGCTGAAACTCTTCGCCATCCTGCTTCCATTGGCCAGTATCGCCACCTCCGCCTTCGCCGTCGATGCGGCTATCAAGAAGCAGTTGGAGAAGCTCGATCCCTCGGAACGAATGGAGCAGGCGTGCGACGCAGAGGCCATGAAGCGGATCGGCACGGACAAGACGGGTTTCAAGCCGGACAAGGTGATTGCCTATACATTCGGCGATCCGGATATGCAGCCGGATGCCATGAATGCGCCCGGCGCCGTCTTTCGCAGCAAGGGTGACTGGTATCATCTCTCATATACGTGCGTGACCGGGCCGCAGCATATTCATGTCCGCGATCTGAGCTATCAGATCGGCGACAAGGTTCCGCGCGACGCCTGGCAGGAGCATTATCTCTACGACTGAGCGCTCTGAGCTGTCCCGGAGACGAGATTATGGGCGACAGGTCTGTCCGACCAGCTTATCCGAGGTCTCACGGGCCTATCGCCGTTTCAGCGCTTCCACGCGGGTAAGCTCCGACAATATGTGGTCCTGCACATCGGCCGGCTGCCGGCAGACGGCATCCGTCAGGTCGCGTAGTGTCGCCCTGAGGCTGTGAAGCTGGTCCACAAGATCCATGACGACATCGACGCCCGGCTCATTGACGCCCATCGCGCTGCTGAGATCGAGGATGAGCCGGCCGCGCGCAATGTCGGCGTCACGGAAGTTGCGGCCCTGATCGGTGACTTCAGGCACCACCCAGCCCTGAGATATCCAGATTTCCAGAACCGTGGTTTCGATCCGGAGGTGAAGTCGAAACTCGTTCTCGTTCATCGCTTATCCTCCCATGGTCTTTCTGGGATCTTGTGCCTTGCCTGCCTCCCATTCGGAAACGAAGCGCGTCAGTTCGGGATCCGGCGCATCCGGAAGGACGATCTTCAGCGAGACATAGGCATCGCCACTGTCTTTGCCGCGCACAGGCGCGCCCTTGCCCTTCAAACGCAGCACCTTGCCCGTATTGGAGTTCGGCGGCAGCGTGACGGTGACAGCTCCGGACGGCGTCGGGACGCGAATCTTGCCGCCGAGCACAGCTTCGGCCAGCGAAATCGGCACTTCCATTCTGATATCGTCGCCGTCGCGGGTATAGAAGCGGTGTGGGCGTACATGCACCGCAATCAGCGCATCTCCTGGCTTGCCACCGTTGAAGCCTGGATCACCCTTGCCCTTCAGCCGAAGCGTTTGCCCGTCGCGCGTTCCCGGTGGGATTTGAACGTCGAGGGCAGGCCCGTCCGGCAGGCTGATCTGCTTCTTGGCGCCGTTGATGGCGTCGAGAAAATCGACTTCCATCGTATAGTGACGGTCTTGACCCTGCATTTGCGATTGGCCCCGGCTGCGCCGCGAGAAGAAGCTGGAAAATATATCGTCGGCATCGCCAAAATCGGCAAAGCCGCCCGCATTCTGATAGCGGCCGCGCTGGCCCTCCTGCGCTGCATAATCGCGGTAGTAGTTGCGCGGCGCCTGTTCGGCACCGCTGCTGTCGATTTCGCCGCGGTCGAATCGCGCACGCTTCTCCTCGTCGCCGAGGATGCCGTAGGCTGAGGAGACCTCCTTGAACTTGTCCTCGGCTTGCTTGTCGCCGGGGTTGAGGTCTGGATGCAGCTTCTTGGCAAGCTTGCGATAGGCGCTTTGAATATCCTTTTGCGGGGCGTCCCGCTTTACGCCCAAAACTTCATAGGGATCGCGACTCATGCATGTCTCTCTTTGGGAGCACGGAAAAATACGCAGATAGTGTCACGCCAATCTCATATCAATCGTAGCATAGACACGATGAGGTTGAAGCCAGTTTCACGCCTGATGCATTTCCGATGTGAAATGGCATAATGCCGCCGGTCCGCCATATTTCCGGCGTGTTGCCGGATGATGGCGGGCATTGCGGCTGGGAATGGCATCATCTTCCTGCCGCCAGATTTCGTTTGCTTGATCGATCCGGTGGCCGCCTGATGAAACGCCTTTTGCTGACATCCATGCTCTTGTTTGCCGCAAAGCTTGCGTTTGCCGCCCAGCCGGAACAGCCGCCTGCCGGTTGGCCGCAATTGCCGCCGAAGGCCCCGGTTTCGAAGGTCAAGCTCGTCGAGCCACATCTGCACGTCGATCGTGCCGGTAAGGGCACACCTCGCATTGCGCTTACCTTCGATGCCTGCATGGGCAAGACGGATCCGCGCATCTTGAGCACGCTCGTCGATCAGCGCATCCCGGCAACCATCTTCGTCACCGCGCGCTGGCTTCGGACCAATCCGGACGCTTTGAAGGTTTTCCTTGCCCATCCCGATCTCTTCGAACTGGAAAACCACGGGCAGAATCATATCCCGGCTGTCGATGTACCGACCAAGGTCTATGGCATTGCCGCCGCCGGTTCTCCGCAGGCGGTTGCCCAGGAAGTTCAGGGCGGCGCCGATGCGATGACTGCCGCAGGCATCCCGCAGCCGCGCTGGTTTCGCGGTGCGACCGCAAAATACACGCCCGCCGCCATCATGCAGATTCGCGGCATGGGCTATCGGATTGCCGGCTATTCCGTGAATGGCGACAGTGGGTCGCTGCTGCCGGCCAAGATGGTGGAAAAGCAATATGCCTCCGCGAGGGATGGCGATGTCATCATCTCTCATATCAATCAGCCGACGCACGCGGCGGGTGAGGGGGTAGCGGCCAGCATCCTAGCGCTAAAGGCAAAGGGCGTTAATTTCGTTCGCCTGCAGGATATCGCTGAAAAGGGCGATGACGACACGACGAACTGATCGCCAGATCAGCCGGAATATTTCCGGGTACAGCGTGCGGCACTTTTCCGTGCGGGGCGACAAAAGACAATGCTCTAACCCGGCAATTGCGGCTGGGCTTTTTCCTCGATGAAAAGCTCGTCGATGACGGTCATGACGATCAGAGACAGCGGCAGGGCCAGCATGGCGCCGACCGCGCCCCACATCCATGTCCAGAAGATAATGGCAAGGAAGACGACAAAGGGATTGAGCTCCAATTGGCGTCCCATGACCGCGGGAAAGACGAGGTTTTCCACGGCCATATGCACCCCGAAGAAAGCTATGGCCGGTGCCAGACCGAAAATGATGTCCGAATGGGTGACGATGCCTGCGATTGCGAGCGAGAGCGTCATCGCGGTGACGCCAAGGAACGGGATGAAGCTGGATACGAAGGCGAAAACGCCCCAGAGAATCGGCATGCCCATGCCGCCGACATAGGCGATCACAGTCATCGCCACGCCTATTCCGACATAGATCAACGAAGCGGTCGCGAAGTAAAAGCCCAGTACCCGCTCCACGGCATTGATGATGCGGATCGCAGCGAGGCGAGATGCTCTCGTGGAAAAGGTCATGATGATCGTCTTGCGCAAGCTCACCCTACCGGCGAGGAACAGCAGCAAGGCAGCAAAGAAGATCAGGATCTGTACTATTGCGGGCGTGAGGCTCGTGGATACGAGATGCAGCACATTGCCGCTGTTTTCGAGCACGGTGCTGATCGAGACAGGGCTGCCCTGAAATGTTTCGGACGAGATATGCAGCCATTTGAAACGGCCGAGATAGGGCATCAGCCGGTCGGAGGTCCGTTGGACGAAATCGGGCAGCTCTTGCGCGAGCGTGGCCACAGGTCCGGCAAGCGCATTGACAATGAGGAAGATAACCAGTGCGACGCCCGATGAAAGGAGGACAGCGTTCAAAACGCGAGGCACGCCAAGCTTGCTGAGCTTTTCTGCCGCAAGTCCAAGAATCATGCCGACGACGACCGCCAGCGTCACCGGAATGAGGATCAGCGACATCATGTAGACGCCCGCCAAGGCGAACATGAGGAAGATGCCTATGGTCGCCCAGGAGGCGGCGACATCAAGCCTGCCGCGCCGCGAGCCATGGGACATGTCGAAAATACTGTCCTCGCCGCCGTCATCGTCGGATGCATTGCGTTCCGCGTCGGGCCTGCCTTCGCGTACAATTGTTGCTTCCGATCGCTGCGTGACGATTTTATCGACTTCCATGCCCTGCGGGTTCCTGAAGGCACGATCGCCTCGCTATTCAAACGCGGAAAGGCTCGTTCCGGTTCCGTAACGGGCATGAAGCGATAGCGAATAGAAGCAAATCAGGCGATCAGGTTCAGCCCAATGCCCCAGGGGTCGCGCAGCGATATGCCGCCATCACGTTTCTCGGTCTTGATTTCGTGCTTCTCCAGAGCCGCTGCTGCCTTGTCGAGCGCAGCTTTGTCGTTGAACCGTAGCGTATAGTCGGAAAGGCCGGTCATATGTTCGCTGCGCACGCCGGCGCCCCGGCTGTTCCAGGTATTGGCGCCGAGATGATGGTGGTAGCCGCCGGTGGCAAGGAAGGTCGCACCCGGATAGCGCGCCGCCATGACCTTCATGCCCAGCACGTCGCGATAGAAGGCGTTCGCTTCGGCCACGTCGCCGACCTGCAGGTGGATGTGGCCGATGGCGGAGCCCTCAGCCATGCCGTCCCAGTGATCCTGCGGGGCGCTTTCGTAGAGCTTCTGGAGATCGAGCCGGAGCGTGGCCATCTCGACCGTGCCGTCATCGTGAAATGTCCACTGCTCATGCGGCCGGTCGGCATAGATTTCGATGCCGTTGCCTTCCGGGTCGGACAGGTAGATGGCTTCACTGACGATATGGTCCGAAGCGCCTTCCAGCACGACATTGTTTTGGGCGGCATGGCGAAGCCAGCGCGCCAGCTCGACGCGGCTCGGCATCAGGAAGGCGGTGTGGAACAGGCCCGCGGCCGTTGTCGGCGCACGCGTCGCGGCCCGATCCGTCGTCAGCGTCAGAAGGGGATGACCGGCGACGCCCAGAACCTCGCCGCTTGCCGTCTTCTCGATGACCTTCAGGCCAAGCATATCCTGGTAGAAGCGCGACACGAGCGGCAGATCGGTAACGACAAGATGGGACCCGCCGACATAGGCAGGACGGGTCAAGGCGTAGGAGGGGGCGGCTTCGGTCATGGGGTGAGTTCCAACTTCGATAATCTTGAAAAAGGCAACCGGCGTCGGCGGCAATGGCCGCTAGCGGCGGGCAGGAGGGTTTCGCCGGTTGATATGCCTCTTTGATCCCCTGGCCCGCTGTACTTGCACATTCATATGGCGGATTTCGATTGTTCACAGAAGGCCATAAATTGCGGATTGAGCGTTCGCTTTCCATTGACGGGTGATGGGCAGGCCTGCGGCAGCCATTCACGAAGATTGATCGATGCGCGCGTTTGGCGCAGTTGCGTCCTCTTCACTCCGGTGCAAGGATCGACGCGCTACGGAAAAGGGAACCGGATGAAATGACCGAGTACAGAGGCATCCGTTGGGCCTATGACCGATATGAGATTATCGCGGACGGCATCGTCAATGGTGTCGGCGTGGTCTTCGCGCTGATCGGCGCCACCGTATTGATCTTCTATGCGACGGTTTGGAGCTCCTATGGCGGTATCGCCGCCGCCTGGATCTATGGCGTCGGTCTGGTGCTGACGCTTGGGATGTCCTTCACCTACAATCTATGGCCCGTGTCTAGGACGAAGTGGTTTCTCCGCCGTTTCGATCACTCCTTCATCTATGTCCTCATCGCCGCCACCTATACGCCTTTTCTGGAGCGGGGGTCCGAAGATCCGCTGCTTTTGGGCGTGCTGATCGCCGTCTGGGTCTTTGCGGCCTTCGGCATCATCCTGAAGGTCCTTTTTCCGGGACGCTTCGATCGGCTGGCGATCCTGCTCTACCTTGCGATGGGCTGGAGCGGCATCCTCGTCGCCAAGCCCGTTTCCATGCATATCCCGTTTGCCTCGATGCTGCTCATCGTCATCGGCGGCGTGATCTATTCGCTCGGCGTGGTCTTTCACGTCTGGGAAAGGCTGCGTTTCCAGAACGCCATCTGGCATGGCTTCGTCGTTACCGCGGCCGCCGTACACTATTCGGCGGTGCTGACCTGTTTCAGCCTGTCGCCGGAAAATTTTTGACGATCTCGGCTGTGGGCGTGCATTTCTTCGTCGAACGCAGGCTGCGCACCAGGCGCATGACGACGGCGTCGTAGCGCTGCATATCAGCCTTTGAATAATCCATCTGGAAGAAGGCGGCGCCTCCGTTGCAGAGCGCGACCCCACGCACATAAACGATGCGCCCCTGCCTCGTGCCGGAAAAACTGATGCCGCGCGAGTTCGATTTCGAATAGGAAATTTTCCAGCCCTGGTCCCTGGCGAGCGCCACGCGCCCATTTGCCTCCGAAATGAAATCGCCATTGGCGATCATCGTGCCGAAGACCTGCAGCGAAGCCGAGCGATCCGCTGGCGATAGCGAAAGCCGGTCGGTATCTTCGGAAGGGGCGGTAAGACGGAATTCCGACGGCAGCTCGATTGCATAGCCAAGACCTGCATTGTCATACGACCACCAGTCCGCGGCAGAGACCGGGCTGGTCGAAAGGAGCAGGAGGGTAATGACGCGGGTGAGCATTGCGGTTTCCGGGAGGCAGGATCTGCAAACCGGTCAAGATTAGCGCTTTTTTGAGCGCAATTTCCATAGCGGTTCAGAAAATACCGATAAATTAGCGCAAATTCATTACAACTTCATTGCGAGCCATGCAGGAATGGTGGGAATTCGGCGGGGATGCCACGTCCAAACCGGCATCGCGGGCTTCCGGACGATCCGTTATGTCCCGCAACCGCTAAGGCCGCTGGCAGCAAAAATCGATTTCAGTGGTTTAAGTCCGGTTTTCCCTCGGCAGGGCTTGAGGCCATGTGCCCTTTCGCCTATCCCTTCAAATCAGCTCCGGCTTCGCCGGATTCCGCATGATCGTTCGATAAGGGGGGAGCATGGCCGCCGCCGCCGCGGGCCTGACATTCCTGGCTCTATGCCTGCCCTTTCTCGGTGCGCTGATCGCGCCGGTTGTCGTTCGGCGTTTGGGCCACAATGCGGCGTGGCTCCTGGCGCTGCTTCCCGGCCTTACCTTCCTTCATTTTGCGAGCTTCCTTCCCACTGTCGCCGCCGGTCGCGTCCAGCTTGGCGGTTTCGATTGGGTGCCGAGCCTTGATCTTAGGTTTTCCTGGCTGATTGACGGCCTGTCGCTCACCTTCGCTTTGCTCATCACCGGCATCGGCTCGCTGATCGTCCTCTATGCCGGCGGCTATCTGAGGGGGCATGTCGATCTCGGCCGATTCTTCTCGTTCATCTTTCTTTTCATGGGCTCGATGCTCGGGCTCGTGGTCTCGGACAGTTTCCTGACGCTCTTCGTCTTCTGGGAGCTGACCTCGATCACCTCCTTCCTGCTGATCGGCTTCGATCATCATCGGGAAGCGTCGCGGCGGGCCGCACTGCAGGCGCTGGTCGTGACCGGTGGCGGCGGGCTGCTGTTGCTGGCCGGCCTACTGCTGGTCTGGCAGGTGACCGGCATCGGCGCGATGTCCGATCTCCTGAAGGCCGGCGATATCATGCGCGCAAGCCCCATCTATCTTGCAGCCCTCATTCTTGTGCTCGGCGGTGCCTTTACCAAATCGGCGCAGTTCCCGTTTCACTTCTGGCTGCCGAATGCCATGGAAGCGCCGACCCCGGTCTCGGCCTATCTGCACTCCGCAACCATGGTAAAGGCAGGCGTATATCTGCTGATGCGGCTCAATCCGGTCATGGGCGGGACCATGGCGTGGCAGACGATCCTGCCGGCCTTCGGCGCGGCGACACTGCTCGTCGGAACTCTACTTGCCATTCGCCAGACCGATCTGAAGCTGAAGCTTGCCTATACGACAGTCTCCTCGCTCGGCCTGCTCGTGATGCTCACCGGTTTCGGCACGGATTATGCCGTCGAGGCCGCCGTCCTCTATCTCGTCGCGCATTCGCTGTTCAAGGGCGCCCTGTTCATGGTCGCCGGCATCGTCGATCATGAAACGGGAACGCGCGATATCACCCGGCTTGGCGGCCTGCGTTCGGCCATGCCGCTGACCTTTGCAACCGCGCTCGTTGCGGCGGTGTCGATGGGTGGTCTGCCGCCGGCTTTCGGCTTCCTTGCCAAGGAGGAGATCTATGCCGCGCTCGCGCAGTCATCGCCGGCCGCGATCATCCTCACCGTCATCACTGTTGCCGGCAATGCGCTGATGTTTGCCATCGCCTTTGCCGTGGCGCTGAAGCCCTTCATCGGTCTGCGAACCGAAACGCCTCACCAGCCGCATGAGGCGCCACCATTGCTCTGGCTGGGGCCGGTGGTGCTCGCTCTTCTCGGCCTCCTGTCGGCTTTGTTTTCGGCTCCCTGGCACGCGTATGTCTCTTCGCCGATGGCGAGCGCGGTCGGCGGCAAGGGATTGGAGATTTCGATCTCCTTGATCCCGCATATCGGCTTGCCTTTGGCGCTTTCGCTGGTCACCGTCCTGATCGGCATCATCGTCTACTGGCAGCTCGATCACGCCCGCTTCCTGATATCAGTCATGCTGCGCGCCCTCGGGCCTGGACCGGATCGCGGCTTCGACGGCTTCATTTCCGGCCTGGTGCGGCTGTCGCATGGCGTCTCCCGTCTCCTTCAGCCCGGCCGGCTGGAAATCTACGTCACCGTCACCTTCCTCTGCCTGGCGGCAATGCTGCTGATTCCTCCTATGATCCACGGCGAACTGCCCGCCATGCCAGCCTGGCCGAACCTGCAATGGCATGAGGCGACGATCTTCCTGATCGCGGTCATCGGCGTTGCGGCGGTGGTCTTTGCGCGCGACCGGCTGACGGCGATCGTTTCGCTCGGCATTCAGGGCTTTGCCGTCGCCGTCATCTTCCTGCTGTTCGGTGCGCCGGATCTTTCCTTCACGCAGTTCATGGTCGAGACGCTGGCGGTGGTGATCCTGGCGCTGGTCATGACGCGCCTGCGTCTTTCACCGTCCGACAGGCGTCCGCCGCTTGCAAGGATCGGCCACGCCGCCCTCGCCACAGCCTGCGGCGCCGGCTTGGCGCTGCTCCTGCTTAAGGCGACGGAGGCGCCGTTCGACCTGACGCTGACCGCCTTCTTCAATCAATATTCGAAGCTGATCGCGCATGGCGACAACGTGGTCAACGTCATCATCGTCGATTTCCGCGGCACGGATACGCTGGGCGAAATTGCCGTGGTCGCCATGACCGGTCTTGCCATCCTGGCGCTGATCCGCATCCGCGCCGGCGGCGAGCGCAAGCTTGCGACAAACGATCCTGATCTTGAGGATAAGCCCGGTCTTGATCAGAGGACGGAGGCCGGACGCCCGTGAACACGCTGATCTTCCGCACCGCTGCTCCGTTTCTGACGGCCCTGATGTTGCTCTTCTCCGTTTTCGTGCTGCTGCGCGGCCATAACGAGCCCGGCGGCGGCTTTATCGGAGGCCTGATTGCGGCCTCGGCGCTCGCGATCTATGGAATCGCCTGCGGTGTGACGGCGGTCCGCCGTGCGATTGTCGTCCACCCGCTGTCGATTGCCGGCTTCGGCCTGGCTGCGGCGACCATCGCCGGCATGGTGTCCGTCTTTGCCGGCGTACCGTTCATGACCGGACTCTGGATCTATCCGCGCCTGTTCGGCATCGAAGTGCCGCTTTCCACCGTCATGCTCTTCGACACGGGTGTCTATCTGGTCGTCGTCGGCGCCATCACCTCGATCGCGCTCGCGCTCGAAGAGGGGGAGGTGGATTGATGGAGGCCGTCTTCGCCGTCGTCGTCGGCATCTTCTTCACCGCTGCTATCTATCTCATGCTGTCGCGGTACTCGATCCGCATCATGCTCGGCATCGCGATCCTCGGTAATGCCGTCAACCTTCTGCTATTCACGGCAGGCCGGGTCACGCGCGAAGTGCCGCCGATCATCCAAAGGGGATCAACCACGCTCGATCTTGCAGCCGCCAATCCGCTGCCGCAGGCATTGATCCTGACTGCGATCGTCATTTCCTTCTCGTTCCTGGCCTTTCTGCTTGTCCTGACCTATCGGGCCTATCAGGCCTTGAAAACCGACGACACGGACGAAATGCGGCTCGCCGAACCGGAGGAGCGGCCACTGCCGCCCTTGGGGTACTGACGCAATGGCCGGACCCACAGATATCGCAGTTGATCTCTCCCAAGCGCTGGTTGCCGCGCCGATACCGATGGGACATTGGCTCGTCATTTCGCCGATCGTCTTGTGCATCGGGCTCGGTGCGATCCTTCTGATGCTGCGCAATCGCACCGAATGGCAGGCGGCGGTCGCCATTCCCGGCCTTGTGCTGCTGGTTCTGATCGATGCCGCCTTGCTCTATAGGGTCGTCAGCGACGGCGCCGTGACCATGGTCATGGGGCGATGGCTGCCGCCCTTCGGCATTGCCTTCACCGTCGATATTTTCGGCGCGCTCATGGCTCTGGCGGCGGCGCTCGTCGCACTCGCGGCAAGTTTCTATTCGCTTGGCGAAATCACCGTGAGCAGCCGGCGATATGGCTTCTTTCCATTCCTGATGCTGCTGCTTGCCGGCGTCAGCGGCGCCTTTCTGACAGGCGACGTCTTCAATCTCTATGTATGGTTCGAGGTGCTCCTGATCTCTTCCTTCGGTCTGCTGATCCTCGGCTCGGAGCCGGAGCAGATCGACGGCGCGCTGAAATATGCCGTATTGAACCTCATCGCGACCACGCTCTTCCTCGTTTCCGTGGGTTATCTCTACGCTGTTTTCGGCACGCTCAACATGGCCGATATCGCGGTGAAGGTGAGGGCGGGTGACAGCAACGCGCCGCTGATGACGCTCGCCGGCCTGTTCCTGCTGGCTTTCGGCATGAAGGCCGCCGCCTTCCCGGTCAATTTCTGGCTTCCGGCCTCCTACCACACCCCGCGCATCACCGTTTCGGCTTTGTTTGCCGGCTTGCTGACCAAGGTGGGCATCTATGCGCTGATCCGGATTCTGGTCATGCTGTTGCCTGTCGAGCGGGCAGGGCTCGGCCCGCTTGTTACGATCATCGCCATCGTGACCATGCTTGTCGGAATGATGGGTGCGCTGGGTGCAAATGATATCCGCCGAATGCTGGGCTACATCGTCATTTCAGGCATCGGCACGATGCTGGCGGGCGTGGCTCTCGGCAGTGTCGACGGTCTCAGCGGAACGATCTTCTACGCCTTGCATTCGATGGTCTTGATGACGGCGCTTTACCTGATTGCCGGGCAGGCGGCACATCTCGGCGGAGGCTTTTCACTGACAGTTCTTGGCGGCCTCTATCGCCAAAACGGCTGGTTTGCCGGCCTCTCGCTGGTCCTGTTCCTTGCCATCAGCGGCCTGCCGCCATTTTCAGGCTTCTGGCCCAAGGTCGTACTCGTCAAGGCTGCGTTTGCGGCAGGAGCCTGGTGGCTCGCCGCAGCAATCCTTCTGGTTGGATTCCTGACGACCATCGTTTCCGGGCGGGTGTTTCTGCTTGCCTATTGGCGTCCTGCCGCAGCCAGCGTCACGGCAGAGCGGATGAAATGGCATGCCGCACTGCCGCTTCTTGGTCTCGCCCTGCTTGTCGTGGGCTTCGGCTTGTTTCCGGAATGGCTCCTGCATCTGACGCATGCGGCCGCTCTCGGCCTCGAGCAGCCGACGGCCTATCTGCAATCCGTCTTTCCGGCGGCGGGAGGCGCTCAATGATCCTGTTTATCTTCAACCTGCTGCTTGCCATTGTTTGGGTGGCCATCACTGGCAGCGCCTCTTTCCTTAACCTCCTGTTCGGCTTCGCCCTTGCGGCAGTTGCCCTGTCGATCGTCCGGGCGTCCTATGGAGGCGGACTCTATCTGGGCCGGGTGCGCAAGATAATTTCGCTGTTGCTGCTGTTTCTGGGTGAGCTTGCCAAATCGGCCTGGGCGGTCGCTGTGGCGGTCATGAGCCCGAGGATGGACGTAAAGCCCGGGATCTTTGCATTTCCGCTGACGGTCGATCGCGATTTCGAAATTACCCTGCTTGCCAATCTGATCACGCTGACGCCCGGCACCCTATCCGTCGATGTTTCCGACGACCGTAAGATACTCTATGTGCACGCACTCGATTGCTCCGATCCAGAGGCCATCCGGCGCAGTATCGCGGATGGCTTCGAACGCCGGATCATGGAGGCTTTCCGATGATCGCCGCATCCGTTGTTTCGGCCGGTGCCATGGTGGCGCTCGGCATTCTGAGCATGGCGTTCCTGCTGACAGTCTATCGTGTCGTCGCCGGCCCGACATTGCCGGACAGGGTCCTGGCACTCGACATGCTGGTCGCGATCGTCATCGGCTTCATCGCTGTCATTGCCATCAAGACGGGGTTCACGCTGTATATCGATATCGCCATTTCGCTCGGCCTTGTCGGCTTTCTCGCCACCGTCGCCTTCGCGCGGTTTATCCTGACGCAGGGACAATCGAATGCGGCCGAACGGATCGGCGCCGTGCAGAGTGCCGACCTCGCTGCCGAGGGCAGGAAGATACGAAGGCGCAAGCGAAAGAAGGGAGGCCGATAGTGGATATGCTTTGGGCCGTCATAGTAACGGCACTTCTACTTTCGGGTGCGTTGTTCTCGCTTATCGCGGCGATTGGCATCGTGCGCCTCCCCGATCTCTATAGTCGCATGCATGCGGCGTCGAAGGCGGGCACCGTCGGCTCCGGCCTGTTGCTGCTTGCCGTCGGCATCCACTCGCAGGACATGTCGATTCTGGCGCGGGCAATGGCCGGATTTGTCTTTTTCGTGCTGACAGCGCCAATTGCGGCGCATCTTCTCGCGCGTGCGGCACACAAGGCAGGTCATCGGCTAACGCCGCCCTCGGTGCGGGATGAATTGCTGGCACGACAGAAAATCCCAATAGGAGGATATAGAAAAAAGAGCTAACAAACGCGGAAATTGTTCTAGTAGGAATAGCTATTCGCGTTATTAGTTATCTGCTTTTTAATAGATGAATTTTTTGCAAAGAAATGTCTGGATTAAAAACTGGACATTTGGGTAAAGAGTGCTAATTCAGATTCAAGTAGAGTTCTGATGTTAAGTTAGTCTCGACCGGGTTTAAGCTCTCGATGCTTTTATCTTTCTTTGATGAAACGCTGGGCAAAACTTTCTTCCGGTAAGCGATTAAAGATCGTTATCGCGGGTCACTAATTCTGATGTCAGGCGGCAAGCGGCGGTTTTCTCTCGCATGAGGTCTAGGGGTGGATTTCATGTTGCGGGAAATTTGGCTTTATCCACCGTTTTCTTGCCGTCGACTGCTACGAATACGAGCAGTGCGTTCGCGCGGATTGCTCGGCGCTGGGAGATAGCGAAATCAACAGATTTCTTTAGCCAGGCGCAAAATCATTTAGCAACGTTGCGTCCTGCGTGCTCTTCGTAGGCGTGGACGCAGCAGGCAAGCCGATGAACAGGAGAACACAATGACAGATGCGGCCCTCGGCAACGGGCAGGAGTTACTGGTTGAACTGACTGCCGACATCGTTGCGGCCTATGTCAGCAACCATGTCGTACCGGTCAGCGACCTTCCGAATTTGATTTCCGACGTACATTCCGCCTTGAGCAGCACCTCGGCTCCGGCACCTGCCGTAACCGTGGTCGAAAAGCAGAAGCCGGCCGTATCCGTTCGTAAATCCGTACAGGATGACCAGATTACCTGCCTCGAATGTGGCGGCAGCTTCAAGTCTCTGAAGCGCCATCTCATGACTCATCACGGCCTCTCGCCGGAAGAATATCGTGAAAAGTGGGATCTCGCCGCCGATTATCCGATGGTGGCGCCGGCTTATGCAGAAGCCCGCTCACGCCTTGCAAAGGAAATGGGCCTCGGTCAGCGCCGCAAGCGCGGTGCTCGCTGAGAGCTTCATGACAGACTGAAGATAATCCGGCTTTCGGGCCGGGTTATCCGCAATGATTGCTGGAAATCTAACCTATGCCGCGGTCCTGACCCGAGCCTCTTCGCGAATACGCTTGATCATCGAGCGCAATCCATTGGCGCGCTGCGAGGAGAGATGCTCCACCAGGCCGATCTTGCCGAAGACGTCGAGTGCGTCGAGAGCGGCGATTTCCGAAGCCGGCTTTCCGGAATAGGTTGCAAGCACGATCGCCACCAACCCCCGCACGATATGCGCGTCTGAATCGCCTTCAAAGGTCAATATCGGATTGTCCGGATCGCCAGACGCGTGCGTGACGAGCCAGACCTGGCTCGCGCAACCCTGGACCTTGTTCTCAAGCGTCCGCTTTTCCTCCGGCAGATCAGGCAAAGCCTTCCCGAGTTCGATCACAAAGCGATAGCGGTCCTCCCATTCGTCTAGGAAGGAAAAGTCTTCGATGATCTTGTCGAGCGGTGTCATTGCAGCAGTCCAAATTGTCCGTTGCCTTGGATATAGGCGAAACCATGCGTGATTTGAACCCGGGACAAGAAAGAACGCCGCTAACCATAAAAGGTCCGCGGCGCAGAAGTTGGGGCCAATGGAAGAAATGTCAGATATGTGGGCGCGGCATCGGCAGCGGAATGGAGGACGGCAGCTTGACCGTGCCGGTCACGACGACGTCGGCCGTTTCGGTGCCGGGAATGCGCTTGGCCGGCATCGGCTGGGTCATGGCAGCGACCTGATCGGTGTTAGCGTGAGGCGTCGCGACATCGGCTTCGGCGGCAGACTGCTGATCCTTGAAGTGGCGGCCGAGCATATCGTAGGCGACGCGGGCGCCGTCGCCGACCTGATAGCCGAGGGCCGTCAGAGTTTCGCCGCCCTTGGCACAGACATCCGGCTTCTCATTGCACATGGCGCCGACATATTGCACGACACCGGAGGCGGCTGAAATCGCATCGGAAACCTGTAGCGTCGCTTCGCCTGCCGGCCGGGGAGCACCCTCAGGCTTTGCAAAGATCGGCAGGAACATGAGAACCAGCGAAAACCAGAACCCTGCTCTAATCAGAAACCACATCGCCTAGCCCATCCTCTCTGTCGGTCGGCTCGATCGCCGATTCGGACTTGCCCGCCCGATCTGGTTCGAACCTACCCGGCAGAGGACAACAGCGCTTTTCAAAACTCGGCAGCATTTTCTGCAATTTTGATTCAAATTTTAGTTTTCCGACTTTGAAGAACACTTTGGTTCAAATTGTAGCAATTGATGTTAAGCATGTCTCGTCCGATGCCGTTGATATGCAGGGCTTTGCGGACGCCGGCCTCGTCACAAAAGTTAACGCGCAGCGGAAATATGAATAAAATCCGTTGCTTACCTGCTGTTAACCACAAAAAGCAAAGGTCGCTCGTTCTGCGCCAAAACGGGATTTTGAAGGCTTTTCGGCCGCCCGGCCCGTTCCTTCTTTATTCTTTCCTTAAGCCGGCGGGGCCTATTGTGCAGTCCGATAAGTGACCGTTTTGACGGGTTGTAGCGTGCGCGTATTGAGTGACATTTCTGTCGGGGCTGAAGCTCTCGTGGACCGGGTAGGCCGAAGCTGGCTCTCCCGGACGAGCGGGAATGGCGAAGTCCGTGGACAGGAACTGGCGATCCTGCGCCGGCTTGCGCTCGCCTCTTCCGTCGCGCTATTTGCTGTTCCGGCCAGCCTTTCCTTTATCACCAGCCCCGCCGTGGCGCTGCCTGCCGGCGTGGCCACAGTCTGCGCGGCCTTCCTCTTCTCGGCCGTCGGCAGCATTGCGCTGTCGCGCCAGCGGCCCGAATCTCGTCCGGCGGAGGCGGTTGTCGTCGAGCACCGCGACCTGATGCTGGAGTCGGCCTTCGGTCTCGTCCTGCTGCTCGATTCCCAAGGCAATGTGACCACGGTCGGCGGTCGGGACCGTGCAGAATTCCTGATCTGGATGCGCGATCCCACAGGGCGTGGTTTCGTCGAGCAGATTCATGTTTCGGACAGAATTGTCTTCCTGCAGGCAATCGATGTGCTGCGCCAGGGCAGGGATGCCCATGGCGCCGATTTGCGGCTGGAGCGCTCCGCCGTCGTGGGTGGCGATCAGCAGTTCGTTCATGTGCGGATGGAATTGAGTGCACGCCGCGATGCCGAAGGGCATCTGACGGCGATCATCGGGCAATTGCGCGATATCTCGCAGGACCAGCAGCTTCGCGATGATGCGGCGCGCAAGACGGCCGAAGCGGAATCCGCCAACGACGCCAAGTCACGCTTCCTCGCTGCCGTCAGCCACGAACTGCGCACGCCGCTCAACGCCATCCTGGGCTTCTCCGATATCCTGAGCGGCGAATACTTCGGCAAACTGGAAAATGACCGCCAGCGCGAATATGTCGGCTTGATCCGCCAGTCGGGCGCCCATCTTCTGTCGGTCGTCAATACCATGCTCGACATGAGCAAGATCGAGGCTGGCCGCTACGAACTGCTGCTCGAATCCTTCGCGATCGAGGACACCATTGCGACCTGCGAAGCAATGCTCGGGCTGCAGGCGAAGGAGAAGGGGCTGACGCTGACGAGCCGTATCCAGCGCGGTCTCGGCGAGATCGTCGCCGACCAGCGGGCGATCCAGCAGATCCTCATCAACCTCGTCGGCAATGCCATCAAGTTCACCGATGCCGGCGGCGCGATCACCATCGACGCGGCCTTGGCCGATGGCATGTTGAAGCTGTCGATCGGCGATACGGGCATCGGCATTGCCAGTGAGCGCCTTGCCTCGCTCGGCCAGCCCTTCGTGCAGATCCAGAACGATTACACCCGTCGTTACGCCGGCACCGGGCTCGGTCTGTCGCTGGTCAAGGGCCTCGTCGGCCTGCACGGCGGAAACTTCTCGATTGCCAGCGCGCCGGGCGAGGGCACGGTCATTACCATCCTCATTCCGTTCGACGGCTCCGGTGCCGTGACGATGCAGCAGCCTGTGGATGTCAATCGCCCTGTCGATTTTCCGCCGCGCCTGAAACATACTGTGGAGATAGATGAAGGGCGAAACAAGGAACTGATGAATGGCCCCGCAAAAGCGAAAATCGCCTAAGGGAAGAGGAAGGGGCAAGCGCAAGCAGCCCGGCCTGGCTTCCCGTGGTGCGGTTGCCCTTGGCAGCCTGAGCCTGCGCGGCAGCACCGCGCTGGGCGGCCTTGGCCTTCGCGGTGCG